>DATJPW010000248.1:0-30028 GCA_035506215.1 Desulfomonilaceae bacterium
TGTTGAAGAAATGCGCGGTGTCAGCGAGGAGTATGTTTTCACCTACAAGGGGAGAAAACTTACTAAAATGTATGGTAGGGCCTGGAGGGATGCCAGGGAAAGAGCAGGACTCGAACAGGTGAGAGTCCACGACTTAAAGCATACTTTCGGCCGGCGACTCCGAGCGGCCGGAGTATCCTTTGAGGACAGGCAAGACCTTCTGGGCCACAAATCCGGAAGGGTCACGACGCACTATTCTCAGGCCGAACTGCAAAATCTAATCGAAGCGGCGAACAAGGTATGCTCGGAAGGGTCCCGCAAAAGTCCCGCACTGGTAATTTTAAAGAGAAAAACCGCTGCGAGCAGTCAACTCAAATCAGCGGTTTCTCAATAGAATCTCTGGTGGAGCTGGACGGGATCGAACCGACGACCTCTTGAATGCCATTCAAGCGCTCTCCCAGCTGAGCTACAGCCCCACAAGTCTTATACTATCACCCATACTTGGGTAGGTGTCAAATCCTTTCCTTTTTATCCAGTGAGGTTCAGCTCGAACCATAATATCTCGTTCGGGTCGGAAATCCTCAAAAGATGATACGGAGGCTGAGAGAAAACCTCCCCACCTTTTACTCGATGCTTCACGTCCTCGACCTCTTCCGGCCGGATCTTCTTCTCGCGCTCTTTCAGGTCTTCGAGTTCAGGTATTGGCCGCAGGGAGAGAAAGACAAGGACTTGGTCTCCGGCCTTTTTGGGATCGTACGCGAATCCCTTCTTACCGATAGGAATTTCAAAGGGTTCGTGTGCCTTGACCTTGCCTGCGTCTGGCGCCAGGGTCGGTTCGGGTCTCTTGGGCTTCTTTCCTTTTTTCACCTGTTTTTTCGCCTGAGGCGGGCGGGCCGGATACAGCATGTCCATACCTTTGGGGCCCTGACGGAAGATATATGCATAGCCGTCGACGTTGGATTCGAACTTCATTTTGTACTCATCACCCGTCTTCATCTCCACGTCGAAGCCTTTTGCCGGCGTGAAATCCTTTTCACGTTTGGCCTTGACCAACATCTGGCTGCTCATGCCTATAATTGGATTGGGGATGACTATTTTTTCTCCCGGTGAGATCTTGCTTGGAGAAGACAAATCGTTGTACTCGGCCAATCCCACGGCGAGGCTTTGATCACCCATAGTACTCTCTGCTACCTTATCCAGAGTGTCCGCCTCTCTGATGGTATACGTGGAAGTATCGGGTTCATTACCATCTTTGCGAGGCTTGGAGAGAGCAGACCACGGAAAGGACTTGAAGTATTCGCTTTTCATCGTGAGGGGCGGTTTAGTCTCTTCAATGGGCGGAAGGGGAGGGGGCTCATCCTTCTTTTGAAAGTACCCGCATCCCACGATCAGTCCAGGGATCAAGATGATCAGAAATTGAATGAGAAACCGTTTCATGACATCCTCCTGGCTCCGGCAGCGGAGGTGCCGGATTCACCCGGCAATTCCCTGGGGGAACGGTAGTCGCCCTCTTCTAAAAGAATATCCGAATAATTGGAAACAAATGGCAAAGCTACTGCGTCCCTTTCCACTTCGATATGAATGATTGCCACTGATCTCTTGCGCTTTTGGGCGCATAGGCAAGGCCCTTCGCGGTCAGTCGGTCAACAGGCGGAATAAGCTTTGAAGCTTTTACCACAGGCCAATCAGGGACCCCGACCAGCAGCACTTGTACACCCGCAGCCACTATTACAAGTCCTGCGACAACTCCCATGACAGCGCCCAGTATGCGATCCAGCCAACTCAATCGAGTAAGGTCCAGCAAGAAGTCCAATATTCGGCGGATAATGAGAAAAACGATCTGTACCCCAATGAATACGACGACCATGGCTAGAATCATCGAAATCTGCGGGTCCAATTTGGAAATTTTGTCCAGGTACACCACGACTGCCGGGTAATACTTGAAGGCCAGCAACACTCCCAGGACTAAACTGGCCAGGGCAGTCAATGAACGCACGAAACCCTTCCATATTCCCAGAATGAATGAGACCAGAAGGGTGCCTAAAATGAACATATCAATCAAATTGTAGCTGTCCATTAATGGCATGACCGTGCCTCCAACATCGACTCGCTGGTCAGAACCGGCCAGTCTGCTCGCCAGTTGCGCATGAGTGCTCGCGCACTGACAGTGTCGCACAAAGGCTGCCAAGAACGAGTCCCAAAACATGAGCATTTCGAATTTTTGAAAAAACTTCCAGAAAGAAACCGAACAGCCCAGCCTCTGTTCCTGCTTTCCTTGGGAAACCCGATCCGAGGCGAGAACTCAATATGTGATCCCCCTTTTAAATTATAGTACATCAAAACGGGGATGTCGGAAAGAACGCAAGAATCACAAAATGCAACTGTTAAACGGTCGATGCAAGCGCATGAAGTCAGTCTGATGGATTCCACGGAGCGCATATATCTCCGGTACACACGGGTACCCTCTTGAAGACCCTTTCTATAGCCTACAAATATATTTGTCAATATAAATCAGAATGTTTATCGCCAAACCTAAAGTTGAGTCAAGGAAAATACCGACAGAAGAATTCATTTGTGTTGGATAAACTGCGCATTTGTGGTCCAATGAAACGCCATGAGACAATTCATCAGAAACGAGAATCGAAAACCCGATGCCCTGAGGCAGTGGGAGATAACAAGCGGTGTGCTGGAGCATGCAGAGGGGTCGGCGCTCATAGTAGCCGGAAAGACCAAGGTGCTATGCGCTGCCAGCGTGGAAGACACAGTCCCGCCGTTCCTGAAACAGAGTGGAAAAGGCTGGGTAACAGCCGAATACTCAATGCTCCCACGTGCTACCCACACTCGGTCTCCACGAGAGCGCGGAGGGAGGATAGGCGGCAGGACCATGGAGATTCAGCGTGTTATTGGCCGGTCCCTGCGGTCGGTTACCGACCTGGAGGCGTTCGGTCAAAGGACAGTGACGGTGGACTGCGACGTGATCCAGGCAGATGGCGGGACCAGGGTTGCCGCTGTATCCGCGGCCTGGGTGGCCTTATATATGGCGTTTCGGACGCTGATGTCAGGCGGCATAATCGCATCAAATCCGTTGCGGGATTCGGTGGCCGCAGTCAGTGTCGGCATGGTGAACAACGTAATGCTCCTGGATTTGGCTTATGATGAAGATTCCGCCGCGGATGTTGACATGAATGTTGTGATGACAGGAAGCGGCCGACTGGTGGAAGTGCAGGCCACAGCCGAGCACACACCGTTTTCCATGGCCAGAATGAACTCACTGCTGCAGCTTGCACGCAAAGGCGTTGAGGTCATATCTAGGATCCAGAAGGATGCGTGCAAGGGCCTCTAAACAATTCTCAGCGATTGTCGCTGGACCCGGCCGTCTTAGCTTGACTTTGACCTTTGTCGTTCTCCACCGGCAACAGAGAGCCCGCTTCCGAAAGTTCCGGGATCGGCTCGATGGGACTGGAGGTGTCCCTGCTGCTCCTGGGATTGATGAGTGACAGCTTTTCGAGAAGTTCGTTTCTGTGTCCTTCATCGGTGGTGAGCTTCAATGCCTGTTGATAATCGGCCGCGGCTTTCTCAGGCATTCCCTTTGCCATATATACAATCGCGCGATTCTCATAAAAGATTGGGGTCGTAGGGTCCAGCGCGATGGCCTTAGAGTATTCCTCGAGTGCTTTGTCCATATCATTCAATTCGTGGTAAACCAGACCACGGTTATTATGGGCTACCGCATCCTTCGGATTCAGGTCCAACGA
The DNA here is from genome assembly GCA_035506215.1 of Desulfomonilaceae bacterium. Lineage (GTDB taxonomy): Bacteria > Desulfobacterota > Desulfomonilia > Desulfomonilales > Desulfomonilaceae > DATJPW01. The sequence goes on from DATJPW010000248.1 coordinate 3,735, forward strand.
TTTTGTATAATCCGCCAGAGCGTTTTCCGAGCGTTTCATTCTGAGGTTAGTGTCACCCCGAATCCGGTAGATTTCCGCATTTCCCGGGTCACGGGCCAGGGCTGAATCGAAATCCTCAAGGGCCTTCTGATACTTTCCATTCTTGTAATATGTGAGACCTCTGTCTCGCAATGACTGCATGTGACCAGGATCGATTCTCAATGCCAGCGTCCAAAAATTAACAGCCTGCTTCTCATCGCCCTTGCGGTAACTGGCAAGACCCTCGTTGTAATTGGCTTCGGCGATCAAGCCGCGGATTTCAAGGACTCTCGAGGCAACTTCAGGGACATTTTCAGGTTTCTTGGCCAGCTCGATAACCTTCATGTATTCATCCAGGGCCCTATCGTAATGTTTCTGCTTTTCATATATTTCGCCAAGGGCCTGATATGCGAGTAGGTTTTTTTTGTTCAAGGTAATCGCGTGTCGCAACGTCTTGATCGCCTGATCCAGATCACCTCTGTCTTTCTCGACCACGCCCAGTGCAGTATGAATCACACTCTCACGCTTACCCTGTTTTGCCGCAAGTGCGAGGTCCTGAAATGCACCTTCCAGGTCCCCTTTTTTTTGACGGGCAATGCCCCGATTAGCCAATGCATTGGTATAGTCCGGCTTGATCTCAAGAGCGCGGTTGAAGTCTTCGATGGCCTTGTCATATTGGCCTTTGCGCTTGAAAGCCACCCCCCTGTTGTTATATGCGAGATGGTCCTGAGGGTCGACTTGCAGCGCTCGGTTAAAGAACTCGATGGCCTCATCTGTTCGATTCTGCTTCAATGCCTCGACTCCCTGATTGTACGAGTCCACGAATTCCTCTTGCGCGAAGGCGACAAGAGGCACCCATGCTGCCAGGAACATCAATAAAAAGAGTACCTTCCTCATACGATCTGTGGTCCTTTCTTGTTCTTAACACTCCCCCCACCCTTTAACATAAATTCAAACGGCATGTAACCTTTGTCGTGGCAGGAGATGGAGTTCGAGTCAGCGGATTGAGTCGCGATATTAGACAAAAACATAACTAATATCCAGAACATAATCAGTTCATGTTATTTCGCATTGCCGGTTTAAAAGCTAACTTACCACAATCAATTATTTTGCTTGACACGGTCCAAGTGCCATGCTAAACGGCCTTTTCAATGAAGCCCACCAACGGGCTAAATTCAGTATCCTTAAGCTTGAGTCTACGCCCTCAAGTGTTGTGTGAAGGATCTGACCAAAGGAGGATGAGGTATGGTGATAAGAGTCGCTCGTTTGTTGTGCTGTCTAATATTGTCGGCATTCATGTTAATAATCTCTTCGGTAACGGCTGACAACACGGCGTTCGCCTATTCAGCGGCCTGTCCTCCACCTGCATCGTGCGCTCCACCGCCATGTCCGCCGCCTTCCTGCGGCCCACCGTCTTGCGGCCCGGGACCCTTCGCCATTTGTGGCGCGTGCATCGGTATATGCACAAACATTTGTGGAGCTGTAATAGGCATTCCTGCAGCGATTATGGCCGGCATCCTCGCGCCTCCTCCTCCTCCAAGGCCCTGTGGCCCACCGTCTTGCGGACCCACGATGTGCGCTCCGCCGCCCTGCGGACCGCCACCTTGTGCTCCACCGATGTGTGGTCCGCCGCCTTGCGCTCCAGCGCCGATTACCAAATGCAAACCAGGCTCAATGAACCCATATCAGATGCCTTATAGCTACATGCCCGGCGCGGGTCCAGCCCCATACGCGGGATCGGCCCCATACATGATGCCCGCGGCCGCGCCGCCAAGCTACTCATATTGGCCCGGTCCCCCCATGGGGCAGGGCGGCCTCTCGGACATTATAAGCAATGTAGTTCAGATTCCCTTCCAGTTGGTCTCGGGAACACTGACTGCTCCTGGTGCACCATGGGGGGGCCGAGATCTATTTGCCGGCTTACCCGCCGGTTCGACCGAATCGACATTCGGGGCTTATTGGTAGAGGATCCCAAGTCCCGGACGCGACAACATTATTAGAAGACTCGCTGGAATCTAGAAGAACTTTCGTAGACCCCAATTCCTCCTAATCCACGGGGACGACCATCGTCCCCAATTTTTTTGTTTCGTGGCGGCTAAACGGGTTCCACGATAATACAGACACACATGCGCCCTGGGAGGCGTCCGGCTCGGCTGTAGAAACTCACCGATGATCCGAAAGCAGAGTGGACCCCATCTCGACTCGCGGCTCAACGGAGATGAAGTTTACGAAAAAAATCCCGTGCAAGGCCGTATCTCTCTTGGACCTTACCCATTAATTGGTCCCGCTTTCCTCGCAAGACATGCAATTCGTGATGGGTCAATTTTCCCCATCGCTCCCTCATCCGGCCTTTGAATTGCTTCCAGTTCCCTTCGATCCGCTGCGAATTCATTGCTCACTCCTTCGTTTTCCCGTGTCCTACCCACGCTGTCTTCCGTGGAGAGGGTCGGACGCGTGTGCGCCTCAAGTGCATCGGCGCCGGCTTTTTTCACCGCCGCTTCTTACACAGCCCTCCCCATGAGGCCCAACACGCCCATGACGATGAGGTATATCGCTACGACAAAGTTCAGTATCCGCGGAAACAGCAGTATGAGAATGCCCGCGATCAAAGAGATGATCGGGGCGAATGAGACATTGATAATCATAGCTCTTCTCCTTTGATCGTGACACTCGGAGAATTTCAAGGCGCCTTACTCATTTCCGAGAACCAGAGCCGAAATTGAGCACAACGTCCTTGCAATTACTCCACACTCTTTGCCATAGAATGGACACTACCGTCCTCACCCACAAGGTTGTCCATTCTTCGGAGGTTGATCTTCGGGGAAAGGGGTCAAAAAGGAATCATCACAAGTAGGGATATCAGTGGGGATGAAGGAGGTCGGATTAGCGCCGCTTCCATTCTTCCTTGGTCTCTTCTCTCAGTCTTCTCTTTCTGTCCTTCTGCTGTTGACGAACCGCCATGTCCTCTTTGATTCTGTCGAACCGTTCCCGCTTCTCCATTTCCTCCTGTTCGGCCAATTCACGAAGTCTTTCCGCCATAATTTTTTGTTCGTACTTCTTCATTCGCTGGGCGGAAATCAACGTTTCTTCAATTTTTTGCCAATTCTCCGTTGACCCGCCACACTCGGAAAGGTGCTTCTGTACCAAATATCCCGGGATACCGGCAATATACATGCTACAGAAAGGGCAATGCCTGACCTCGTCGTCTGAGTCGGCGCTCTGCAACACATAACCGTGAGCAAGTATTTCCTGCAAAGAGCACTCACGTTCCGTCCATAGGTCCCGCCTCCGGATGTACCCCCACCCAGGCCGTTGCACCCATATGGTTTCAATGAGTTTTTCCGGCTTGTCCACCCTGTACGTGAAGCTGGCGCGGTGTATCCAGAACATTTGTTTGCTTTTCATGAGTTCTCTTTTGAGGCAGGCTTGACAGAATGTTGCACCGTAAATTAGTCTCAGACTTCGGCCAACTGCCCACGGACTTGTAGTATACCGTATCCTGTTCCGGATATGGTTTTTTTCCGCGCTTCGGGTCAGGATTTCCCGCCCAAAAGCGCCGGAAGATTGAACGGCAACCGCAGTTTGGCCAGTCAAGGAGGCATCTCATGCCGGACTTTGTGGAAACGACTGTCATTCCGACATTACTTTGTACGGCAGTGGGCAGTTTGCCCCATGCCGATGCAGACGCAGCCGTAGACCTGATTGTTAAGTCCTTGCCCAGGGCCCCCCATACGCCTCAACTGTCCAGGTCCGACCCAAAGGAGCAGATGTGGTTACAGATCACTGAAGGCTTGCCCCGATTTAGAGTGGATTGGAGCAAACAGAGCTACTATTTCGATACATCCGGTGATCCCGCCTCAGAGGTCGAAGAATTTTATTCTCATTACCTGGCTGTCATCGAAGGCTCTTCAGCAGAAGCATTTGCAATTGGAGCGGAATACGGCAAAGGGATTCATCGTCTTCTGCACAAGCTCCGAACGGAAGACAAGAAGCTTCCTTTCATAAAGGTCCAGGTTACCGGACCGCTCAGTTTTGCGCTCACGGTGACAGACGAAAATCAAAAGCCGATCTTTTATCACGCCATGTTCCGGGATGTGGCCGTCAAGGGCATGGGGCTCAAGGCCATCTGGCTGTTGGAGCAATTTAAGCCGTTTGCAGATAACATCATAGTATTTTTCGATGAGCCTAGTTTGAGCGCGTACGGGTCTTCCGCGTTCCTTGGGGTTTCCAAGGCGGATGTTATTGAATCATTGGACGATGTGATCTCGATGGTTTTGGATAGGGGTGGGATCCCGGGCGTTCATTGCTGCGGGAACACGGACTGGGGCATGATCATGGAGACTTCCGCCCGCGTGATCAACTTTGACGCGATTAACTATATGGAATCAATGGCTATCTATGGCAAGGAATTGAAGCGGTTCCTAAGTCTCGGAGGTGTCATTGCCTGGGGCGCCGTCCCCAATACGGAAATGGTCGAGCAAGAGACTTCACGTGATGTCGTCCGGAGGGTCCAAACCGGTTTCGGAATTCTCGGACGGGCTGGAATTGACAGGGAGCTGTTGGATCGACACATTATGGTTACCCCTGCCTGTGGCTGCGCCGGGATGACCCTCGACCAAGCTGAGAAAACATACAATATTCTTGAGGAAATTGGAGAGAAGCTCGGTCCGGAAGCTTTTCGAGGCTAACGAGGCTGGAAGTGATGACAAAATTCGTTCGTGTGGGCATGTTTATAGTAGGGGCATTTCGAGAAGGCCGTCTCAAGAGTGTCCACGGGATGCAGAGATAAGGAATTTGGTTGAGGAGGGATTTCTTGAGGTTGTGCATTCAGTTTTAGGCTAGGTCCAAGCGAAAGGATATACTATGGGAAGCACGTTGGCAGTCGCGGGAAAGGGAGGAGTCGGCAAAACCTCCATCACCGCGCTGATGATCAAAGCTTTGATAGAGGCCGGCCAGGTCCCTCTACTGGCCATAGACGCGGATTCCAATTCAAACCTTCACGAAGTCCTTGGGATCAGGGAGCCGCGCAGTGTGGGTTGCGTCCGTGAGGATACGAGAAAAATGGGCGATGAGGTTCCCGGTGGTATGACCAAGGACCGTTTCATGGAATACCAGATCCAGGCCTGTTTAGAGGAGACCAAGAATTTGGACTTTATCTCCATGGGGCGGCCCGAAGGACCGGGGTGCTATTGCATGGCCAACAACATCCTGAGGGAAATAATTGCTCGCCTGACGTCAAACTATTCAGTGGTAGTAATCGATAATGAAGCGGGCATGGAGCACCTTTCCAGAAGGACTGAGGAGGAAGTGGATCACCTGTTTATCATCTCTGATCCAGCTCCCCGGAGTTTACGGACTATCGGCCGAATTCTCGAACTGATTGACGAGATGAGCGGCCGTATTCATGCCAGTCACGTAGTGCTCAGTCGCGTGAAGGGATCTATCGAAGATCTGCCGGGGAATACGCAAGGCGAGATCACGAAGCTGGCGTACCCTGTTGAGGCCATCATCCCCTACGATGAGATGCTCATAGATCTTGATCTTCAAGGTGAGCCATTGTTGAAAATATCCACAGGGGCCCCGTCGTATCAAGCCGTCAGAAAGATGCTTCAAGATACCAAGATATTAAATTGACGGTGTTCACCACGTTCTTCTCCTTAAGGACACCAGTAGGACCGGCATCCTGCCGGTCCACTGAGAGTGGAAGCACAATGTCCAGGGACCGGCATCCTGCCGGTCCTACTATTGATTCTGAACCGCAATTCAGGATTTCCCACGTATGCAAATGGTCACATTTTCAAATCGCTTGACTTCCCCGACGAGCAGGTTATACTAAAGGCTGAATTTTTTATCATTTTGGCTTCCGAGGGGTCGGGGGTTCTTGGGCAACGAACTCGAAGGATGGTAGGAGTTTCCAGGGAGATTCTTATGGTTTATACGGACGCCCAAGCCTGGCTGGACGCTCATGAACTAATTGAGTGCAAGCCGCTTAAGGGACGATGGACCCGAAAGACTTGCTTGGAGATATCCAGGCGAGCACGAAGGGCTCCAAGAAATGCGAAGTCACAGGTGAATGCTGCAGCATCACGCACGTTGCCCTGTGCGAATTGTCCCATCCTCGCCGCACTGGAAAAGTAGCAATATCACCTACTCGCGTTTTAGCGTTCGCAGGTGACAAAAGCATTTGTTTGTACAGAATCAGGCCGCGTTCTTTCGCCAATGGGATAGATCGCGGCCTCTGTATTTTGTCGATTTGAATTCAGCTTCTCTGCCGGCAGTTCCTACCCTGGCAGAGCGGTGGTAATCTTCTCTATTTCCTGCCGTATTATCTTCTCCACCACGTCGAGCATTTTGGACTGGATCTCTTCGCGCAGTAGAGTCACTATCTCTTCTCGGTTGGGTAAGAGCCCTCTGCTTCTCTCGTCGAATAAACTCCTCGACACTCTCTCGACCCAAATTCGTTCCGGCAGGCTGTTCTGAACGGCCTCCACAATACCCGAAGCAAGGGTTTCCTGGAATCGCTCCTTACTGGGCAAAGCATCTCTTATCGTTTTGAGGATCTGTTCCGTATCCGGCAGCAATCGGTTGATTGCGTCTTGAATCTGAGTCTCAGAAACTGCGCTCTGAATCCTATGTTCGAGCATGGCTCGAATTTCCGAACTCAATTCGTCTCTGCCGGGAATAGACGAGTCCAAACGGCGGTTCAGTAGTGACAAGACCGTCTCGGGCGAGGGTAGTGATTCCATGGCCTGTTCAATTCTTCCCATGATCTCCGCCCGGGTGGGAATCGTCTCAATCGCCCTATCAACCCTGGCCATCATCGTCTCCGCCGACGGCAGATCCATGAATGCCTTGTCCAGTCGATCCCTGATTTCATCCTTGGATGGTATTGCCTGCAATGCAAAGTCAATGCGCTGGTTAATTATGTCCGGAGTCGGCAACGCGGAGAATGCGTGATCCAGTCGGAGCCTAATATATTCCTGCGAAGGAATACCGCGAAGCGCCTGATCGATGCGTTCGGCGACGATCTCAGGCGAAATTGCCCCCTTGAGCGTCTCGGCTATGCTTTGCTTGACAAAGTCCTGATAAGGGGTTGCCCGCAAGGCTTCTTCGAACTTGGCGCTGAGAGTTTCCGACGACAGAAGCGAAGCAACGGAATCACTCAACCGTCTGCTGAGCTCTTCAGGAGAAGCTACGCCGCGTACGGCCTGATCGACCATATCGAGAACCGTTTTTGGTGACGGCATAGCGCTAAGGGCCTGATCGAAACGCCGGGAAATCTCTTCCCGCTCTGGGATCGAGCTCAAAACCTGATCAACTCGCTCAGCAATCGTTGAGGTGGAGAGAAATCTTTCAACGGCCTCCTCAAAACCTCTGGTTACAACTTCGGGTTTGTGAAGTTCGCGTATTGCCTTTTCGAGACGCTCCCCAATGATTCTCGCAGAAGGAAGAGCCGCCTTTATCGCCGTGTCCACTCGTTCAGTCATCACCTCCCCAGAGGGAAGATGTTGGCTTATTAGCCGGTCGATTCGTTCGAATATCTCTTCGCGACCAGGCAGATTTTTTGAAATTTCCGACGCGATACCTTCCAGTAATTCTTCTCTGGAGGGCACGGCTGCTTTCAGGTCAGGGATTTGATCTACTGGCGGCTGCGCTTCCGGGGAAGGAGCGACCGCCAGTCCCGCGGCAGGTGGTTCCGCACGAGAAGGTTCCACCCTCGGAGGCTTTTCAGACACGAGGCCCAGTCCAACGGGTTGCTCGGGCACAGTAGGGGCAGGAACAGGCTTTGCAAACTCCGGGGCAGCCACTTGCGGAGGCGGAATCTCGTAAACCGATGGAGGCTCAGGCTCCTCTGGTAGAGCCTGCTCCGGGCCTTCTTCGAGAGTAATCTCTTCCAGCGAGATGTCTTCCGTTACTTCCAGGGCCGGTTCCTCTTCACCTTCTCCACCGAAAAGGATCTCTTCCGCCGACTCAGCGTCCAAGGTGGGTTCATGGACGAAAGGCCCTTTGTCCAACCCCTCCGCCTCGTCGAACACAATCTCACGTTCCATATCTATCTGCCCGGTTTTGTCTTCGGGCAGCCTCTCCGCTGGAAATTCTTCGGTGGGCAGCTCTTCTCCGAAGAATTCCTGTGTGGTGATCTCTTCGTACGGCACTTCTTCCAGGGTCAGCTCTTCTGATGGAGCCTCGGCCATGGCCAAGGAGGGCTCTCCTTCAACGCCGACATCCAAAGAGGTGTCTTCCTCATAATCGAGGTCGATCATGCCGCTCAGATCTTCGTTGGCGATTTGTTCCATATCAAGACTTTCGACGGGCACCGTTTCCTCGAGATCCAATCCCACGGATTGCTCATCCTCAGTTTGGATCGCCTCGAGTTCTTCCATCTCCATGTCTCTTATCGCCGTATCTTCTTCAAGATCTATGATATCGACCTCATCTAGGTCGCTTTCCGCCACGGCGCCCTTTATCAATGAATCGTCCTGCAACAGAAGATCCTCAGAGGTGATCACCTTTGTCGGGTCCCGGACCTCGAGAATGTTCTCGATGTCGGTATATTCGTGTTCCGTATCGGTTTTCGCGGCAGCCGGTGTTGCTGATGGCTGCTCCAAATCGGGTTTTAGGCCGCTGTCGAACACGTCCACGTCCACGGTCATGGAATCGGTGACTGTTATTTCGGGCTCCCCCAGGTCTCTGGTTACGGATGAAAAATCCGGCGCGGTTGGTTCTTGAATCGTAGCCGGTTCTGACGACGTCACTGTAGGCGTTTCCGTCTTATCGACCGGAATGTCTGAAATTAATTCTATTGTGGGCTCGAACACGGAGGCTTCGTCGATCTGTGTGTCCAATCCCATGTCATCAAGGTTGAGTTTGACAGTATCTCCGTATGTATCGGGTCCGGCGAAGTCAGGCGCTCCTGAATCGAGTTCCGAAACCAAGGTGCGGGTGTCGATTTCGACAGTATCGCCCATTTCGGTAGGCGGCTCTTCGGCTTCGATATCCGCGTGGGACAGGGCAAGCAGTTCCTCGGTCATTTCGCCTGAATCATCTTCAAACTCTATTGTCAGCTCTTCCTCGTCCATTGGCGCAGGCTTATCCTGAAGGCCTAGAAGAGAATTTACGGCACTCGTTAAAGTCTGTCCTTGTATGGGCTTACTGAGGTATCCGTCGGCTCCGGCTGTCTTGACCTCTGACTGAGAAGGCCCTTCAGGGTCCCCGGTCATCAGCAATACGGGCACGTCGCTGTACTCTTTGGATTCCTTAATGCGCCGTACAAGGCGCCAACCAGGTACATCGGCCAGGATGGAATTTAGAATGATCAGGTCCGGCTTCCGGGTCTTTATCGCATTTTTCAACTCACCGGATGTAGAAACACCCACGAATTCATTATCCGCTACCCCGAGGAAGCGCGTCACGGCCTCCTGGCTTCGACTATCTTTGTCGGCCACGACGATCCGGTAAGACATGTAGACCTCACAATTTTTCTTTAAAATACAACAAATTCACCATAAATGTCAACTAGTTTCAAGGTTGGGCCATAAACGTTTTCTTAAACAAAACTGAAGGAAAGGAACAATGTTGCTCATCGAATGTCTTTGAGTTTTATTATAACGATCTAAGATCGGAACAACAACTGGCGAAATCCGCAATTGCAGGTCTTGACGACAATCTTGGGGATTGCCTCGCTTCAATTGCAGGTTCTAGTCTTTCCCGCCCCCTAACTCAGTGTTTGCGGTACATAGGCAAAATGCCTAGCCAAAAACGCCTAGTAGTATTATTGTGTACTATAATAAATTAGGCTTTTAAGCTAATCTAGTAGAATGAGGTAAAAACTTGACTTCGATCTCTTTATGGTCTAGCTTGTCAATATTCGAAGAAAGGAGATATTCTTCATGCCCGAGGCTTTTGCCACGGCGTTACCGGCACAGGCGTTAAGCGAGCACAGCATCTGGGCCATCATAATGGGCGCAGGATGGGTGGTCAAAGGTGTAATGGTCTTGCTCCTCTTGTTCTCCGTTTTGTGCTGGGCCATCATCCTTACCAAGGCGATAGCCCTTTCCAGGGCTCGAAAACACACACAGCTTTTCTTTGACGCTTTCCGGGAGTCGCGCAAGTTTTCGCTGCTCTATGCGGAGGCCAAACAATTCACCCACAGTCCGCTGGCGCATGTATTCCAGGCAGGCTACGCGGAACTGAGTCGTCTGTCCAGAATTCAGCAATCCAGTCAGAAGAGCCCCGCCGAGTCATCCCAAGATATCGAATATGAGAGGACCGGGATGGACAACATTATCCGTTCGCTCCAGCAGGCCGTTACAGCCGAAAGGGCCCGCCTGGAGAGAGGGGTGAATTTTCTAGCCACAACCGGGTCCGCCGCGCCGTTTATCGGATTGTTCGGAACGGTATGGGGCATCATGGAGTCCTTCCGACGGATAGGGGCCATGAAAAGCGCCTCCCTGGCGGTGGTGGCCCCCGGAATTGCGGAAGCCCTCATTGCAACCGCCGCAGGCTTGGCTGCCGCTATTCCGGCGGTTATTTTCTACAATTATTTTTTGGGGCGCATTAATGCAATCTCCACTGAAATGGACAACTTCTCATCTGAACTTGTTAACATTATCGAAAGAATCTACTGGCAAAAGAGGTGATCTTCAGATACGCCCATACTAGGCGCAATTTCAAATGATTATAAGGATTCGGTCATGGCTGTCAGCATTCACACAGGTAGAAGAACCCCCATGGCGGAGATCAACGTTACTCCGCTGGTCGACGTCATGTTAGTGCTGTTGATCATATTCATGGTCACCGCGCCTATGATGCAGGAAGGCTTATCGGTGGATTTGCCGCAGGCAAAAGGCGCGCCCTTGGGAAAAGAGCACAATGTGGAAGAGATTATCATCTCTGTTTCGCCACAGGGGACGACCTATGTCAACGAGGCCGCGGTGCCTGAAGATAAGCTCGTAGAGAAGATCGCAGGCTTGACTAAGGGAGACCAGTCCCGGGAAGTGTTTCTCAAGGCCGACAGGAATGTGCCTTACGGGATTGTAATACGTATCATGAGCGCATTGATGAGCAGCGGTATCACCAACCTGAATATCATCACAAATCCTCAAGAGGAATCCGTGCCCGGACGATGACACGTTTCCTGCGCAGATTGCCGAACTCGGCTTCGCCGGGAATGATGGCACTCTCACTGCTTCTACACGGGACACTTATCCTGGCGATTGTCATTGTTTCATATTCCCGGTCACAATTCCAAAAGCCCATTCAGGTGAGCATCAGCCGAGTAAAAATGGTAGAGGGCGTATCACGTCCTCCGGCGGTAGAAAAGTTGCACCGCGGGCCATCCAAACGACCTGAATTGTCTCAACGCGAACCTGTGCCGTCTTCGGAAACGACCCGTGAGATCTCCGACAATGTCAGGGAAAAGGTGGAAGTCAGTACGCTGAAACCCGCGGCCAACGATTCCATAAGATTGGCCAAACGCAAAAAACCCCCTCGCCGGGTTGAAACTGCCAAACCACTTGAGAAGAAACCGGAAGAAGCCGTGGAAAAGAAAGAGCAGGCCCAATCCTTCCTGGATAAACGCCTCGCCGCGATACGCAGAGACGTGGAAAACAAGAAAACCGACACAGTCGAATCAAGATCCAACTCCACAGGCCCTCAAAATGATGGATCGCGAGAAGGCAACATCGCGGATCGGGAACTGTTACGGTGGTTAGACATGGTGAAGGGCCGAATCAACTCCCGGTGGTCGGTTTTCGTGGACAGCCGACCGGTCGGCAGAGTCACTGTCATTGGCGTCAGGTTAGCCGACGACGGTCAAGTGATAGACGTCTCAATTGACGACAGCTCAGGAGATGAAACATTCGACAGGTCGGCGATGAGGGCCGTTCTCCAAGCAACGCCTTTCCCACCCCTTACCGCCGATGCCAGAGAGAAAATACTCAGGGCCGGCGGACTTGCTCTCAGATTTACCCCGCGAGGACTACAGTGAAGCGAGTGCAAATACAGAGCTGATGCAATCAGAAATGTTTTTGGTAGAGCATAGCGATGAAAGGCAAAATCCCCCAGTCTCCATAGGTATTAAGCAATAGATATGATCCACAAATTTCACAATATTATCACCCTCCCCCCTGCCCCATCCCATCAAGGGAGGGGGTTCAAAAACCCTCTCCCCTCGCGGGAGAAGGGAGGCAGAGGGGGTCTTCTCAGCGGGACGGCAGTACGACACCGAACGCGACATCGGGTCTTTGTCACTATCGTCTTCTCCGTTCTGTATATCTTGTGGATTTCCATTGCTCCGGCGAATTGCAAACTGATCATTGATCTTGATAACCCCAGCCTCTCCAGAATGCCCATCGCCATTCCGGATTTTGTCACAAATCAGCCAGGGCCGCTGAACGGGCACGATCTCGCTGAAATCATCAGGAATGACCTCTATCTCACAGGATTATTCAACATAGTAGACACGTCTTCGCTTCCCTTCCAGACTCCTGAAGGAGACCCCGATTTCGAGGCGTGTTCGCGCGCCGGGGCCCAGGCCGTGATTGCAGGGAAGTTCCTGATCAACGGCGGAGAACTGATTTTTGAAGGGAGGCTGTACGACGTAGCGCTGCGAAAAATGGAACTGGGGAAGAGATTCACGGCAAAAGTCCAGGACCATCGCCAACTCGCTCACCGATTCGGTGATCGAGTCATGGAAGCGCTAACCGGTTCTCCAGGCTGTTTTACGTCCCGAATAATTTTTGTCGGGGATTCTCCTCCCAAGGAAGTTTTCGGGATGGACTTTGACGGCCGAGGCTTGCGACAGATGACCAGTACCGGCACCATAAATATGTCGCCGAAATGGGCGCCCGACAGCCGGAGTATTCTGTTCACCTCGTACTTGAATCGCAACCCTGATCTCTGGTCGTTGGATTTGGATGGTTCGGTTTTGCGGCCGGTATCCGCTCGTCCCGGGATCAATGCGGCAGCTCGATTCTCTCCGTCCGGTGATGTTATAGCATTAGCGTTAAGTTTTAATGGAATACCTAATATATTTATTATAACACCTCAAGGTCAAATAATAAATAGGTTGACTAACGGGAGGGGAAATGATATCTCTCCCACATGGTCTCCGGACGGAGCCACCATAGCCTATGTTTCCGATCAGGCGGGGACGCCGCAAATTTACACAATTCCCGCAAAAGGTGGCCAGCCGAAGCGACTGACTTTCGAAGGCAATTACAACACAGACCCTGATTGGTCCCCCAGAGGGGACCTGCTTGCCTTCACGGCTCGTGTCGAAGGCCGGTTCCAAATATGCACCATTAGGCCGGACGGCACGGACCTTAGAGTGCTCACCAGGCAGGGAGTGAACCAGGAGCCCGCTTGGTCGCCCGACGGAAGAATGATAGCGTTTTCCTCAAACCGTGATGGAAGGCGGCTTATATACCTGATGGATTCCCGCGGCGACGTCCAGGTTCCGGTCTCGCCCATTTCGGGAAAGGCCCCGGCCTGGTCACGCAGCGCCAGATGAAACATGGGATGATAGGAGAACAAGGAGAGGACGTCGATGTCATCTCGCTGCCTGAAGTTAACGATAATTCTGTTGGCCACATTGTGTCTCGGTCTTGCAGGCTGTGCTCAAAAGATAGTTAAGCCGCGGCCCCCGTATCCCGGTCCGCCCGGTCCTTACGTAGGCGGTCCGGTGGGGGAGCAGGAGATTCAGGCCGTTCAGGCAGGTCTAAAGCCGGTATATTTCGACTATGACAGGTATACGCTTAGTCCTCAAGCACAGGCGGACCTACAGTACAATGCCGAAGTATTGAGAAGGGCGCCGTACATAGCGATTGTCGCTGAAGGTCATTGCGACGAGCGAGGGACTGCCGAATACAATCTGGCGCTCGGCGACCGCCGCGCTCGGTCCTCTGTAGACTATTTGGCAACTCTGGGGCTCGATCCTCGTAGGTTCTCAACAGTCTCTTACGGTTCGGAACTACCGGTGGACCCAGGTCATAACGAGGCCGCGTGGGCCCAGAATCGCCGAGTTTACCTGAGGGTGTCGCGATAATGGAGCATTCGACTTTTCCGGTGATGCGCAAAGCGCGGCTCCTCTGTGCACTTCTTATGCTCTGTTTCCCACTGGCCGGGTGCCTCACCAGATCGGTGGGCCCCACGCTACCTTACGTCCAGCCAGCGAATTCCGTGCCCAATGTTGATCCGGTTCCTTTGCAAATATCAGCTCGTATGCAAGAATTGGAAACAGAGATGCAACGGCTGAGAGACATGATAGAGCGTCTCCAGGCCTCCGGCGCGAGTGAAAGGGAAATCAGAGACCTGCAAGAGCGTGTTTCTATGATTGAAAAGCAGGTGGGTATCGGAACGGCTGCACGCGGTCGCGTGCCGGACGCAAGCGCCAGGATGACTGAAGTCCCAAGGCAAGACCAAAGTCCGGTTCAGCCTTCGGCGGAAATCCGACAGCCAACTTTGGCGGCCGTAGGCAATCAGGCCCCCCCGGTCGAGATCGTCGAGGCCCCCGTATCTCCAGAGGAACGGGCATACAAGGACGCTTATGCCGCTCTGAGACGCCAATCCTCGGACGAGGCCGTCCAGCTTTTTGATGACTTCTTGAGAAGATACCCGAGAAGCCCGCTGGCCGCTGATGCAGTCTATTGGATGGCGGAAGCTCGGTTCGCTCAAGCTCGTTATGACGAGGCCGTGCTGCTGTTTGATCGGGTAATCAAAGAGTTTCCCGGTTCCAAAAAAGAGCTTGATGCATTACTGAAGCAAGGACAGGCCTTTGAGAAAATGGGAGACCAACGTTCCGCGGCAATCATATTTCAGAGAGTGGTCAAAGAAAATCCGCACACTGCCCAGGCCCGCATCGCAGCCGGTAAGCTGAAATCCTCCACCCTTCAGTAACAATTCCAACTAGCTACAATTGTCGGCAAAAGTTCCGCGCGAAGCAAAAGATGCTTTGATGGTCAGCTTGGTGGTAGGACCGGCATCTTGCCGGCCATTCCGAATGACAGACGGGACGGCTCGGCCAGTCAAGGATTCCACGCGAACATTTTGGGGAATCGCTCCATCATTTTATCCATTGGCCCGCGGGGGGACGCCGGTCCCCTCCCAAAGTCCGGAGGACGCTCTTATATTCGCGCGAATAGCGCAGCCGTCTATTGTTGACCATAACCTCCGGGAGACATTGCTTGGCCGCCGACCATGCCCGGGTAGGCCTGGGTCGCGGGCTGCTGCATCATCTGAGGAGCGGCCTGTTGATAAGCCTGCGGCGCGGTTTGATAGGTCTGCGGAGCCATCTGATATCCCTGCGGAGCGGCTTGGTACCCCTGAGGCATGGGCTGGTACGTCTGCGGGGCCGTTTGATACTGCTGAACACCAGCAGGCTGACCAGCTTGCGGCATCTGAGCGTATCCGCCAGGCGCAGCCTGAGGCGGCATATAATTTACATTGGGCTGGGGGTACTGCGGGTACGGGGCCTGAGGTCCGTAGGATCCACCGGGAGCTTGTCCACCGGATGGAACAGGTGACGACTGGCCCGACCAAAAGGGATTAAATTGATACCCCGGATTGCCGGTCCACCATGCCCGGAGATCGCCGAGAGCGGAATTGTCGATGGCATCCCTGGAAGCATTGCCTGAGAAAAGATAATCGAGAAAGGCATAGGACGGCATTGTCACGCCAAGTTGCAGCAAAACTATGAGAAGGAGGATCAACTTTTTCATGGAATTATTCTCCCAGTAAAACGATTGCTGATAAAGTTTGTGCAATGATAACGTTTGCAGAGGAATCAGTCAAGAATTCAAATATCATGAATTAATTCAAGATGGATATGTGAGGATAATCGGTGTCTGGTGGTGAAGAGGGATCAGCGGGTGGCAATGGTGCTTTCGCGATCAGCAGTCCTTATCAAGACCCCGCCTCCCAGCGCTGTCAGCCGTTGGTCCTTGACGAAGTTGAAACGTGTCCTCAAGCCTTCCGGTATGGAACGAGGAGTTCGAGCCATCTCCTGGTGCTTGCTTACCGGATTGAGGTACTTGCCTCTTTGGAGCAATTCAAAATGGAGATGGGGACCTGTGGCGTCACCTGTCTGCCCCACGAGTCCGACTATCTGGCCCTGTTTTACAGGTTTACTTTTCTCGATCTCGATTTTGTGCAGATGTCCGTATCGGCTCTCGTAACCGTCCTCGTGCTTGATGCAAACAAATTTGCCGTACCCGTTTTTCCATCCGGCAAACGTGACCACACCCTTCGCCACGGCCCTGGCAGGGGTCCCCTTGGGCGCGCCGTAATCGGTGCCCATATGATGGCGAAATATTTGGTAGATGGGATGAAAACGATTCCTCTGGAAGCCCGAGGTGACCCGCATCACGCTGAGGGGAGATCTCAGCAAGCTCTTTTCTAATTCGATTCCCTTTGAGTCGTAGTACGGGTGAGGCTGATCCTCAAGTTGGTCCTTAAGCTTGTAGTCAAAAAATATGGCCTCTTTCCTTCCAGTCTTTTTTCCATCATAAACCGCGGCCAGTATATCGCCGTAACCTGAGGGCCGATCATCGGCATACTTTCTTTGGAAAAGGACCTTGCAAGTATCTCCTCGCATCGATTCACGCTCGAAATCAATATCATATTTAAAGACATGGTGAAGCATGGCTGCGAGTTTTTGACCTTCGCCAATTCTCTTCAAGGATTGGTCGAGAGTCCCGGTCATCCGAAACGAGATACTCTCAGTCTTGAAATCAAGGACGACTTCTTCCTTCCGGCATCGAATGTTGTTCCCTTCTTTGACTGCATGAAAAACATTGGCCGGATCATATTCAAATGAGGCCTTGAGGAAGTTGCCGTTCTCGTCGACGACAACGCTGTAACTACCTCCAGAGTTGAGAGGAGTATTTGCGTCAAAGACAAACGGCTTGTTGGGTTTGCTGAGGCTCTTTTGGATTGCCGCGGCCAAGCGGTCGGCGATTTTTCTCGATTCAGTCTCATCAAGAAGATTGGCGTTCAACAGCAGGTACAAGGTGTCGCCCTCGCCCGTGAGGTCGACCATCTCCTGGGAGCCCGCCTGAACTTGAGAGTCTTTTCCATTCAGCGCTTCGTCGGGAGCCCCGACTGCGCAAGTGTTGTTGTCCCCGGTGAGAGACGCGGGATCCGCACTGCCGGAAAACGGTATATTGGCGGAAGCGCCAGGCACGAGATACAGGTACAGACCTACAGCGATGGTCCCGACGGCAAGAATAGACACCGCGATCGTTCTCAGAGCGTGACCCAATCCCGGGCCTACGGCCATCTTTATCTGGCGGCGATCACTGAGCACGGCCTTTTATCCATACCTCCGACCTGCAAACATAGCATCAATCCTCATGTCAGTCAACACGTTATTACAGTCGTATCGGACGAATATTCAAGTGATATTTGGGCCGCGGGGAGGAACATTTTGTTCTTGCGGGTGTCGTGTACGGGCAAATGGGGATCGAGAATTACGATCATTTCTAAATTCGCCGAAAACACTAACCCTCCAGTCTGGGGTTGAGGTGTGGACGGGAGGAGGCAGCCATGGCAACGGAGCAGAAGTTATGGCTGGATGAATATGCGGTCACATGCAGGGTATTCAAGGGCAGATGGAATATTCGCCACTGTCTGAGAATGTATAATGATATAAAAGACCTGAAAATTCAGATGTCTTCAAGGGCCCACGGAAAAGTGACGCGTCACGAGTCTTGTTATAATCCTTGTGAACGATGCAAGGTTTTGCACCATTATATCAGCAGCCTACCGCATCAGGATCGGTTCAACGAGCAGGAAACCTACGAACACGCATTGGCTGTCTGATACCAATTGCGTCCCACCAGCGACTCGGAATTTTGCAAGCTTGTAGTTTGTCCCAAAATGCGAAGTGTCGTATCAGGATGTGCGCATACCTTCCAGAAATACTTGCTGAATATCTGTCACGCTCTGCCACCGTTTTTCCGGGTCTTTCTCCAAACACTTCACGATTATGGCTTCCAACCAATCCGGCACCAGTGGATTAACCAGAGTTGGCGGAGTAACGTGAACGGTTCTCTGTTGTAGCTTATACTCTGATAAAGTGGGCCCGGGGAACGGATATTCGCCTGTCACAATAAAATACATTAAAATCCCTAGAGAATATATTTCCGCGGCCTTTTCCTTAATGATCCCAGACCGGCCGGCAAAAAATTCCGGGGGCATGGTGGCTGGATTCATGCCTGGATCCTGCCATCTGGGCTGTCGAGCGCCGCTGAGGCTCCTAAACATCTGAGAGTATCCCAAGCCCATCACGCGGCAGTCTTTGAAATCTTCACTAAGCAATATATGGGCGGGTTGAAGGTGCAGGTGGAAAGTCCTCCGAAGCCTGCCGTCTAACCCTTTGTATTGATGGGCAAAAGCTATCGCGTCAATAATCTTGTAAACCATTGCCTGCAAGACACGGAATTCGGGACGCTTCTCTGACTGGATCAGTTGTTCCAGGGTGATGGCTAGATATGGGTAGATGATGGCCTGGATGCCTCCGGGGCCTGAAACCCGGTCCTCCACCCTCAAAATATTGTTATGAACCAAATTGAATCCCACGTCAGCTATGGCTCGTAAAAAGTCGTCCAAGGCATTAGGTTCCAGCAAGTCCTTCCTGAACACCCTCATCAACACATTACGACCGGTCTTGACTTCGATGCCGAAACATAAGTTCCCCCACCCGTCGATCAACAGCACGGCGGTATCCTTATAAGCCAATCCGCCCGTTGCAGGAACGAATAGCTCATTGGGATTGTAATGGGTCAGCTTGATCCCTTTGGCATGGCTTGAAACAAAAGTGGTGACGGGTGCCGTGGAAGACTTTCCGATATCCATGAGTTCAATCAACTGGGCAGCGGCCGACGCATCACTTGTCTCAGGCACGGCCGGTTCGGGCTCGCTCGGCCGTTCCCTCACGGGCTGCTCCGGTTCAGCCGACAAAGGTTCTATTTCCAGTTTGGACGATTCGGGATGAAGCTCGGGGCGTTCCGGGTCCGGCGTCTGTTCGCTGGGGAGTGCTGTTGATTTCTGTTCCCTTGTCTCCTGGGGTTCAATAGGGGAGGTAGAGACCGACTCGACCTGCTTGTCCCTTGGTCTGGTCCGGCGTCCAGGCTTAGTTTTTTTCAGGGTGAGCAAGTATTCATCAATCTTTGCATGTTCGTTCCTGGCCGCCTCCATTATTTCCAAGGACAACGGATCCTTGGCCTTGCGCTTGACAAGTTCGAGAGCTGTCGCCACGAGTAGCTTGCCGCTGCCTTGTTCCAAGATCGGCTCGAGTACACCGTGTTCCACCGCGAAGGAGCCGGTTTTATCAATCAGACGCTGGTGATCCGGCTTAAGTTCAGCTAGGTACAGGAGGTGTTTGAAGCACTGTTTGTGATCGCCTCGATTCTCATAAGCCTCGATCAGTGACCTGCGCGCGGCGACGTTATCCGGTTCATATTCCACCAGTTTTTCCATAAGGGCCACTGTCGTGGTATCCTGAGCCCCTGTCTTGAGCAGTTGCTTGAGTATCTTGGCGTTAAGTTCCGGGTTGCCTTCCTGGATGGTTGGTTCGACGAGGCCGTTATCTACAACGCATATCGCGAGATCAGTCAAATAATCATGATTTTCGCCGTCAATCTCATGCAGGACACGCAGCTTGGCCACATACTTGTCAAGCTCGCCACGTGTAAGATAGACCGTGCTGAGCATCTTGTTTATTCCGACAGCATGAGGCTGAAATTCAAGAACTTTCTCGTAAATAGCCACCGCGTCCGAATGAACCTGCGATTTGGAAAGGAATATCTGAGCGATTTTCTTAATGATTAACGGGTTTCCCTCGGCCACCGCATCCGAGACACGATCATTGTCCACGTACAATCGGGCGGCCTCCTCGATATATGCATCAGACTGGTTTCTATCGAGTTGGTGAAGAATAGTGAGTTCACTGACTGCCTTCCGAAACTCGCCCTCCCTAACGTACGTATCGGCAAGCATCTTATGGATCCGAGGATCGGTGCGATCGTACTCCAGGCTCTTCAGATAAATCCGACCCGCTTCCTGAGTCACGACCTTGTCGCCTAGGAATTCCTCACAGATGGTCTTGATGAGTTCTTTGTTGCCGGATTCCACTGCCAAGTCGGTATGGCCTTGAGATATAAGAAAGTGCACGGTATCCGTAAGGAATCGGCTCTCCATGGGCCGTATTTCGAGCAGGCGCAGTGCATGGTTGAGCAATTTTTCAGGCTCCTCAAGTTTTCGATAGGTGCTGAAGAGCTTTTCATGGACCTCGACCATTTGGTCTTCATCCAGATCTGTTTCCAGAAGCTGCTCGTAAATTTCCGCGGCTTCGGCCTGTTTACCGAGCGCGGTCATCAGCTCGACGCCGAGAGTATAATCTTCCGTCCGTCTGAGACCGGCAAGCGATCTCATTTTTTCCCAGTTTCTTACAGCTTCACGAATGTCATCTGTCTTCTGGTAACAAACGGCCAGTCGGCGATACACATCCGGATTACGGACCTCTCCCCCGTGAAGCGCCAAGTACTTGTTGAAGGCCACAATGGCCTCGATGTAATCACTGGTGCGGTAGAGCTCTTCAGCCCGCTTAATTGTGGCCGGAATGCTGGCGGCATCTTTGGCTGCCTCGAGTCTTCGCCGTGCTTGTATGAAATATAATCCGAACCCGCCTGCCACCAGAAACACCACGAGAAGCCCAATCAACAGGATCGGCGATACCCCTGAGTCCGAAGGAGGGCTCCAGGGGATGGTCTGCTCTTTAAGGACAAAGCCCGTGGTCTTCTTGTCAGGGATTCTTACTTCAAGAAAATCGCCTTTTGCCCCCACGGTTTCCAGGATATCGCCTTCCAGAGCGATCCCAATGATTTCCGAGTTCGTTGCCGGACGGCTGTAGATCCTTACGGAGAGCTTGTCAGGGGCTACCATCTTTACGGCCGGCACTTGCGCGATCAGATGGTCGGGCGAGACTATACTCCCGAATATTGTCAACAACGACAGGAAAGCAAGCCAGACAGTTTCTCTCCGCAAGACAGGTCTCAAGAGATATTCCCTCGTGTTTGGAGAGTGTTTATAGTAAAATTTGAAGACGTATAATTGTAGCTTAGCATGAATTCTCCATGAGGAAAATCCTAAAAACGTAAAGCCGATGTGGGGCAATCGAAATCGAGGTGGAAACGGAATGATCGATAAAGCATTGAGTTTCGAGCAGGGGCCGATACGGCCGCCCAGCGAGGCCGGAAGCCTGCTTATAAGGGCCACAAGAAACTGTCCCTGGAACAGGTGTGCATTCTGTAGCACGTATAAACGCAAGAAATTCTCTCGTCGCCCTTTGGACGAAATCAAATCCGACATTGATGCTGCTCACGCCATGAGTGAGGAGATTAAGCAAATGTCCTGGAGAGCGGGCGACGGGGGCCGACTTACTCGACGGGTGCTGACGTCTGTTATGCAAGATCCGACTCTATCGGATTCGTTTCGTTCCGTGGCATTGTGGATGGCTTCCGGCGGAGACACCGTATTCCTCCAGGACGCCAACTCTTTGATCCTATCGACCGAAACTCTGGCTGCGATACTGAATCATATCAAAGAGAGGTTTCCGCAAGTTCAGAGAGTCACTTCCTATGCTCGGGCCGGGACGCTTAAAAGCAAGAGCGTCGAAGAGTATGTCCGTCTGAAAGAGGCAGGCCTGGCCAGGCTACATGTTGGTATGGAATCGGGCTCCGACAAAGTCCTAAAGTTGATCGATAAAGGCGCGCGTGCCGATCAGATCATTGAAGGCGGAAAAAACGTGGTCGAGGCGGGAATATCTCTCTGCCTGTACGTAATTCCCGGAATCGGCGGGGTTGATTTGTCGGATGAGCATGCCACCGAAACCGCGCGTGTCATCAACGCGGTCAATCCGGGATTTGTCAGGTTTCGCTCGCTCTACGTCAAGGGCGGCACTCCGCTTTCGGACATGGTCGAGAACGGGACCTTCAGACCCCCGGATGAAGACTCCATAGTTCGTGAAATCCGGACGATCATAGAAAGCCTCGATGGCATAACAACAACTCTGGTAAGCGATCATATCCTCAACCTATTGGAAGACGTTGAGGGGACTTTGCCCGGAGACAAGAGCCGAATCTTAGGCATTATCGACCGGTATTTGAACTTGCCCGAGAATGATCGACTGGTGTTTCAGCTAGGCCGCAGGAGCGGGGCCCTCAGATATTTGGATGATCTGAGCCATCCGGGCATCAAATCACGATTGGAAGAGGCAAAACGTCAGATCGAAAAAGATGTTCCCGGGGGAATACCGGCATACCTATACGCGGTTAAGAGTCAGTACCTGTGACTTTGATGAAGAGACTACTCGTTCCCGGGAACGGCCCGGGAACGAGATTCATACGCAAAATAGTCAGTCTTGGTTCAGTGCGGTATCAGGCAGGTTTTTCTTCTGGTTGTCCATTTTGAACTGCTTGACGGTCACATCGCTCTTGAGCCATTCCAGCGCTTTCTTGACTACCTGATCGTTTTCCAGGTCCACAACAGGCTTGGGATAGACCTGTTTTTTCTGCTTGCCTTTCTTGTCGTCGTCGGCCTCCGACTCCTCCTGCTTCTGCATTTCTTCTTTCATGTCCACGTCTGGCAGAATGCCCGTCTTCTGGATGTGGCGCCCTTTGGGCGTATAGTAATATGCAGTTGTGAGTCGAAGTCCCGATCCGTTGTCCAAAGGTATGATCGTCTGGACCGATGCCTTTCCGAAGGATTTGGAACCCAAAATAAGAGATCTGTCGTGATCCTGCAGCGCGCCCGCCACAATCTCAGAGGCGCTGGCGCTTCCCTCATTGATCAGGGTCGCCATTTTGAATTTGTAATGCTGGCCGGTGGTGTTCGCCCGGAATTCCATGCGCTGATCTTTTGCCCTGCCGTCCGTGTAAACAATCAAGCCTTTGTCAATGAACATATTGGTGACTTTGACCGCCTGATCCAATAGCCCGCCGGGGTTGTTGCGCAAATCCAGGATAACGCCTTTAATGCTCGCGTCATCTCCCAGCTCCTGGATGGCGCTGGTAAGGTCCGTGTCGGTGCTCTCCTGGAAATTAACCACCTTAATGTAAGCATATCCCGGCGTTATCAATTGCTTCTTCACCGAATGCACATGGATTATGTCTCGGGTAAGGGTGTAATCCTTGAGCTTGTTGAAACCTTCCCTCATGATGGTGATATTTACCTTGGACCCTCTGGGACCTCTCATCATCTTGACGGCCTTTAGCAAGGTGATGTTCTTGGTTGTTTCGCCGTCGATCTTGATGATCTTGTCACCGGGTTTCAAGCCTGCTTTAAAGGCGGGAGTGTCCTCTATCGGAGATACGATGGTAAGCACTCCATTTTCCAATGTAATCTCGATTCCGAGTCCCCCGAACTCCCCTTTGGTCTCGACTTGAAGTTCCTTGAACATATCCTCGGTCAGGAACGATGAATGCGGGTCCAAAGATTGGAGCATTCCATTGATCGCTCCCTGGAGCAATTCTTTGTCCGGGACATCCTTAACGTAATTCTTCTGAACAATTTTCATCACCTTATAGAAAAGCTGGAGTTCTTTGTAATCCGGGGATTTACTGGCGCTCTCGGCCCGAACTCCCACTGCAAACATCAGCATGGCGGCAGTGATTAGAATTGTCAGGATCGCGGATCTTACGCGTCTATCTAAGGGCATGGGAGATCCTCCCGTGTAGATTGGCATGGCGCTTAAACAAAAAAGCCTCCTTTGCCGAAGCATCAAATGCTATCATACCCTTTCCGGTGTCACAAGTGAAGATACCCCGCCGGAAGGATAACGAGATGCAGCAATATGTCTATCGAGTCGATCCCCGCATGATCCCGCCAGTAGTTATGACCATGGGATTTGGAGCCTTCCTGATAATTCTGGAGGGAGCCACAAGAAGGGGATTCCTGGTCTTAGCAATTCTCTTGCCTTTTTATTACCTGGGAGCTGAAATCCTGGCAAGAAAAATAATCCTGAGTACCGACGGTGTTACCGTGCACAAATTTCTTCGATCCGTTCATATTGATTGGAACGAACTGCACGGACTCGATGCTGTGCGAACCGGGAGGAAAGCGTTTCTTATCCTTCAGCGCGACCAGGGTGGACCAGTGTTGATTACCAACACGATACGTCCATTCGATAATCTGCTGCGCGAGCTTATCGAAATGCTGCCCGCGGAAAAAATTTCCGAGGCAGCCAGGGACCTGCTGGAGGCCCCGCCGTCAAAGTACGGTCCGTTGATTCAGGCATGGATAGTGTGCCTGTTGCTTCTCGGAATCATTGTGGGAAAACTACTGGGCTACGGGTAAGCCCCGCCAACAGGAGGCGCATCTTAGCCTTGACAGGTTGACCCGGTGGAGATATTTTCCTGGGCCGATTGACCGCCGGAACGTCACAAGGGAAGCAATGGATGAAAATCACTCCTCTTGCCAGCGGCAGTGCCGGGAATTCATTTTTGATCGAGGGTGATGGTACGGCTATACTGGCGGATGCCGGTCTTTCCGGGAAGCAGATACACGGACGGCTGGCAGATGTCGGGTTTGATCCGGGCTCGCTCGACGGAATGATCATTTCGCATGCCCACTCCGATCATACTAAAGGTGTGGGAGTCCTCTCCAGGAAATACAAAATTCCGGTTTGGATCAATCGTGCAACTTGGGAAGCGGCCAGACACGGTATCGGTCGAATTCATCACCTGGAATTTTTTGAGACAGGTCGTATTTTTCAACTGGGCAGGTTCCGAATCCATCCTTTTTCAGTGCCGCACGATTGCGCGGACCCTGTCGGGTTCAGAATTTCCATGGGTACTTGTCGATTGGGCATAGCCACGGACCTGGGGAGTGTGACAGGCCTAGTTACCACGGTATTGACGGACCTTCAGGTTGTCGTACTAGAAAGCAATCATGATCCGATCATGTTGAGAGACGGCCCGTATCCCTGGGAACTCAAGCAAAGGGTTCGAGGCCGCTTGGGCCATCTTTCCAACGATGACAGTGCTCATCTACTGGAACGGATCGTTTCCGATGAGCTTCAAGCCGTAATTCTGGCGCATATGTCCCAGACCAACAATCGAGCGGACCTGGCCCTCGACTGCGCGCGGGGTTCTTTGCGAGAATTCCTGGACAACAACGGAACAGTCAGTTGTGCATCCCAGGACGTAGTAGGCCCCACGATTGAATGGTAGTTCAATAGGAGTAAAGTTTTTCGAGACATGGACTTTCTACTGAAATCAGTCGATGGCGGGATAGCCACTTTGGTCTTTAACCGGCCGAAGGTAAACGCGATCAACGAGGGCCTTACAGACGAAATGATCGCCACGTTTCGGTCACTGATAGAAGATCCGCAAGTCAAAGCAATAGTCTTGACCGGTCAGGAAAAATTCTTCTCATTTGGGCTCGATATTCCGGAATTCATCGAGTATTCTAAGGACTCTTTCACGAATTTTTGTACCAGGTTCGCGGAACTCTATACGATTATATTCCTTTGCCCGAAACCTGTAGTTGCCGCGCTCAACGGTCATACAGTGGCCGGCGGTTGTATGATAGCCATCGCGTGCGACTATCGCATCATGGTCTCCGGTAAAGCACGAATCGGTCTCAACGAGATAAATTTCGGTTCAGCACTGTTTCCCGGCAGCACGGTGATGCTTGCTCACTGTGTCGGGAGCAGGAACGCGGAGTTGATTGCCTATTCTGGGGCGATGTATTCTGCGGAGGAAGCAAAGAACTTGAGCCTGATAGATGAAATAGCATCGGGTGACGACCTGCTGGATAGGGCCACCCGAGTGGCCGGGGAATTGGCTCAAAAATACGCTCCAGCGTTCCAGGCAATTAAAATGCTCTTGAGGAAAAGCGCCGGTGAGGAAATGAGACGGCTGGACGAACTCCACCGCGACGGGAATGTCGATATCTGGTATTCGGAGCACACCTGGAAACAGCTTCAGAACATAAGAATCCACGTATGAAAGCTCTTTAGGAACCTCAGAACCCCCTTTCTCAAAGAATGTCCCTCCGAACCATTTTTCTGTGATTGAATGGCAAAAGAAAAGCCGCAAGAGTCGCTCTCGCAGCTTGTCGCGTTTCCGGATTTCTCTGGAGGCGGCTGGCGGATTTGAACCGCCGTATAACGGTTTTGCAGACCGTCGCCTTACCACTTGGCTAAGCCGCCTCTTATCTGATACATATCGTAAGACAGTAGTTCATTCAATGTCAAGGCCGGAAAGATTTCCTGT
>DATJPW010000249.1:0-37817 GCA_035506215.1 Desulfomonilaceae bacterium
ATGGGGCTCCTCCTCGTTCTCACTTTGTGCTGCAGAGAGATGGTCGCCGGGATCACAGTCTAGGGGGCCTTTTTTATCAGCCGATCCTCCGAGGGGCCGCTCGCGCCCCTTCACCAGCGCATGCGGCACGTCACGTGGTCAATCTGCTGCTCCACTCTGCCACCGGCACTAGTGCGCAGTCGTGAGAACGGCGCGAAACCGCGCCTTGCCGCTCATCATTGAGTCGAAGGCTTCTGCTGCGCGCTCCAGCGGAAAGACCTGGGTCATGGCCCGCACGCCGGTGAGTAAGCTGAAGGATAGCGTGTCCTGGGAATCGATCGAGTTGCCGGAGGGCCAGCCGGTGATCGAGCGTCTTCCGAGTACGAGCGGAATCGTCGGCACTTGCAGGGGCTCGTTGGCAACACCCAGGATCACCAACTTTCCGTTAACGCCGAGACCTCCGAGGACCGCGCTCATTGCTTTGCCAGCAGTCACGGTTGCCAGAATCACCTTGGCTCCACCCAATTTCAACAGTTCTCCGGCAGGATCTTGCGCTTGGCTATCAATGTAGTGGACGGCACCTAGCTCTCGGGCAAGCGGTTCCTTGTCATTCCCTCGCGCTATGGCAACAGTCTTGAAGCCCATCTTCGAAGCGAACTGAATTCCCAGATGACCGAGGCCTCCCACTCCAAGTATGGCGACAAGATCCCCGGGGCGCGCTCCACTGTTCCGAAGCGAGTTGAAGGTGGTAACCCCCGCACACAAGAGAGGCGCCGCGTCTACGGCTGAAAGGCCTTCAGGGATCAACGCCAACGCTTCGGCGGGAGCGATCATGTATTCGGCGTAACCGCCGTCGTAGGAGATACCTGGAATTTGGAGGGCGTTTTGGCAGGTAACAAAATCACCGCGGCGGCAAGAATCGCAGTAACCGCAGTGCCCGCCATGCCAGCCGACTCCGACCCGCTGGCCTTGTGTCCATCCAATAACGCCTGCGCCAACCGCGTCGATGACTCCGGCGATTTCATGTCCCGGCACCCGCGGGTACTGAATGCCCGGCCACGCTCCCTCCTTCGTCATGACATCGCTGTGACAGACGCCACAAGCATCGACCTTTATGCGCACATGACCAGCGCCTGGCTCTGTGATCTCGCGTTCAACAAGTTCAAAGGGACCTCCGGGACGCGCAACTTGCATTACACGCATCTTTGACATGATGTTTTTCCTTTCTGTATATGGGAGCGGAAAGCTACCGGACTGAGAACCGGCGGCGAATTTCTTCCGTTCTCCTCCGGTTCACGCCCAGATCGCTGTATCCCACCCGGGAGGCCGAGCGAACGTCTATTCGCCTCACGTTGTCGTCGAATAGGAACTCCACGTCGTCCACGAACCGCCATAGTGCGCTCGTGAACTCCGCTCGCCAGTAATTGGCCTCGCGCACTATCGTCCGCTCGCGTTTCATGCCGGCAATGGTTAGTTCGAGCCGCTCGCGCGCCTTTTCCGGCTCGCCGCTGTAGGTGAGCGCCTCTATGTAATGCTGCTTGTCGCTCGACGCCGCCTGGCTCGACACGCAGTTGGGCTTGTTCGGACACGCCGCGAGCCGCCCGTCCGCGACCCCGAAACCAGTGCCGCTATTGCCATCAGCAGTGGGCGCAAATTTTCGCTCAAGCTTACTTGTGTCTTTCATTTTCGTTGTCATCTTGTTTCCCCGTAATTGCTGCCGTTCGGTCTTTCTTCAGGAGCGTCCCGGCTTCCGACCGATTTCGTCTGCTTGCCGCTGACGTATTTAGGTGGAGAATAGCTACAATTCCGACTCTAAGGCTGCAAGCAGCAAATTGTAATCCGGCGAGCCATCGTAGCGTGTCCCGTTGATAAAAAACGTCGGCGTGCCATTAACGCCGCTGCGGATACCACTCTGGCGGTCCTCCTTAATATGGTTCTCAGCAACCCCTTGCTTGATATCGTCACCGAATTTTTCCAGATCCAACCCGATCCTTTGGGCCCATGAGGAAACGACGTCCGGCCTAAAGAAGGTTTGTTGTTCAAAGAGCAGATCGTGCATCTCCCAAAACTTGCCCTGGAGTGCAGCGGCTTCAGCCGCTTCAGCCGCGATCAGGGCATAAGGGTGCGCCTGGGTCAGAGGGAAGTTCCTGAACACAAATCGCAGGTTCTTGCCTAACGTTTTCTGCAAGCGCTTTACAATGGGATAGGCCGCTCCGCAGTAAGGGCATTGATAATCGCCATATTCCACCAAAGTCAAAGGTGCGTCGGCAGATCCTTCAACGTGGTCACGCCCCGTAACCGGCTGGGTGAGCGTGGCGGATTTGTCCATGATACCTCCTGACTCGGACGTCGAACCGGTTTCAGACGTTGACCGCCTTTTCGACTCCGGCCATCGCTTCGAGGGCCTTCAAAATGCCGTCCGCGCCTGGATTGATGCCCACCGGCGAGACATGACTCCAACGAATGACGCCGTCGGAATCGATCACAAACAACGCTCGTTCCGACTCACCGTCTTTCTCCCGGTAGACGCCGTACTGACGGGCCACCGCCCCTTTGGGCTCAAAATCCGCCAGGAGCGGAATGTGCAATTTGCGGTCTTTGCTAAACGCGAGATGGCACCAGACGCCGTCGACTGAGATGCCGATGATTTGAGCATCAAACCCGGAGAATTCTGGCATTAACTCGTTATAGAGCGCCAACTGGTCACTGCAAACGGGGCTCCAATCGGCCGGATAGAAGACCAGGACTACGGGCTGCCCGCGAAACTCGGATAGAGATACTTTTTGATCGGGTGTGGTTGAAAGGCAAAAGTCAGGGGCTTGAACTCCAGGTTTAAGAGCTGTCATGGTGGTCCTCCTCAGAAGGGGCGCTGATCGCATGGTTGGTGTTTTCATGGTCTTCCCTGGGCCTGCGCAATGGTCCGTGGTGAGATGAGGTCACTGAGGCCGACCCAACGAAGACACTCAGCCCGGGCCTGTCCGAATATTTCTCACTAGTGATTCTCTTGTGTTACGCAAATCCTAGCGATTTTCCTTAGTTCTGAACTAATTAATGTCTCCAAACCTCACTTGGCCTAAAACTTTCTGCAATTTGGCCCATTCATCATTTTTCCGTTTAGATGCGTTGACGATAAAAGCGATTCTCACTTTTTCTGCGGCGCCTCTCCCCTTTCTCCAATCATCACCACAGCACGTCGAGGCTGTCATTGTGACATGTTCGGCTGATCTCCTTACCCGGTGTCCATCGCCGTAAACAGGTTATTCAGCGCTTCGGACAAAGAGGGATGAGCGAAGATAGCATCACGCAGGGATGTGTAGGGTAGCCGGCCCATCATGGCGGTCTCGAAGATCGCCATAATCTCACCGCCTTCAATGCCCAACACCGCTGCGCCGAGTATCTCGTCAGTGTCGGCGTCCACGACGGCCTTGATGAAGCCGCGGGTCTCGTCCACTTCCAGCGCGCGGGCAACGGAGCTCATGGGCAGTTTTGCTACCCGAACATTGAGGTGTTGTTGACGAGCTTCTGACTCCGTTAAACCGACACGTCCAAGCTGTGGGTCAATGAAGAGAACATACGGTATCAGCCGATTAGCAGTTGTTCTCGTCTTTTTTTCCAGCAGATTGGCTCGGATGATGCGGAAGTCGTCATACGAAATGTGAGTGAAGGCAGGGCCGCCTTTAACATCGCCAAGAGCGTATACGCCGCCAGCAGTGGTTTCAAGGCGGTCGTTCACTTTGATGAAACCTCGGGCATCGGTTTCAATCCCAGCGGCACTCAGATTCAGGGTATCCGAATTCGGCACTCTGCCCGTTGCGACGAGCAAGTGTGATCCGGAAACGGTTTTGGCCTGCCCTTGCCGCTCGATTTCAAGTCGAATGCTTCCCTCCGCCTGGCTCACTTGCTTGGCTTTCGTGTTCAGAAAAATCTCGACACCGTCCTGCCGCAAGATTTTTTCGACCTCCTGCGTGACGTCCGGGTCCTCGCGGATCAGCAATCGGTCGCGCGTATGAATTATTGTCACGTGGCTGCCAAGACGGCGGAAAAGCTGCCCAAACTCCAAGCCGATATAGCCGCCTCCCAACACAAGGAGGTGCTCGGGGACCGCGTCCAGTTCCATGATGGAGACGTTGTCATGAAAGGTAACATCCTGCAGGCCGTCGATCTTGGGACGGGACGGGCGCGTGCCCGTATTGATGAAAATGTAATTGGCGGAGACGGTTTGCTGAGCGCCATCTTTCAATCGCATTTCAATGGACTTTGGACCGGTGAATTTGGCCTCACCGAGGATCAAATCCAGATTTGCGATCTTTTCGATGCGCGCTTGGCTGCCATTGCGGAAGCTGTTCACGATATTGCGCTTGCGTTCTCGAACTTTTCGCAAGTCTATACTGACAGCGCCGGTATGAACCCCATAATCCGCCGCGCGGTGCGCAAGATAAGCCACACGTCCGCTAGCAATCATCGTCTTGGTGGGAGTGCATCCCTCATTCACACACGTGCCGCCGACGTGTTCACGCTCTACGAGAACGGTTCGCATGCCGGCTTGTGCAAGGGCCATGGCCAAGGGCGTGCCGCCCTGTCCCGAACCGATAATGATGGCGTCGTATTGCTGAGAAAAGCTCATAGCAATTTTCCTTATTCCGAACTAATTAAATAAAGACCGAACATAATTAGGCCTTAGGCATTTACCAATTTGGCCCATTCAGCATTTTAGGATTTAGATGCGCCGCCGGTAAAAAGGTTGTCAGGCGGGAAACGAACTCCCCTTCACCGATATCAGTGCCCCCGTTCTATGGTGCCGGACATACGGTGGCTTGGCTGAATAACCCTCTCCAACATCATTACTTCCTCATAATTACATTTCCGGCTCAAAACGGATCACATACTTTTCTCTGGAGCTCCCTTCAACCGTTGCACGGTAGGCCTTAGTCGCCTCATCGAGCGAAACCATCTTAACGGGCGGAGCCGAAAATATGCCCTCCTTGAAACCGGGGAGCAGCGACTTAAGGATTTCTGCCGACTCGCTGAACGAAAGCTTTAAAGTGTCCACGCCCATCAGACATGCTTCTTTGTGATAGAAGTCCACGAGATTGAAAGTCACGTGAGGATTCCCGGCCGAAGCGATGGCAACCTGCCGGCCACGTTGTGCGAGAGACTCAAGACAAGCCTCAAAAAGCGGCCCACCAACAACATCCAGGATCAGGTCCGCCCCTTTGTTTGCGGTCAATTCCTTCACCGACTCCGAGAGGGGCCGAGATTCGAGGTCGATCCATTCCACAAAGGAAAGATCCTTGCGATTTCCGAACTCTCGACTCGATCTCACGGTTCCCAGCACCCGAGCTCCTTTCCATGCGGCAATTCTCGCTGCGGCCGATCCAACGGCTCCAGTTGTCCCGGTGACCAGTACGGTCTCACCCCTCTTAACAGCACCTGTTCGGACTATTCCGGCGTATGCGGTAAGATAGCCCAGGCCAATGGCAGCGGCCTTTTCGTAACTCATCTCCGGCGGCACTCCGACCAGCCCCTCTACGGGAACGGCTACAAATGCCGCGTGGCTGCCATCCCTTCCAAAGCCGAGATCCCCTCCGGTTCCGAAGACCAACTTGCCGTCCCATCGAGAATCTCCTGAAACCACGCGACCGGCAAAGTCACGGCCGGGAACTCTAGGTGGCCTGGACTCCTCCATTTTCCCGAGAACATTCTTTGCATCGCTCGGATTGACGGCCGCGGCAAAGACCTTTACAAGGACCTCGTTAACTTGTGGAACCGGCATGGGAAGTTCTTCGACTTTCAGATTATCTAATGAGCCTGTGTTTCGAAAATAAAGGCCCCTCACGGTTACCTCCGATCAAGGCTGTCTGACATGCTTGGCAGCACATTTTTATCGGACCCGTTGCCACAAAATTTCGAGATTGCTTCCATCCACAGTCTTCAGGGACATGAGATCTCCATCGAATAGGTACTTCCGCACGAGAACTTCATTATGATCGCCGGGAAAGAGTTCCCCCTCAACGAAATGGCGGACCACCTGTTCTTTGGTGTCGACTTCATATCTGCCAAAATAAGCCATGTAATCATGCTTGAGGTCCGAGATATTTTCGGCCTCAGCTCTGGATTTCCTGCTTATGTGTACGGACATAACACCGGTGTCGCTGTAGTATATGTACCCTATAGCATCGTCTCCATAGGGATATTCGGTCGTTCCATCCGAATTTATCCTTATTTGGTGCACCAGTCGCCACGTGCCGACAATCAATTTCGTAACGTCTTCCATGATGGCGCTCCTAGGCTGGAATGGGGGCTTTGGGCATTATCGAGACACCCGGTTTTAGAGGAAAATCATAGGCTAGCCGGAAGTGGTCCCCCTCTTTCTCGAAATCTCCCACCATGTTCCTGCTAGCCGTAAAAACCGCATCGTCCTCGATTATCGGGTCCCCTTTCACAAAGATCTGGGTGACGAGCGTCTCATAACCCGGGGCCGACACGATAAAGTGGATGTGGGCCGGCCTGTCAGGCGGTCTTTTTGCGGCTCGTAAAAGCTCGCCTACAGGGCCGTCGGTGGGAACAGGGTATGCCGTCGGCATAAGCGCCACAACCTCGAAGGTCCCGTTTTCATCTGTAATGAAGCGGCCTCGCAGATTGTAGTCAGGTTGGTTGGGATCCTGGTTCTCATAAAATCCATTTGTCGCTGCTTGCCAGGTATCGAGGATCGCCCCCTTGATTGGCGTCTTAGTCTCAAAGTCGAACACCCTTCCTGAGATCCGCACACGCGTCCCGGGAGTATCATCACTCGCAATGGAAGCTCCTCTTTCACGGAAGGGGTCATTTGCACGAAGGAATGGCCCGACCAATGCAAAACCAACGGGCTGGGCCGGCTTTTCGTGATTGAGCGTTTCGATAAGTTGACTCACCCCGATAACGTCCGCGAACAAGAGGAACTCATTTCTTTCTGGGCCTGTCATGGCTGCCATCCTTTCCATGAAGTCCCAGGCAAACTCCCATTCGTCATCCGTCACCTTTATCTCCTTGACGCACGCGTGCAGGTGTTTGATCAGTGTCGAAACGATGAACTTCAATCTCGGGTTCTCAATATTTGAGTAAGCATTCAGCACTTTTTCAGTCAGAGCTTTATCTGGTCCTGCTGTGGTTTCCATGACTATCTCCTTTTTGGACGGATAACCGGGCGTTTTTCCCCCTACGGGCTGGTTGAGTGCTAGAAGGCGAAGCAATCGCATCCAAAGGACCACCACCCGGACTCGCCAAGCACCCACCTATGAGCGTTTGCTCCAACGCCGTGAACTTGGTCATGCGTTTGCCGTCGCACAGCCTTCTTCGCTACGCCTCCGCCACCGTATCCGCCATAAGTCTTAATCGGGGACCAGTCAGGACTCACGGGCAGCGGCGACGGGCCCAATCGCTCGAACTCGCCCGCGGCGAAGACGACGCGGCCTCCGACGAGGGTCAGCACAGATTCGAGGTGTTTGATCTCCTCTTCCGGGACCGAGAAGTAATCGGCGGAGAGAACACTGAGATCGGCCAATTGCCCCGGCACAATTGAGCCTTTCTTGCCCTCCTCGGAAGAGAACCAACTGCTTCCGACTGTGTAGAGGCGAAGTGCCTCCGTGCGGTCGAGGCGGTTGCTCTCCGGGTAGAGCGCAAGGCCGCCAACAGTCTTGCCCGTGATGAGCCAGTAAAGTGCAACGAACGGGTTGTAGCTTGAGACTCGCGTTGCATCTGTGCCCGCGCCGACCGGGATGCCCAACTCTAGCATCCGCCTGATGGGCGGAGTCCTCCCCGCTTGTCTTTCGCCGTATCGATCAACGAAATATTCGCCCTGGAACGCCATCCGGTCCTGTACGGCGATGCCTCCGCCGAGCGCCCTGATGCGCTCCATGTTGCGGTCGGAAATCGTCTCACAATGGTCAAAGAACCAGTGAAGACCGTCGAATAAAACTTCGCGATTCACTTCCTCATAGATGTCCAAAGCGCGGCTGATCGTCTCATCGTAAGTGGCATGGAGGCGGAACGGCCAACGATTTTCAACAAGGTGACGGATGACTGCCTTGAGTTCGTCTTCCATCACGGGCGGCATCTCCGGGCGTGGTTGGAGGAAGTCTTCGAAATCAGCCGCGGAGAAGACGAGCATTTCGCCCGCGCCGTTCATCCGATAGAAGTCGTCGCCTTCTCCAGGCCTGGTCATCTTCGTCCATCGATGGAAGTCCGCCAACTCCTGCTTAGGGTTCTGTGTGAACAGGTTGTAGGCGAAGCGGACTGTTAGCTCATCTCGCCCGTGGAGTTCGTTGATAACCTCGTAGTCGTCGGGATAATTTTGAAAACCGCCGCCGGCGTCGATGACACTCGTGATACCGAAGCGGTTGAGTTCGCGCATGAACTGGCGCGTCGAGTTTATCTGGTCCTCGCGCGAGAGCTTCGGCCCTTTGGCGAGCGTGGCATACAGAATCATAGCGTTCGGTCGTGCGATGAGCAGCCCGGTCGGGTTGCCGTGCTTGTCTCGCTGCATCTCACCGGCAGGCGGATCGGGCGTGTCCTTGGTATAACCCACGGCACGCAATGCTGCGCCGTTAAGAAACGCGCGGTCGTAGAGATGCAGCACAAACACGGGCGTGTCGGGCGCCACTCGGTTGATGTCGTCGAGAGTCGGCATGCGGCGCTCGGCGAACTGGAACTCCGTCCACCCACCGATCACTCTGACCCACTGCGGCGGGGGAGTTCGAGCGGCCTGCTCCTTCAGCATGCGCAGCGCGTCCGCTAGCGAAGGCACGCCATCCCAACGCAGCTCCATGTTGTAGTTGAGGCCCCCGCGGATCGGATGCATGTGTGAATCATTGAGACCCGGAATGACTCGTCGACCGTGGAGGTCTATCACTAGCGTGTCTGAGCTGCCATGAAAAGCCTCGGTGTCGCCCACTGCGGCGATGCGGCCATCCTTGATGGCCACCTCGCCGGCCTCCGGCCGGTCCGGATCCAGAGTTGTCACTCGTCCGTTTTGTAGGATGAGATCGGCTGCTAAACTGGATTGAGTCATGTTACTTCTCCCTGGAAGCGTAAGGCGAGGAGTCGCGGAGGGCTATCTTCTTGGCCGCGGACTCCAATGCCTCGCCGACATGTTTCACCGCGCCGTCGAAAAAAGACTGTCCCGCCTCGATCACCCAGGCTTCAATGCTGAACTTGCCCGCTAGCCCTTGGGCCTGCAGGCGCTTTTCCGTGTCGTATGCCAGAAGCATCTGCTCGACAAAGGCGCGGTCGACCTCGCCAACGTCGAGCACTGAATTGCCTTGGTCTCGGATGACCGGTGCCCAGGCAACGTGCTTAGCCTTGAGCCGAACGGACTCGCGCGCGGCGACGCTTCCCACTGTGCGCAACGTGTCGAGGGACAGTTTCTCCTCGTCCCCCAGGCCAATCACCAGCACCCGTTTGGCCGGAATCGAACCTTTGGGCGGTGTGAACAGAATCGTCTCGCCTAGTTCACCAACGAATTCGCCACGATTTCGCAGGGCCGAAAGAATTCCCCGAACTTTCCGGTCAAACTCCTTGGCCGCGCCCAGGTAGGTGTCGCCCGACGGCTTGTGCTTGAAAGCGCAGATGATCTGAAGGTCGGTTGCCTGCATGTAGGGGCCAACCATCTTGACGGAGAGTTTGACGCCCAGCGGCCTGGTGTCGAACACTGTTTCCTTTGGGGCTACTGTTGAATCAACCGCATGTGCATACGTGCCAAACAGCGCGCAGGCAAGTACGGCGCCGATAAGGACAAACTTGGTTTTCATGGCTTCTGTCTCCACATTCTTGCTTGTCCCGGTGGAGCGGTTTCAGAAAACGGCTGGGGCCATCCCTTCCCTAGGCCGTTACTCGTGCCAAGGCGCGGCAGGCGGGACGGTGTATTCAGGGAATTTCGTCGCCGGAGCTCCGTGCACCATCGTGTACGCATACTCGACACCCACACCGTATGCCCCACAATGGTTTTTCACGATGTCCATGACAGCGTCATAAGTGTCGCGCTCTGCCCAATCGCGCTGCCACTCGAGCATTACGGAGAGAGCGGTGACGGGCTTTGCTCCCGCCTGGATCACGCGCTTCATGGCGTTCTCGTGAGAGAGCACACTGACATCGCCGCAGCAATCTTCGACGACATAGACTTCGTACCCGTCGTAAATAGCTTGCACGGTCGGAAGAGCGACACAGGTTTCAGTCCAGAGTCCAGCCAGCACGATCTTCTTCCGTCCTGTCTTCTCGATCGCGGCGACGAAGTTCTTGTCGTCCCACGAGTTCATCGAAGAACGTTCAATTGGCGCTTGGTTCGGGAAGACAGCCTCGATCTGCGGCCACATGTTTCCACTGAAACTCTTGGTTTCAACCGTAGACAGGACAACAGGGATCTCGAAAACCTTCGCGGCTTTCGCGAGTGCAACGACGTTGTTGATGATCGTTTGGCGGTCAAAATTGGAAACCCCAAAGAGCATCTGAGGCTGGAAATCGATAAGCGCGACGACGCAATTGTCGGGCGTTAGTAGGCCTTTTTCGCTACGTTTCGAGCGAATATTGGTTGAGGACATGACTTTCTCCTTTTGGAAGTTAGTTAAAAACTGTTCCTGTTACTGCTAAGCGCTTAACCGTAAGTGACTCGCTGGTGATTCTCTTGCGTTACGCGAATCGGTATCAATTTCCTTCTTTCGTTCTGAACTAATTGACGGTCCCATATCTCACTCGGCCTAGAACTTTCCCAATTTGCCCATTCGTCACTTAAGCCCATAGATGCACCGATGAAGAAAAAGATTCTCGCTCCGGTTTTCTTTTTCGAATCAAGTTGACCGATCTTTTCTCATCATTTGCGCAGGAATTGTGCGCGGACAGGAATCGACCATTCCAATATCGTCAAGTCGCAGACTCTCGAAGAAAGTTCTCAATTTTCGAATCCAGACCCAGCGCTACAGCGAGGGCGCTCTCTGGCCTGCCCAAAGTTCTGTCTGCACCTCTTAACATTTTCGGCGATCAACTTGCGCACGCCATGCTCCCCTACAGGATAGAGCGTGGCAGTGAGAATAATTCCGAACAGCACACGGCTGTTCTCCTCCCGGTACATAATACCGTTGACTTATAGCCTGCACAGCTTTGCTGCCGTTTTGTTCCTCTTCCCACTCGCGGTCCCCTTTTGCTTTGCTCATCTTCTCAATGACGTAAAACATCATCGGGATCAGGAAGATGGCGATCCCGGTTGCCGCGAGCATGCCGCCGATGACGGCGGACCCCATTACTTCCCGGGCGATGGAGCCGGCTCCGCTGGCAAGGGCCAGAGGAACACAACCAAGAATAAATGCGAAGGAGGTCATCAGGATTGGACGGAGCCTGAGCCGCGCTCCGGAAAGTGCGGCGTCTACTAGATCTTTGCCCCCTACGTACTCGCTTTTTGCAAATTCGACGATCAGTATGGCGTTTTTCGCGGCCAGCCCAATCAAGACTATCAGCCCGATCTGCGCGTAAACGTTTAAAACCATTCCACGGCCCAGAAGAGCCGCAAATGCGCCGCACACGGCAATGGGTGTGCTGAGCAGGACGCTGAAAGGCAGCGACCAACTCTCATAAAGAGCGGCGAGGATGAGGAAGACGAACAGCAGTGAGAGCCCAAATATTGCAGCAGGCGAGATGCCCTGCTGGACTAATTGCTCCTGGAATGACATGCCTAAATAATCGAAGCCCATCTCTGAAGGCATGGTTTCTCTAAAAACGTCTTCCAGGGCGTTCATCGCCTGCAACGTGCTGTAGCCCGGCGCGGCCGTAGCATTTATCTGCGCCGACCGGTACTCGTTATAGCGCATGGTGAACTCGGGGCCCAAACGCCGTTCAGTCCGGGTCACTGCCGCAAGCGGCACGGGCTCGCCGTTAGAGTTCCGTACGTAAAACTGGCCCAACTGTTTTACGTCCCTCCGGTAGTCCCCTTCTGCCTCTACGTAAACCTGCCACTGTCTGCCGAAGCGGTTGAAATAGTTTACGAACTTCCCGCCCATAAACGCTTGCAGCGTGCCATAAACGTCCCCCAGATCCACACCCTGGCTCAATACCCTGTCGCGGTCCACATCAACAAAATACTGCGGTACGTTTGGTAAAAGGGTCGTAAATACTCGCGCAAGCTCCGGCCGCTTCTGGGCGGCAGCAATGAACTTCCGGGTGTTCTCCGCCAGGAACCCGATGTCCTTGCCGGCACGATCTTCGAGAATGAAGGTCACGCCTCCCGCAGTACCAACTCCCTGGATGGCCGGTGGGGAAAAGGCTACTGCAGTTCCCTGCGGCAGTTGGCTGAATTCGCGGTTGAGGCGGGCGATAATGGCTGCCGCTTTCTCGTCGGGTTGCTGCCTTTTGGACCAATCCTTGAGTTTAATGAAGAAAAAGCCGCTGTAGGTGTTTCGCACAAAGCTTAGGAGACTGAAGCCGATAACAGAGGTGCAGTCTTCCACTCCCGGAGTGTTCATAATGATCTGCTCCACACGCTTGCCTGCCTCCGAGGTGCGTTGAAGCGAGGCGGCATTGGGCAGTTGAATGACAGAATATATGTAGCCTTGGTCTTCTTCCGGCAGAAAGCCCCCGGGTATGCTCCTGCCGAGAAGGACGATCCCTATAATCATGATACCCAGAATGACAAATCCAATCAGCGCCTTTCGGATGATACCCCTGGACACATTGACATAGCCATCGGTCGCACGTTTGAACGTGTTATTGAACCAGTTATAAAACCAACTTAACGGGCCTCTCGTCTCCTTCTTGGGACGGAGAAGGATTGAGCAAAGTGCAGGGCTCAACGTCAGTGCATTGAAGGCGGAAAGAAGCACCGAGATCGCGATAGTGACGGCAAACTGCGTGTAGAGCCGGCCGGTAATGCCGGGAATAAATACCGTTGGCAGAAACACGGCTGCAAGGACGAGGGCGATTGCCGCAACCGGTGCGGAAACCTCCTCCATCGCCTTGAGAGCGGATTTCTTCGGCGGCATTCCATCATCGATGTGGCGTTGCACTGCCTCGACAACGACAATGGCGTCATCAACTACGAGCCCGATTGCAACTACCAGTCCCATGAGGGCGATCGGATTTATCGAGAAGCCGAGGACAGGAAAAAAAGCGAAGGTACCTATGAGCGACACCGGCACGGCGACCATAGGAATCAGTGTGCCCCTCCACCCCTGGAGGAAGATGA
Organism: Desulfomonilaceae bacterium; assembly: GCA_035506215.1. Classification (GTDB taxonomy): domain Bacteria; phylum Desulfobacterota; class Desulfomonilia; order Desulfomonilales; family Desulfomonilaceae; genus DATJPW01. The sequence continues at coordinate 13,181 of DATJPW010000249.1, forward strand.
ACACAACGATGATCACGAGGATCATCGCAATGAACAAGGTCAAGACAATCTCCTTTATCCCTTCGGTGATGGAGAGCGTCGTATCGATTGCCACGCCATAGTCGAGGTCGGCTGGAAATGAGTCCTTGAGTTTGGCCATTACCCTCTTGGCGCCTGTCGCCGCTTCCAGGGCATTCGTGCCCGGAAGTTGAAAGACCGCCAAGATTGCAGAAGGCTTGCCGTTGAAACGTCCCTGAATGTTGTAATCCTGGGCTCCCAGCTCAAGCCGGGCAACGTCCTTCAGCCTGACGAGGGAGCCGTCAGGATTTGCGCGAAGCACGATTTCGCCGAACTCTTCCGGGGTTACAAGTCGCCCCTGGGCGCGGATGGCATAGGTGAAGTCCTGACCAGGAGGACTTGGTTCGCCTCCCACCTGTCCCGCAGGGTTTACGGTGTTCTGTTTCTGCAGGGCAGCCACGATTTCAGGGATCGTAATATTGAGCTTGGCCAACTGATCCGGACGCACCCAGCAGCGCATGGCGTACTGGCCGGCGCCAAAGACCGTGACACTGGCGATTCCCCTTACCCGAGTCAATTGGTCAACGACGTTGATGTAGGCGTAATTGGCAAGAAAAGTTGCATCATGGGTGCCTTTCGGGGAATAAAGAGCGAAGAGCATGAGAGGCGTGGTAAGGGACTTTTGGACCGTCACACCGAAGTTTCTCACATCGACCGGGAATTGACTTTCTGCTTGGGATTCTCTGAGTTGGGCTAGTATCTGGTCGGTGTTGGGATCGGTCTTCACGTCGAAATTAACAGTCAGCCGCATCAAGCCATTGTTGGGGTTGAGGGAATACATATAGTTCATGTTGTCCACGCCGCTCATCTGCTGCTCGAGGGGGGTCGCCACAGACTGCTCGATCGTCAAGGCGTCGGCTCCAACGTAGGTAGCCTGCACGAGGATTTCGGGTGGGACAATATTGGGATACTGCGCCACAGGCAGCCCCGCCATTACGACCAGACCGACGATTACCGTGATGATCGCAATTACCATCGCTACGATAGGGAGTCTGATAAAGAAGCGGTACATGACACTTATCTCCCCGCTGTCGCAGGCAGGTGTTCCGGCTTTGGAGAGGCTTCAGGGACAGCTACGAAAGAGGTCGGGGTAACAGGCTTCGGATTTACGACCATCCCTTGCTTTACCTTCTGGATCCCTTCAACTACCACTCGTTCGCCGGGTTTGAGACCATCTTCGATTTCCCATAGGGAACCATAACGCTCTCCGGGCTTTACACTCCGGATATCCACTTTGTTTTCGCTGCCCACCACTGCCACCTGGTACCCTCCCTGGAGTTCGGTCACGGCCCTCTGGGGTACAAGCAGCGCTCCCCTCTTAGTGTCGATCAAAACGCGGGCCCTGACGAACTGACCGGGACGGAGGAAGTTGTTCGGATTCGGAAAGAGCGCTTCAACTCGTAGCGTTCCAGTCCTGACGTCCACCTGTCGGTCAATCGTGAAGAATTTTCCTTTGTGAGGATAGACCGACCCGTCTGCCAATATCAGTTCTATCTGCAGCTTTCTTGCTTCAGAAAGAGAGTCGGAAGGGAATCGTTTCATCCAACTGATATAAGCCTGCTCATTGATCGTGTAGTACACTTTTATGGGGTCTATTGTTGAAACGGTCGTCAGTTCTCCGCCCTGAACTGAAGGACCAACAAGGTCACCTACCTGCGCCTTGGCAATGCCGGCCACACCATCGATGGGAGAAGTGATTTTTGTGAAACCGAGGTCGAGCCGGGCCTTCTCTACCGCAGCCTTGGCCGAGAGCACTCGCCCCTCGGCTGCTTGATCGGCGAAGACGTAAGAATCCAGGCTTTGCTTGCTTATCGCGCCCTGATCGAAGAGAGGTTTTTCCCGGAGGAGGTTGGCATGAGCATCATTATACTGAGCCTGCATCTGGACAATGGTGCCCTCCGCCTGGTCCAGAGCGGCCTGGAAGGGACGGGGATCGATTTCGAAGAGCACCTGATCCTTTTTGACCACGTCTCCTTCGTTGTAGTCCTGTTTGATCAGGTAACCCGTGACCTCTGCGCGGATGGTGGCATTCACCAGGCCGTCGGTCGTGCCAACCCACTCGTGCACGATCGGGACGTCCTTCTGGATTACCTCCACGACCTCGACTTCCGGCGGCTGACGTGTTGCCACCGGTTGTTCCTTGTTGCACGCGGAAAGAAAAAGGAGCGAGGTGCAGACAAGAAGGTACAGTGGAGAGCGCATGATGCTGCCGAATCCGGAACGGAATCCGAACATCTCTGGGTACCGCATGTTCCACTCCTTCCATCGCCTTTTACGCCGGTTACCCGACCCGACGGTCTACCTCCTCAAGAAACCTAATGGCCGTGTCAATAGTGCCACAGCCTCGATAGCAACTTCCCGCCGCCTAACAGGCGGCTGTCTCCGTGATTCTGTTGCGTTACACGAGTCGATAGCAATTTCTCTCGCTGATCCCGAACTAATTGGCGGTCCCATATCTCACTCGGCCTAGAACTTTCCCAATTTGGCCCATTCATTACTTACTCTTTTAGATGCTCGGATGAAGAAAGGGATTCTCAGGCCGAAAATGGATCCGAGGTTGCGACGACCCTATTCCCTTAGTCGTCAAGGAAAGTCGGCCAGTCTTATTAAGGTGTTTAGATGCCTAAAGTGGACGACCTGACGTACCCCTGCGTCGAATTCTTGGGCCGACAACCTTGGTGTTGGCTTTACTGCCAGGCCGTTTCTCGCAGCAGTGCTTCCGCGGCCTGAGCCGATGAGATATCTTTTTAGCAGTGCATTTTCTCTTTGCGGCCTCGGACGACAGGATATAGCGGACCGCCGCATAGGAACGCACGGGAGGTACAGTATGGAAATTATCAACCAGTTGCTGGCCCGTATGGGAATTACTGTGACGGAAAGCCTAATCCCCGGTGCGATTGTTATTGCTTTGGCAACCGTCGTCGTTGGCCGGGTGGTCCGGGTTCTGGGAAACCGAGCCGTACAGGCCGTATGCCGATGGTCGGGCATGGGGGTAGAGGGACAGCTCCTCAAAATCATCTTCTGGCCGCTGTGGGTGACCATCATCCTCCTTGGCGTCCTTACGGAAATCCAGTGGCTTATGCCCTCGACGGCCGTGGATTTTGCGATGGCCGGGGCAGTAAAGACAGGTCTGGCGATCATGTGGGCCGTGGCTCTGGGGCGCATTCTCTCTTTGTTCTGCCAGAAACTCGATCAATCGCATCCCCATGGGGCAGAGGTCTTCCGTCTCACCGAGAACATAGGTGTGGCGGTCATCTGCATCATGGGGGTGCTCGTGGTGCTGTCGGTCTGGCACGTCAATCTTACGCCGTTTCTTGCATCCGCTGGCTTCGCGGGAATCGTAGCCGCCTTGGCCGCCAAGGACACCTTGGCCAACTTCTTCGGCGGCATTAGTGTCTTTCTCGATAGACCTTTCAGGACAGGCGATTACATAGTGCTGAATTCGGGGGAGCGGGGCGAGGTTGTACACATCGGACTGAGGAGCACCAAAATCATCACCAGGGATGACATCCTCGTTTCGATTCCGAACGCTATCATGGCCAATTCCAAAATTGTGAACGAAAGCGCTCCTAACCCGAAATTCCGGGTAAGGACAAAAGTGTCCGTTTCGTATAGTTCCGACGCAGACCAGGTGGAAGAAATTCTCTTGAAGGTGGCTCGGGAAAATCCTCTCGTGACGGATGAACCAGGTCCAAGGGTGCGATTCCGAGCCTTCGGAGAATCGGGACTCGAATTCGAGCTGCTGTGTTGGATTCACGATTCCAGGCAGAAAGGTAGAACTCTGCACGAAGTCAATCGCGCGATTCTCACAGAATTCAACCGAGCCGGGATCATGTTCTCGGTCCCTCAACGAGACGTCTACCTACACCAGCCGGCACAGCAATCGGAGAGCCAGTGAGATTTAGCCGCATTCTAAGCGGCTTCTCGCGCCTGCGACTGGCGGAGCCAATCTTCGAAGTGGATCGTCCCGAGTCGCGGGTTATCGCCGGGGGTGAGGCTTTGATCGTTCACCGTAAGGCCGTAGTAGAGCGCCTTGGGATCGGTGATTACCGTCCGTGCGTCCCCGGTTGCGTTCAGGAATTGCCGTACGAGGTCGTCTTGCCGGATCGGTTCAGGACCGGCCAGCTCGAACGTGCCGTTCAACGGCTCAGCGAGGGCCACATCGGCCATGGCGGCGGCGACGTCATCCGCCGCAATGGGCTGCATCAGTACCGGTGGAAGCCGAACCGTCCGCCCTTCAGTAGCTAATTGGGCGATGCTGCCCACGAACTCGAAGAACTGCGTAGCACGCACGATCGTGTATGGAATCGGGGAAGCCTTGATTAGTTTTTCCTGGGCCATCTTTGCGCGGAAGTAACCACTCGCGAGCAGGCGGTCGGTGCCGACGACCGACAACGCCACATGATGGCCGACGCCCGCGGCGGCTTCCGCGGCGAGGAGGTTTCGACCTGATGTCTCGAAAAACACCAGGACTGCATTGTCCTCCCACGAGGGCGCATTCGCGACATCGACGACCACCTGAGCGCCGGCGAGCGCTTGCGCCAGTCCCTCGCCAGTGACGGTGTTGACACCCGATGATGGTGATGCCGCTACCACCTCATGGCCGTGCTGACGAAGCTTGTTCACGAGCTTTGTTCCGATAAGACCGGTGCCCCCAATAACCACAATTTTCATGCCGATGGGCATGGTTTTATTCATGATGCCCTGGTCTTCAGGCTTTTCTTTTTTCATAATTTGTGTCCCCTTAAACTTATAATCTTGACCTCGCGATTGGGCCAAAACTATGGTGGTTTTCTCTCGTCTTAACCTGCGGAATTCTACCAGCTCGCGGTTGGTTTTCTCTGCACGTATTCAGTTCGAGCCATGCGGCTCCCCTTGATCCGCCTATGACTTGAGGATGGCCAGCAGGTCGGCGTTGATCCAACGAGTCCATTACCGTGCACAACCACGATCTTCATTGTTGACGCCTCTCATATTTGCTTCTCATACTCGACCCTTGCGTCTTCGCACGTACGCCGGATAGGAATGCCTGGGACGCTCGGCTTAGGTTGGATCTGCACTTCTTCTTCGGTATCTATGCCGTAGGCCATTGCGGCCGTCACTCGGCCGGCACTAGTATCGGCGCGCCTTTGTCCTTGACCAAGACGACCAACATTTTTGCCGGCTTGGTCGTGCTTGCGTTCCGGCCTACGACATGAACATCGTCTGGCCCTTCGTAAAACGTCTGTCCCGGCGTTAGCGTCACTTCTTTTCCTCCTTTCACCTGCATTACAACGGAGCCTTCCAGCACGTAAACAAACGCTTGCGCATAGTGCCGATGCACAGGGTCTGACCAGCCCGGCGGATACTCCACGGTAATCATTAAGACTTCTTTGCCTGGGTTGTCCTTCAGATCTTCGACATGAGCGTCGCGACGTTAGGCTCCTGAGCCGCCACCGTGCCCGTCATGAGGCAAAGCAGAAGCAATGCGATTGTCGTCCTCTTCATCTCTGATTTTTTATACATTTTGCACCCCTGACTACAGGTTGGGACAAGGGCGGCTGTCGAAGACGAGATCTTGGCCTAAAACTTTTTGCAATTTGGCCCATTCAACATTTTATCGGTTAGATGCGTCATCGATAAAAAAGATTCTCAGACGAAAACAAGTTCACGTCAGCCGATGTGCGTGCCCATGTCCTGTGCGGCCGTAAGTAAGGTAATTTGGCTGAATAACCTTCTGAAAGAGTTTTCAAATCAGCCCGTAACGAATTTGGAACAGCGCTAAAGCAACATGGGATACTCTGCCCTTCAATACGGCGATGATTCGATAAGTCGGCTCGATGAAGGTCGAAATCTCAGTGCGGCCAAAAGGCCCGCATCTGATTTCCAAGCCGAAATCTTTACGAGGATTTCGTCTCGAATGAGCAAGCCAAAGGGCAGAGAGTAGAAGAATTCTACAAGCGAATGGTTGTCATACTGACTCTCTCATTTTCAAGTAATTCCGGATCAGATTGTTGGTGGAGCCATCGTGCTCGAGCTTGGGCGTCGTCTGGCTTTCAAGCTCAGGAATGATGCGTTGTGCCAGGGCCTTGCCAAGCTCGACCCCCCATTGGTCGAAAGAGTTAATGCTCCAAATGGTCCCTTGTGTAAAGACGCTATGCTCATACAAGGCGATGAGTTTGCCTAGCACTTCCGGTGTGAGACACTCGGCGAGGAGCATGTTGGAGGGTCGGTTGCCCTGGAAGACCCGGTGCGGTGCGAGCCAGTCAGGCGTGCCCTCAGCCTTCACTTGCTCCAACGTCTTCCCGAATGCCAGCGCTTCGGCTTGGGCAAACACGTTAGCCAGAAGCATGCTGTGGTGCTGGCCCAGGGGATTGAGCGGCTTGCAGAAGGCGATGAAATCACAAGGGATGAATTTGGTCCCCTGATGAATCAACTGGTAGAAGGAGTGCTGGCCGTTGGTCCCCGGCTCGCCCCAATAGATTGGGCCGGTCTGGTAATCCACCCCTGTTCCGTCCAAGGTAACTCCCTTGCCGTTGCTCTCCATGGTCAACTGCTGGAGATAGGCCGGGAATCGCTTCAAATATTGCTCATAGGGCAACACCGCAATCGTCGAGGCGCCGAAGAAGTTGTTGTACCAGACAGCCAGGAGGCCCATCAACACCGGCAAGTTCTTTTCGAACGGTGCAGTGCGAAAGTGTTCATCCATCTGGTGAAAGCCATCGAGCATTTCGCGGAATTTGTCCTCGCCGACAGCGATCATCGTCGAAAGGCCAATCGCCGAGTCCATTGAATATCTGCCCCCGACCCAGTCCCAAAACGCGAACATGTTTGCGATGTCGATGCCGAATGCTGACACTTTCTCTGCGTTCGTCGAGACCGCGACGAAATGTTTTGCCACCGCTTTGACGTCTCCGCCAAGTCCGTTAAGCAACCACTGTCGAGCACTTCGCGCATTGGTCATCGTCTCCAGCGTGGTAAAAGTTTTGGAAGAAATGATGAACAGGGTTTCCGACGGATCGAGATCCCGGACCGCCTCTGTGAAGTCAGTGGCGTCGATATTTGAGACGAATCGGAACGTCATAGCACGTTCACTGTAATGCTTGAGGGCCTCGTAAGCCATCACCGGTCCCAAGTCCGAGCCCCCGATACCGATGTTGATGACATTCCGAATGCGTTTGCCTGTGTAGCCAAGCCAAGCACCGCTCCGAACACGTTCGGAGAAGCTGGTCATCTTGTCGAGCACGGCATGGACTTGGGGGACCACGTTGTGGCCGTCCGTGATGATGGAAGCCCCCATTGGAGCGCGCAGGGCCACATGGAGGACCGCTCTTTTCTCTGTCACATTAATCTTTTCACCGAGAAACATTGCGTCGATCCGGGCTCTCAGGCCTGATTCATCCGCCAATTGCAGTAGCAACTTTAGCGTCTCATCGGTAATGCGGTTCTTCGAGTAATCGAGAAACAAGCCGGCTGCCTCGGCTGTCAGTCGTTCGCCGCGTTGCGGGTCCTCGGAAAAAAGCTTCTTCAGATGTACGTCTCTGACCTGCTGATAGTGGGTACCCAATGCCTTCCAGGCCGGGCGCTCGGTGAGCGAAGTGATCGTTGCTTTCATGTTTATGCTCCTTTTGTCGACGCCTAATCGCTGAATGCGCGGCCCACAGCTTGATAGTCTCCATTCCTCATCTTCTGTCGAACCCTTATGCGACCTCAAATAGTTCTCGCCCCACCTGATTTGAGTGTTTCATAAGCTGACCAGGTTGACTGATGTTTCCTCGTTTTTCGGACGGAAATTATCCTGATTCGGGGCTGATGAGTGAGAAAGCGTGACGTCATCATGTCAAGTATTGTATTGGGATTCCTTCACAAAGAGATGGAAGGCAATTCCAGGGCTTGCCTTCCATCACTCCGCAGCAACACAAACAGAGGTTTTCTTTGGTCACGCCAAAAGTTGGCGGAATCCAGCAGGATTTCCAGTGCTATTTTGAACTGATCGGGTGAATGCTCGGCAAAAGTCTCGAAATGATCGTACAGAATTACGAAACCATGACTCTCATGCCACGACATATCAGTAAGGCAATCTTCAAAAGCGTCCCAGTTACCTCCGAAATAGTCCGGGAAGCGTAAAGCCGCGGCAGCATGGTTTAAGAATCGCTCTTTACCATCGATGTTCGTGCCTTCCAGCAGAAAGAACGAATATGAAAATTGCTTGGCGAGTTCTTCCAGTTCTTTGATCGATGCGGCTTCTTCCAGTCGAAAAACACCGGACATCTGATGTTCGGAAAGAATATCGGACAGTTTTTTCACATACTACTCCTTGATCAGCCTGAAAGTATTGTAATGATCATCTGTATAATAGAATTCGCCACTTGCTCCGGAGATGATGCGGCGAGCGCCGCGATCTCGACTTCCGGCAGTCTTAACCGTGTATTCCCTGTAGTACCCCCGCGCACGGGCGGGCAGACGACCCTCCCTATTGCCGAAAATAGTTCCATCCTTGGGGTACGGGAACGGTCCCCCTTGTTTGATAAGCGTCAGTGTCCTTTTGGCTTCCAGCGGCAGGTCGGCTACGGCAACGGTCCCTGTGCCCTGGGTTTTGCTTTGATTGGCCACGTCCGATGAGTGTGCCATCAATTCTGTCGGGAATTCGGCTTGAACCTGAATAAAAGACGCGAGACCGACCAATAGTGCAAATGGAAGAACGATTCGTAACTTGTGACTATTCAGCATGCTTGTACCGATGGTTAAGAGTTTTGTAACCTCTGTTTACCGGCCGCCGGAACCAGAGTTCCAGCCGACTACACTTTCAATTTGTTCTCGACATACTCTTTGAGGGCGCTTGCGTTATTCAATCTGGTTTCCGTCGAAGAGTATAGAAAAGTGACTTTTCCCTCTTTTACCAACTTGATCAGCTCATTGACTATTTCCGGGTGTTGATCCAGTTCTTCAAAATAACGTCTTCGAAATTCAGGCCATTTTTCCGGATCATGCTGGTACCATTTCCTGAGTTCGGTACTCGGAGCAATGTCCTTAAGCCAGCGCTCAATCCGCGCAGCCTCCTTTTTCATGCCCCTCGGCCACAACTGATCTACCAATATTCTGTACCCATCATCATCGGTCGGGGTCTCATAAATTCTTTTTGTGTAGATCGTCATCGGTTGCCTCCGAAGTCCTGGACTTACAAAGCAGACAATCAAGCTGGGGCACATTTTAGGTGTCAAATTATACGTGGCACATCTTATAAATCCTATCACACGTATCCGCGTACAGGGTGTCAATCCAATGGTCTCTCGCTGCACCGCGAGTGAGGGCCAAACCGCATTCCGGGCACAGCTTGATTTTTTCCAGTCGCCAAAGGACTCGATGCACTGTAGCCACCAACGTCGCGTGGCTCCACATGAGGGGTGAAACGGAAAGAGGCAATCCGGTCAATGGGTGAACCTGTTCCGCCAACACACCGGACGGAAGAGCATGCTCCGTGACCCACTCCAGCAACTCCACGGCCCCGCGGATTGCTGTCTCGTCGCCCGCCCTTTCCGCAAGGAAGTCAGCCATCCATAGGGTGCAGATGAACCAAGGGTTGCCGGGGACGTCCTCACTCACGCGATGATACTTATCGCCCTCATAGCGAGCCATTCCTCCGACACGGGTATTCACCCACAATTTCTCACGAAGATCGGACATGGTTGAAATTATCCGCGGATCGTCCGCGGCATAGAGCCCGAATGCAAAGAGGCCCCACACACTTGTGTCGGATGTCTGATCAACCATCATCTGCCAATTATCACCACGATAAATCATACGGCAGAAACGGTTAAGATCCTCTCGCCACAGATGAATCGACGCGCTGTCCCGAATCTCCGCGGCTACCTTCATGTAATAGTCCGCCTTGTCCTTCTCCCCGAATGCCCGACAGAACAGGGAAGCTGCCGTAATTCCGCCGAAAACCGCGCCCACGGTGAAGCTGAGTATGCCTCGGCGTTCTTCCCATAAATCGTATGAAGGCGCGGGGAGCCCCGTTTCCGCATCTCTGTACTCACACATGAAATCGGCTGCCCTTTTGATGAGGGCTTTGTACAGCGGCTTTATGAATTCCACGTCGCGATGTAAGACGAAATGATGCCACAGTGCCCAGATTACCAAAGCCGTTTCATCTTCTTGAATAGGCAACTGTGTCTGCCCTTTGCTCAACCAGGGATGCCACGATGAGGCTAGGGTGCCGTCAGGGTTGTACTTGTGAAGAAAATAGCCCCCATCTTGAATGATGTCTGCTACAAATCGGTAGAATTTCTGGGATAATGGAGCATATCCTGCCTGATCCAGAGCATTGGCAGCCAGAGCGCCGTCCCGGGGCCAAATGTACGAATAAGTATCTCGATTGAAACGGATCACGTCAGAGTCATTGGCGGCTATGATGCCCCCCTGCCAATCGATCTGTGTCCTCAAGATCAAAAGACTGCGGCGATAGAGGTCCGCAACCTTTTCGGGCAATAATTCCAGACTCGGATTTTCCTTTTGTATCCAGAGGCGCCAGTAATCCGACGTGCGAGCGATCATGACTTCAGCCCGTTTGCTCTTGACGGTCGCGTCAATTTGCCGGACTTCTTCCCAGTTGTTGCCCGCGGACAACCAGAAATAAGCTTTTCCACTAGACAATCCTTCAAGTTCCATGCTCAGGGAAACAACGGAATCCACTGCTCCCTGTGCAATGGGGTTTCCTGAAAGGACACCGTCTTCAGCATCGCGGAACGTTCCTTCCAGGCTGCCGATCTCTTTTTGTCCGACGGCAAAACTTGACAATCCTTCCATTTGGTCGGTCCTGCCGTTGACCAGAAAATATATATCGTCTTTGTAGTGGACCACTCCGCCTGTTTTGGGGTCGAATGCCCCCGTATCGCCTACGCTGTTGCCTGAGATGTCGAAGTCATTGGTAAAGAATAGTCTGATCTCTCTCTTCCTTGGTTCCATATTTTCAACGGATATTTCCCGAAGCAACACGTTCTCGTGGAAATCCACAGCGTCATGACACGAAAGCAGAAGCGCCAGTTCACGATTGTAGAGGTTAACTTCCGTGACCAGCGTGTCCGAGACGTACTTTAAATCGATTTCCCATCCCGTACCGATCCAAGAAAATTTGCCGTCCACCCACACCCCGGTTCGAGAATGATTGCCGCTGAGGTGATTCTCTTTTCCTATGTGGGGAAAGTACAGGTCACGTATGCAGTAGTCGGGATCAAAACAGACAAGAAGTCTTCCATTGGCCACCGGTATATCTCTCGGCATCTCGCTCCCCACTTATTTCAGGCTGTTGAGATTTATGGTTATTTGCTAACACGCGACTCATTGAATCGAAGTAAACTAGAACAGACGGAGCATTTGATTATTCATTTTTTTCGTCGGAAACTTGATACACGTACATTTTTCTCTGAGGCGTCAAGAAATTTATCTCAGCCTCGTTGAATTCTTTGAATACCGCTGTGTTTAGCCTGACAAAACTTGATTTGTCAGGGTCAGAGAGGACACACCGTCCGATGTGCGAGCACGCCCCACTATTCAGGTGATCCTGCATAACGACAGTACAAGCCACTGAAATGTTCCACCACTACATTATGCATCGCGATAGCCCGTTTCAAGTCACTAATCACACAGATGCTTTTGATATTCTCATCCCGGCAGCGCCGGCGGCACTCTTCGGCAAGCTTCTTTACTTTGCGACAATCGGTCTGACCAGCTTGAGCTGTCCCGTTTTGGCCCTCCGAATGGCCATCAAATTCCTGAGGAACTTTCCCAGGCTGCTATGGTCAGGATCACATATAAACAAGGGAGTAATTATCTGAATTGTAGATGGCGCCGACGCGGAAAAGGAGGAAATAAATTGGAAAATCAAACATATGATGACAGTAGAATTGAAGGGATGCTCAATGTGTGCAATTGCCAAATAGAGGAATTGGAAGCCTGCGCAAAACAAGCTTCACCGGAGCTGCGGAAACAATGCGAAGAGCAGATCAGTGTATTGATTGCAAATCGGGAAGCGCTCAAACGCGGTTTGTTGAAAGTTAGTGATGAAGGCGAATTGTGCTCTTCCTGTTCGAAAAAAGAGATTATTCCGCCCGATCCGAACGTGCGTTGAATAGAACTCGAGATCTGAAAGTGAAGGCTTGACTGAGGGGCGTGCGATGAGGCGCGCTTAACAACAGGATAACGCGGGCTTTTCGAGCAACATGACTACGGTTTTGCCGCTCCCGGTCATTGTGGACGACTCCACGGTGGCGTTCGCAGGGTCAGAGGTGCTATTAAGTTGGTTGGCGCCGGCCCAAAAACGTCCAAAATGGCAAGACCGCAGCATAATTCCGGATCAGACAAGGGCCGGCCCCCGCTTCGATTTTGAAGTCTTAGAGCGCCTTCTCACAATCATGTCCGGAAACGTCTTGCCTCAACAGCCAAATGTCATCAACGTAGGGTTAGAGATTTGGAACGCAGAGGCGTTGTTCAAGACATCACCGGGGTAGGAACTGCGTGGGACTTCAAGCATCCATGCGTGGAGGCCATGGACATGACACTCGATAAGCGAATCTGCGACAGGGCGCGATTGGCGAGGGACCCTCGATTCGACGGCCTGTTCTTCATCGGGGTCTTGAGCACCGGTATTTATTGCCGGCCCATATGCCCGGCGCGTTCGCCTAAGGCGGAGAACATCATGTACTTTCCTTCCGCGGCCGCGGCAGCTGAAGCCGGCTTTCGTCCTTGTCTCCGATGTCGGCCGGAGGCAGCGCCGGGCAGTCCGGCCTGGAACGGCACATCCGCCACGGTTTCCCGGGCAATGTTGCTGATTCGTCAAGGTGAGTTGAATGAAGGGAGTATAGAGGACCTGGCCTCCAAGCTTGGCGTGGGCAGCCGTCATTTGCGCCGATTATTTCAAACCCATATCGGCGCTTCGCCCAAAAGTCTGGCTACTACTCAAAAAATCCTTTTCGCAAAAAGGCTGCTGAGTGAAACAGATCTGTCCATCACTCAAATCGCTTTCGCATCCGGGTTCGGCAGCATTAGGCGATTCAATGCAGCGTTCAGCAAGATCTACCGCACGACACCGTTGGCAATTCGCAGTCGGAACAATAGGAGCAAGACTACCGGGAGTGAGCTGTTCCAGTGCACGTTGACCTTATCTTACCGCCCGCCCTTTGATTGGGACAGCATGCTGGGATTTTTTCAGCAGCGAGCCATACCAGGCGTGGAGTTCGTTGCGGGTGGCGCCTATCGTCGCACCATCAGAATCAACGAGACAACAGGTGTGATTTCCGTGGCCCACTCGGCAAGAGGAAACGCGTTGCTGCTGACCGTGTCCTTGTCGGACAGCCGCGACCTGATGTCCATAGTTGAGAGGCTGCGGCGCATGTTTGACCTGGATGCCAATATGACGGCCATTCATGACGTCTTAGCCACAGACGCCGTACTTAAAAGGTCGGTGGCCAAAAAGCCCGGCCTCAGGTTACCCGGCGCATGGGATCCTTTTGAAGCTGCCATACGGGCGGTGGTGGGCCAGCAAGTTTCCGTCAAGGGAGCCCGCACCGTCCTCGGACGGATCGCAGCAAAGGCGGGGCCGCGTTTCGAATCCGCGGACCGTCCGGAACTTAGACACTTTTTCCCGACCGCGCATGAGTTGAACACTTGTGATCTGGGAGGGATCGGCGTGCCTGAAACGCGCGTTCGGACCGTCAAAGCGCTGGCCGAAGAAGTAGATCGCAAAAGACTTTCTTTTGTGGTGAAGGGGTCGCTTTCGGATTTCATTGAACAATTGACTCGGATTCCCGGTGTCGGTGACTGGACGTCCCAGTACATTGCCATGCGGGCAATGGGTGAACCCGACGCCTTTCCAGCCGCGGATCTGGGCATCATTAAGGCGTTGCGGCAGGGCAACAAACGGCTTACCCCGAAACAAATCCTGCAAATAGCCCAGAAATGGCGTCCATGGCGTGCTTACGCGGCTATGCACCTCTGGCAAGGCTAAAGGAGGCAGCATCATGTTCTACGACTATTTTGAAACTCCCTTGATTGGAACCCTGACCCTTGTCGGGGATGAAGAAGGGCTGCGGCACATCGTATTTCCAAAGGAGAAAGACCCCGTCATTATCCGGGGAGATTGGAAAAACGAGCATGGGTTCTTCGCTCCGGTCAAAGCTCAATTGCAAGCCTATTTCAATGGCGAATTGAAACAATTCGATCTCGCGCTGGCGCCTGTGGGGACACCCTTTCAGCTCAAAGTATGGCAGGTATTGCGCTCCATCCCATACGGAGAACTGGTCAGCTACAAAACTGTCGCGGAAGCTATCGGCAATCCCAAAGCCGTCAGGGCCGTGGGCGCGGCCAATGGAAGAAACCCTATACCCATCGTTGTGCCGTGCCATCGGTGCATCGGCAGCGACGGATCTCTGATCGGTTTCGGCGGCGGCCTGGAAACCAAGAAGCGCCTGATTGACCTAGAACAGTATTACAAAGATTTTGATGGAAGGGGGAAACCGTGTGACACACGTTGAGCAACTGGCATTATTCGTTGTCAACTCGTCGTATGACGATATCTCTGATTCGGCCTGTCACGAATTAAAGATCCGCGTGCTCGATTCTCTGGGCTGCGCGATCGGCGCTCTCGATGAGGGACCGACTCGAGTTATCAGGAAACAGATCGAGGATTTTGGAGGATCGGAATTATGCGCTTTGATAGGCGGCGGCCACACCGCTCCTGATCGAGCAGCGCTCTATAATGGCTCATTAGTGCGTTATCTGGATTTCAATGACAGTTATCTGGCCAAACATGAAACCTGCCATCCCAGTGATAACTTAGGGGCAGTCCTTGCGGCTGCCGAGTATGCCGATCGCCACGGACGCGATTTCCTAACCGCGCTTGCCGTCGCATATCAGGTGCAGTGTCGGTTGAGCGACGTTGCTCCGGTACGTGCAAAAGGTTTTGATCACACCACCCAAGGGTCTTTCGCCGTTGCCTCCGGCGTGTCCAAAGCGCTCGCGCTTGATCAGGGAAGGACCGCCAATGCCATAGCGATTAGTGGAACAGCTTTCAATGCGTTACGAGTCACACGCACCGGTGCACTGTCCAACTGGAAAGGGTTGGCCTTTCCTAATGCGGCTTTTGGCGCGACTCACGCGACATTTTTGGCTATGCGAGGCATCACCGGCCCCATCGAGGTTTTCGAAGGTAATAAAGGATTTATGCAAGCCATCAGTGGCCAATTCGAAATCGATTGGTCAAGAGAAAACTTGGAACTCGTTAAACATACAATTATCAAAAAATACAATGCTGAAATCCATTCTCAATCAGCAATTGACGGTGCCCTGGAACTCAAACATGAGCACAAATTCGCGGCCGCTGACATCGAACGAATCAAGATCGAGACTTTTGACGTCGCATATAACATCATCGGGGGAGGCGAAGAAGGCGACAAAACACTGGTCAGCACTAAAGAGCAGGCTGATCATAGCCTGCAATATATGGTCTCGGTAGCCATCTTGGACGATCAGGTCATGCCCGAACAGTACCGTGAGGAACGTATCCGAAGCGGAGACGTTCAGGAACTTCTTCGAAGAATTGTGGTAGTTCCGTTAGACGAATTCAGCACGCGTTTTCCTCATGAGATGCCGTCTCGCATAACCGTATCACTCCGGAATGGGAAGATGATCGTCAAAGAAATAAGTGAATATGAAGGCTTTTATACGCATTCCATGACATGGGATACGGCATTGCGCAAATTCAACAAGCTCACGGCAGCGCAACGCGATACTTTATTGCTCGATGAAATTGTGCAAGCAGTCGGGAGTCTTGACTCAATTCAAGTTCGCGAGCTCACGCGGCTGTTTGAAAGGCATAAGAAAGAATAAATTGTGTTCAAGGTTATCGATCATTAGTTTTCATGGGGGGAAAAATGAATCAACTGGAGGACCTCAATCACGAGAGGGCATTTTCGTTTCTGAAAATCAATGAGCGCCAAGGTAAGCCACGCAGCAGAGGCGTAACTGAAATACGGGGCCCGTATTACACTCCCATGGGGAAACGCTATCTGGAAGATGTTCTCGAAACAATGGGGACTTACGTCGATTCGCTGAAATTCGCAGGGGGTTCGTTCAGTCTTATGCCTCGGAAGGTGATCAAGGAATTGATCGACCTTTGTCACTCACGCGACGTTCTTGTCTCCACCGGGGGCTTTATTGAGCATGTGTTGACTCAGGGACCCGACGCTGTGCGCGGATATATCGAAGAATGCAGGAAATTGGAATTTGACATTATCGAAATTTCCAGCGGCTTTATCACAATTCCCACAGACGATTGGCTGCGCTTGGTGGAAAAGGTCCAACAGGCCGGGCTCAAGGCCAAGCCGGAAGTAGGGATCCAGTTTGGCGCCGGTGGGGCCACTGCCTCAGCGGAACTCGAAGCCGAAGGCACGCGAGACGTCGAATGGGCCTTGCTGCAGGCCAAACGTTTTGTAGATGCGGGCGCGTACATGGTTATGATTGAATCGGAAGGAATCACCGAGAATGTGAAGGTCTGGCGCACGGATGTCGTAGCCAAGATTATCAATTCGTTGGGCCTGGAAAAGCCGATGTTTGAAGCGGCCGATCCGGAGGTGTTCGCCTGGTACATCAAAAATTATGGACCGGAAGTAAATCTTTTTGTTGATCATAGTCAGATTGTACAGCTCGAGTGTCTGCGGTCAGGTCTCTGGGGTACAAAGAGCCTGTGGGGCCGAGTTTTAACATTTAAGGGTTGAACTTCACGGGATTCTTCCGTAGCCTGATCTTCGTTTCTTCCAAGGTCTCAGGGCCGAGTAACCGAGTAACGTAAATGACAAAAGTCGGGGTTTCCCTATCGGAAGTACATCGCAGCGTCACCGTCCCGAAAGCGGCGAGCATGGTAAAACGTATGTTCGCCTTTTTCGGCCCCGCATACTTGGTGAGCGTCGGCTATATGGACCCCGGCAACTGGGCAACTGATCTGGAAGGAGGATCAAAGTTCGGTTATACGCTCATTTGGGTCCTGCTGGCATCCAACATCGCTGCTATCATACTCCAAACATTGGCCGCCAGGCTCGGAATTGTCACAGGCAGAGACTTGGCGCAGTCCTGTCGGGATCATTATCCCCGTTCTGTTAATTACATACTTTGGGTGCTGGCGGAAATCGGCATAGTCGCCTGCGATCTCGCGGAGGTGCTGGGAGGGGCAATAGGAATCAATCTTCTTTTCGGCATACCTCTTTTATGGGGAGTGATTATTACGGGATTTGATGCGCTGCTGTTTCTGGCCATTCAAAGCTTTGGTGTCCGAAAATTCGAGAGTTTCATTCTGTCGTTGATTACCGTGATTGGCCTGTGCTTCGTATGCGAAATTTACTGGTCAGCTCCCCACTGGGGAGAGGCGGCCAAGGGTTTCATCCCACATATACCGGAAGGAGCGCTTTACATTGTAATCGGCATCATAGGAGCAACTGTGATGCCTCACAATTTGTATTTGCATTCCGCCCTCGTACAAAGTCGGGCATATCAGACGTCGCCTGAAGGCAAACGACAAGCATGCCGTTTCAATCTTGTTGATTCCGCAGTCGCTTTGAATGTGGCCTTTTTCGTGAATGCGGCTATTCTGATCGTTTCTGCGGCCGCGTTCCACGCCAAAGGTGTTGAAGTGACGGAACTCCAGCAGGCTCACAGCCTACTTTCACCCATGCTCGGGACAACTCTAGCGGGAGCGGTGTTTGCGATAGGTCTTGTTTGCAGCGGCCAAGCCTCTACCATAACCGGTACTCTGGCAGGCCAAATAGTTATGGAAGGATACCTGCATTTCAAAATCCGTCCATTCTTGCGAAGATTAGTTACTCGGATTCTGGCAATTGTGCCGACCGTGTTGACGGTCCTTTTCGCGGGTGACGCAGGAAGCTACAAATTGCTGATCTTGAGCCAGGTAATCTTGAGCTTACAGCTCTCTTTTGCAATGATCCCACTCATCCATTTCACCAACGACAAAAGGTTAATGGGAGAATTTGTCAGCGGTTTAGGTCTGAAAGTTCTTGGTTGGATCGTGGCGCTGGGGATCGTAGGGCTGAACATCAAACTTGTGGCGGATCAAATAACGGAATGGATACAATCGAGCCCTGCGCCCACCTGGATTTGGGCCACAATCGTGCCGCCGGTATGTGCTCTTGGAGTGTTCCTCCTCTATATTTTTATCAGACCCTTTATTCACGTGCCTGAAAGGGAAAGGCTTCCCAGATGGCGCAGACTCAGTCATCTTATTCGCGCCGAGGAAGACAATTTGGACCTGGATGTTCCCCGGTACAAACGTGTCGGCGTAGCAGTGGCACACAACGATATTGATAAACAGATCCTAAGTCACGCTCTGCCTTTTGCACGGCAGCACGACGCCGTCATCTGCCTTTTTCATGTGGTGGAGGGGGCCGGAGGCGTAACATTCGGTCCGGACGCTTATGATACAGAGGCCCGAGAAGACGAACAGTATTTAAACCAACTCGGTGTCTCTCTCGGTCATAAGGGGGTGGAAGTCGAGATTTTCCTTGGCTTTGGAGATGTGTCTAAAGAACTCATTCGAATGGCGCAGGAACAGAATATTGATATTCTTTTCATGGGAGGGCATGGCCACAGAGGAATCAGCGATATTCTTTTCGGCAGCACTGTCTCTCCGGTGAGGCATCAGTTGGAGATCCCGGTCGTGGTAATCCGGTAAGCCACACAAGCATTCCTGTCGAGTGACTCGAACTGCGCCGAAAAAATAGAGCCAGGACCACTTGGTCGAATATCTCCATCAACTTATCCCCGAGGTGTTCTGTTGGGAGATGAAATGAGATACTACCGGCGGTTTATCTCCGATATGAAACGCCCTTACCCGCCGCTCGGCCGCCCGATCAGACACAGTCACGCGAGAGTGTTGGCGAAGATGTTCCGCCCAGGATTCAACTTTGAAGATCTCAATATACCGACCTGAATCGCCCAGATCCCTGAACAGGCTCCACTGCACGGCGCCATCTCGTCGGCGGATACGGCTCAAATCGTGTACTGCCTTCACGAATTTGTCAGCGTTGCTCGGGTCAATGCGATACTCCAGCGCCACGTACACCGGCCCTTCGTCCGGTTCCGGCTCCACCATTAAGTCTGGATCCGGCCAGTGCGACGATGGCCTCAAATCCAGGTCGGAGATGGCTCCCAAGCGCCATTTTAGGCTGAAGACAAGTCCCAACATCAAGGCAATTGAAGCGCACGAGAGAGAAAAAGAGTTTCCTCCACGTTCGGCAATAGCGCCCCACATTACACTGGATATTGCCATTCCTCCTTGGAAAGCGAGTGTATAAAAACCCAGCGCTCTCGCCTGGACCCACGATGGGGTAGATGTCTGTGCAGATACCGTTAAGTTGGACATAGCTGTCATCCATGCTATGCCTGCGGCCACCATTGCCACGTACAGAATCTCGATGTTTCGGATCAAGGCTAGTAACAAGATCACAACCGCCAAAACCACACTCGCGGCGTTCACAAGTTGATCAGTTGAGGCCGCCTTCCTGAATCTGGGCAGAAGCGCAGCACCCAAAAGCGCCCCGGTGCCAATGCACCCAAATAGCCAACCAAAGCCTACCGACCCCAACCCCAGCTCATGGCGAGCCATCAAGGGCATCAAGGCCCACAAAGAGCTGCTACAGACTATGAATGCCAGACATCGAACGAGGACCGCCTGTAGCGCCGGCGCATGAAGTGTATAACGCGCTCCCGTTTTAATGGCGGCAATCATGTGTTCCGCGGGCAACGAATTCTTCGGAGCGGAATTCTCCCATCGATAAACAACAGCTATTACACCTATAAACGATGCGGCATTAAGTAAGAATACGGGCCCGGGCCCTGCGGCGGCAACAACTGCGCCTCCCAATGCGGGACCGACAGCTCGTGCAATATTGAAGGCCACGCTATTCAAAGCAACAGCAGCCGGCAATTCAGAGCGACGCACAAGTCCGGGTATGATGGCCTGCCAGATCGGCATGTTCATTGCCGAGCCAAGTCCAAGCGCAAATGTAAATGCCAGCAGCGCCCAGGGAGTGGTTGTACCCATAAACGTTAATGCGCTTAGCCCCGCCGCTGCCACACACATCCAGCCCTGTGTGAACAACAGCATCCTTTTTCGGTCAATTATGTCCGCCAGCGCCGCGGAGGGCAACACCACCAGGAACACAGGGAGACTGGTGGCAGTCTGCATGAGCGCCACCATGACAGGCGAAGAAGTGAGTGACGTCATCAGCCACAATCCTGCCACATTCTGCATCCATGTTCCGATGTTCGAAACTATCGCTGCAAGCCACAATGAGCGAAAGACAGCTTGATGGAGTGGACTCCAGGCCGAAATAAGTTCTGAACGGTCCTCAGACACGACATACCCTCGATAAGAGTCAGGCGGCGTGAGCGCCACCACCCTTCAACGTTACGAGAAGACAGGCTTCATTCATAGAGTTAGACAACTAATCCCCATCAATGAATTTGAATTCACTTCTTTCTTTAGAACCACTGGGTGGTGGTGGGAAAATTGTATCAGGATGACTCGCGGGCAAAATGTGTTATCGATGCTTATGGATTGGCCGGTATCGCTATCCAAGATACACAGACGCTTTATGTCAGAAAATCTTTCTCGTTCCCAGGCCGACACCCATGGGCGCTGCCTTTAGGCGAATGTGGGCGCCTGAACGCCCCCTCACCTTCCCCTCTCCCACCAGGGGGGGGTTCACAACCCCATCCCTTGACGGGAGGGGGAAGGGGTGGGGTGATAAGTCACTGAAATCACGTATGCAAAGTTAGCGCATATGCTCTGAAGCCTGGGAAACGATACAGGGTTGCCGTCAATTCTTGCCGCGTTCCGCGGCACGAGGGGGTCCAGTTCCGACACGCCCTATTTCATTTTGCGCAACCGCACCTCTACCCCGTCAACCCCTTTCATCAGGTCCGTAAGCTTGGAAAGGTCCGTCTCTCCCGTATGGTATGGGTAAAGGATTTTCGGCTTAAACGCTTTTCCGGCGTCTGCAACCATTTCAGGCGTCATCGTATAAGGCAGGTTCATAGGCAAGAAAGCTATATCGATATCTTTCAAGGCTTTCATCTCGGGGGTATTTTCCGTATCCCCTGCCACATACACCCTCTTATCGCCGAAAGTGAGCACATACCCATTGCCCACTCCTTTGGGGTGGAACGGCTGGCCCGAATCTCGTTTGTGGACGAGATTATAGGCAGGAATAGCCTCGATTTTGATCCCGGCCACGGTTTTGACGTCACCATTCTTCATGACGTGTCCGGTCGCTCCCTTGTCCGTGCACGCCTTGGTAAGAATCATAACCGTCTTGTCGGTTTTAATCTTTTTGATTGCGTCGAGATCCAAGTGATCTTGGTGTTCATGGGTAATGAAAATCAGGTCTGCTTTTGGCAGCTTGGAATAGTCTGCCAGCTTCCCCCAGGGATCCACATGAATTACCTTTCCGCCAAAATCGAACATGAGCGTCCCGTGACCGATGAATGTTATCTTGAGGTCCCCTTGTGATGTCTTGATTACGTCTGTTTCGGAAGAACCATGAACCTGGGTCCCAACGGCGAGAGTCAGACTGACCACAGTGAAGAGCATCAAAAGCTTAAACATTTCGCCATCCCCAAGAAAGTTTTCGAATTAGGAACCGTTGTTGCAACTCGGATTTACCGTGTGAGCCCCAAAATTGTCAATGTCTTTACGGTCTCCTGCTGTGGCATCCTTGAAATAACATTCATAATTACGACGCTGTGCCGGCCCCACTTGCATGTAGGTCGCAAAGGGGAGTCACCGGTTTGCTATCGTTCCGATGGCCTTTTCAGCCTCACCAGAACCGCTCCCCAGCCTCCGGCCTCTGGAGGCGCCTGGACGAAATTCTCGACTAACGGGTGCCGTGCCAGAATAGTGTGAAGACGGTTTCGGAGCACGCCTTTGCCTTTTCCATGGATTATTCGGATATCGAAAAGATCCGCCTCCAAGCAGGCTTCGATGTAGTCGTCAACGAGATTGCCCACTTCACGAGGCGAAAAGGTATGAAGATCGAGAACGCCTTCTATCGGCAACTCTATAACGGTTTCGGCCTCCGGGCCCTCTTCGTCGGCCACGACCATTTCCGATTCATCGCCCACCCTGTAACACCTTTTCAGCTAAATGGGATCGAGTAGCGTTTCTTACCCTACTGGACGCGAGCCCCACAGGAAGTGCAATATTTTGCACCCGCCGGTAACGGCATGTTGCACGCGGTACATGTACTATTTGCAGCCGATTGCGCAGGCAACGGTTCCTGTGGCTCGGGAGCCGAAACCTGCTCCTCGGGTGACTCGGTTTGCACTTCTACAAATTCCTCCGCGGGGGAAGCCACTTGTTCCGGAGGTGTCTTTTCTTTAATTTTGGATACAATCACCCCACATTGAGGGCATTCGTCAAACTCATGAGATTGAGGCATGTGACAAGCGGGGCAACGCCACATTCTCCCATCTTTTTGGGCCCACAATAACTGGAGTTCGGAAAACTCCACCTCCTTCATCAACCCCGACTCTATGAGCTTTTGGAACAGACCGTTAAAGTCTTTGATGGAAAGATTATATTTCTGCATCAACGCTTTGTCGTCCATGCCGGAATGAACATCTTTGAGGACCTCGTGTGCGCTAATGTGCCGCTTTTCCACCAACTTGGTCACTCCTCTATCAGTTTTGGGCATGAACCGCATTTATGCAGCGGCCGACCATTTGCGCCCGCGTAACGAGGCTCACATCTTCGTCACGGTATAAGCTCCATACCTCGTCCTATACGGCCGCAAATCTCGACGACCTTTTCCAGGTCCTCCCTGGAATGAGTAGCCATAAGGCACGTTCGGATCCTCTGTTGTCCTTCCGGAACCGCGGGAGCCAGAACGCAATTGGTGAACAGGCCTTCATCAAAAAGACGCTTCCACAAGACCAGGGTCCGGAAGTCATCCCCGACGATCAGGGGGACTATTGGAGTGCAGGTGGGTCCGGTGTCGAAGCCTAGTTCGCGGATACTATTTAATAGGAATTTCGTGTTGTCCCAAAGAGACGCTCGAATCTCCGGTTCTGTTTGTATTACCTCCAGCGCGGCCTTGGCCGCGGCAGCCAAGAAGGGAGGCATTGCAGTCGCCTGCATCAACGCATTAGAATGGTACCTGATATATGAAATCACGTCGCTGCTGCCTGCAATGAACCCTCCCAAAGAAGCAAAGGACTTACTAAACGTGCCCATAACCAGGTCCACGTCGTCGGCCACGCCAAAATGTTCAAGTGTCCCGCGACCGGTTTCTCCAAGTACTCCAATGCCGTGAGCATCATCGACCATGACGCGGGCGCCGAACTCCTTGGCAGTTGCCACGATCTCGGGTAAGAGAGCGAGATCACCTTCCATGCTGTACACGCCGTCTACGACAACAAGGATCCCCGAAGAATCCGATGAAGCTTCGAGGTTGTTACGAAGAGAATCGATATCATTATGTTTGAATCGTCGCATCTTACCAAGTGAGAGTCTCGCGCCTTCGATGACGCTGGCGTGCGCCAGACGATCCACGATGACAGTGTCATTCCTTGCAATGAGAGGGGCTATCACCCCTTGATTAGTTATATAACCGGTCGAAAAAACCAGAGCGGCTTGCTTGCCCATAAAGGCTGCGAGGGAATTTTCCAGTCCTTCGTGGAGGGCTATGACACCATCGAGAAACCTGGCGCCCGGACAGCTCGTTCCATACTCTTCGGTAGCTCTTAGTCCTGCTTCGATGACCTTTGGGTGAGTCGTCAGCCCGAGATAATTGTTAGACCCGATCATGATCATGTCACGGCCGTCCACCGTTACGTGGGGACCCCACATTCTTCCTATCGGTTTAAAGTATGGATAGAGCCCCGACGCCACAAATGGGTCAGGCCGATTGTAGGCGTAACACTTTTCAAAGAGATCTGGCATAGGGAATTGCTCTTCAGACAGTTGTTTCTAGTATGAACATTTTTGGCGTTGTAGCACAAGACTGCACCTCTTCCAGGCACATGTCGCCGCGCCTGACTTATTAGAGGTGCAGAAGCTTTTATCGAACCTTGCCTCGATTATATACCAGTTGTCGCTTAAGAGGTATAGAGTTTGCTTCCGGAAACATTGAAGCGGCCTCCAGGGAGACTTCTAGGAGAAACTCAATCCCAGTGGGAGCGAAGGGCCTTGTGAACAAACCCTTTCGGTGAACGACCTGCTCCGAGAAGTTCGTAAGGTTTTGGACCAGGCCTGATCAAAAATTGTGGCAACTGGTATAATCCCGGGACAGTCCATTCATGTGAGGTAATAATTGATCAAGGGTCAAACGAAACATCCGGCTGTTTCTCATAATTCCGGGAAGAAAATAGTCCTTGCCCGACACGGCCAGACCTTGTTCAACCGTGACGGGTTGATTATGGGCCGCAGCGATTCACCGTTGACATCGGACGGAATTCGTATGGCAAAAGAGTTAGCCCGTATAGTGCAAGCCGAGGATGTCCAGGCCGTATATTGCAGTCCCCTGGGGCGGGCTGT
>DATJPW010000250.1:0-2755 GCA_035506215.1 Desulfomonilaceae bacterium
TGTACCCCTCGTGTACCCTTTAGCAAAAGTACGTTGCTAACTATTGGACTTTACTAATAAAAAATCGGGGCGAGAGGATTTGAACCTCCGACCCCCTGCTCCCAAGGCAGGTGCGCTAACCAGGCTGCGCTACGCCCCGCTGCTCAAACCATAAATCAATAGCACGTGCATTCACGAATAGCAATCATGAAGTGCTGAACGCTGTTCCGGAATCACCTCGGGCTCCGAGAAAAGAATCATGGCGAGGTACTGTTTTGTGGAAACGTTATTCACCGTTATGCTCATAAGAAGACATCTTGAGCCCGGAGAGCTCGCTGTAGGCAGTATCAATGATGTCCTGAGCCCGTTTTGTGCCCTCATTCAGCGTTCCAACACCGATCAATGTTTGAATCAAGATGGCCGTGTTTTGATGCAGAAAGGGTGACCTCAGGATCGTCTGTCTCAAGTAGGGTACGACCTCCTCGGCTTCTTCCTTCTGAACATTCGGCAGCAACACAAGAAACTCATCACTGCCGTAACGTCCTACGAAGCTCTCCCCTTCGGGAAGAATTTCCTTCAGAAGGTTGGCCGTATGCCTTAGCACCTCATTTCCAATGTCCAAATCGTCGTTAAACTGGTGAACAAACCTCGGTGCAATCAGCATCAGCGACAAGGCTGCATTGAGGCGGCGAGCTTTCCGGAATTCACGCTCCAAGACCGTATGGACTTGAAAGAAATTCAGGAGACCCGTCAGCGGGTCCTGGACGGCGAAGTCCTTAACTCTTTCATAGCTCAGGCAATTCTCCATGCAAAGGGCGATCTTGTTTCCCAGTTGTTCCAGAAGATCTGTCCCGGCGTCGGGATCGTAACGGTCAGCATCGAGACTCCCCAGCAGGAGACCGCCAAAAAGAAGTTCATGAACAGCCAAAGGAATCACCACACCGGAGCGGATCAGGGAAGCCTCATCCGGAAGAAAGGGAGAGATCACCCCAATGTTTTCAGGGGTAAGCAGAAAAGGTTTCGGAGGGTCACCCAGAAGCGATTGAGCTGCTTCCAAGGGGAGCGGCAAGAGCCATGTGCCTTCTCCAGTGGGATTACAGTCCTTGCTTATTCCCGGGAAAAACCGCTCCAATAGATCGGGATGGCATAGAAAGAGGATGACCCTGTCCGGTTGAAAGCGGCCCTTGATCTCCTGGAGAAGCTCTTCGGCAAGCAAATCCGGCTGGCGGGTCCGGAAGAGAATTCGTTCAATTTCTATGAAGTGTCGCCAGATTTTCTCGTTCGCGGATGCGGTGGCAATGACGTGGGTCAGATTTGATTTGAGCTCCGTGTTCTCTTGCTGTAATTCGGTCAATAAGTCCGGTGTCTCTAATGGTATACTCACAAGTTCGTTCTCGGGAGGGACTGAATTGTGGTCTTCCATCAATCTTCCCATCCCCATTTGCCTATTAAGTCGACAAAACGAACCCCGCCAAGGTTGGTCTTTTTGATTCCCTCGGGAGTAAGTTCCACTAGAACAAGCTCTTGAGACAGGCGGTCTCCGAGCGGAAGGACCAGGCGCCCGCCCACGCCAAGCTGGTCTACCAATGGTTGAGGAATTTTGGGAGTTCCTGCGGTTGCCATAATGCCGTCAAAAGGCGCCTCATCAGGCCAACCGAGGGAGCCGTCGGCTACCCTGATGATAATGTTCTGATACCCCAGTTTCTGGAGGATTTGATTGGAACGATAAGCCAGGGCTGGAAATCGTTCGATCGAAAACACCCGATCTGCCAGTTCGGCCAGAACCGCCGCCTGATATCCGGAACCGGTTCCGATTTCCAGGATCTTCTCGTCTCCTTTGAGCTCAAGAGCTTCCGACATCAATGCGACAATATAGGGTTGAGAAATAGTCTGCTTCTCCCCAATGGGCAGGGGGTAGTCACTGTAGGCTTGTTCTTTAAGCGCCTCTTCCACAAACACATGGCGGGGGACCTTGCGCATGGCTTCCAGAACACGGGAATTGCTGATGCCTCGGCTGATAAGCTGCGTTTCCACCATTCGCTCGCGTGCCTTCTGGAAATTGATCATGCTGGACTGCGCCCCTCACGTAGCGGATTCGATCGCTTTTCTTTTGAATTCTTGTCTAAAGGCATGTTTGTGTCGATAGCATGAGACTTTATTTTCCATCAGAAACCAAAGATAAAGCAAGTTCAATCTCAACCGCTTTTTCGTGCCGTAATGGTTATTAATCAACAACTTATTTTAACATAGATTCGCCCACAAAGCATATTGACGGGATAAAGCATCGCATTTTGAATGGCTTTTCCCCAAAACGGCCTCTCTTAGCTTTCCTCTGAAATAAGACCCGAACGGATATTTAACCCCCTCCGCCATGATCCATGCGGGAACATTCTCCA
This sequence comes from Desulfomonilaceae bacterium, assembly GCA_035506215.1. Lineage (GTDB taxonomy): Bacteria > Desulfobacterota > Desulfomonilia > Desulfomonilales > Desulfomonilaceae > DATJPW01. The sequence continues at coordinate 2,376 of DATJPW010000250.1, forward strand.
TGTCCGATTGCACGGAAAGCAAAGGAAATATCTGTGTGCCTGCGTAGAGAAAACAAAGACCGTCTTTCCATGACGAATCGTAGTTCTGGAAAAAACCATATTCTTGCTTTTCCAATAATTGGTGAAACGACCGAAAGTTGTGGCAATCGGTGTACGGACGAAGGGCAAAAAGGACCGCTTCACGATGTTTGTCGCAGATGACTTTAAGAGCTTCGCCGCGGGACGAACCTTCCCAGCCAAATACGCCGATGCCTCGATAAAGGCGCCCTTGCTCGCGAAGACGCCTCAGGGCGAGTTTCAGACTGGGGTCCTGAGGATGGGGAGTATCCTCCCAAAAGAGGATGAGTGGTTTTGTGGTTTGCCTCTCAAACCATTGGACG
>DATJPW010000251.1:0-5483 GCA_035506215.1 Desulfomonilaceae bacterium
CGGGAGAAGCCGGAAATTAATTCTCAGCCAAGTTGAAGGGATGAAATGGCTTCCTGCAAAGTTGCAGGATCCTCGACTCTGCATAAAGATGTGGAGTAGCAATCCGGCGGATCTATGGCACTTGCACTAATCAACACGTAAGATCACGGCGGAGCTATTGAACATCACCCACGCATCGTCCCCTCTCTTGAGATCGAGCTTGCGCCTGCTCTGCTCGGTCACAACAGAGCACAATTCCGTTCCGTCCTGGATGCGAACAATGACTTCTGTGATGAGTCTTCCACGCAGTATCTCGGTCACTTTCCCTTGAAACAAATTCTCCGCGGTGCATGATGGTTCGCTACCGGATTTCTGCACTATAACCCAGGGGGCCTTCACCTCAGCGGTAAGCAACCAGCCTGGTTTCAGTCTCAGCCTTTTCAGGCTCGTGTTTGTGATTACTGTCGTGACGATATCTCCGCCCACGGTAACAAGTTCGATTTGGGATTGAATGTCTCCTTTCCTTATGGCGCCGATTTTTCCGAAAAACGTGTTGCGGGCACTGGTTTTTCTTCCTCTTTCTTTTTCGACAAAATGTCGTTCCACCTGACGGATGTCTTCGTCGGAAAACGCTACCAAAGATGCTGTAAGGTTCGGGGTGGACTGGCCGAGAATCCTTTGGACCACGGGCAACGGCACGTTGCTCTGCATCAACTCTATGGCCCTGGCTCTCCGAATGGCGTTAGGCGAACCGAGACGTTGTGCAAAACCACAGGAAAGAGCACGTTCGTAGAATTTCCGTCGAACATGTCCTTCATCCACCATGAGCCGTGAACCCAAGGTCCCGGCAAAAGCCAGGTCGGAGGACGTCTTTTGAATTTCCGAGGCGAGTTCGGACGAAATCTGAACCTCGCGCTGAGAGGAACGGTCAGTCCCGACCGCATTGCCATATCGGACCACGCCTTTGGCGATATCAATGTGTTTGCTGAGATCCAGGGCCAATACCTCGTTGAGACGAGCTCCAGTATAACGGATTAGAAGAAATATCAATAGAATGCGATTCCTGGAAGCTCGAACGTCATGACGCGAGGGCATCTCTGACCAAGAACGGAAAGATTGCTCCAGTTTGGCCAACTGAGTTGGATCAAGGTGGGGCGTCTTTTCAGGAACTATATAGATGCTGCCGGGGTTTACTCGATCTGAACCGGTATGGGAGCTAGGAAGATGGTTGTATTGGAGGCTTCCGACTTTTTTCCGGGGCATGATTTATTCTTTTCTCAGTTCGTCCACGTTTTGACTACTAACCTTACCACATCCGATTTTTCCCACCAATAATCGGCACCGAGAAAAAACTTGACAAGATCTCCGAGAAATTCTTAGCATGTGATTAGAGACACGAAAGCTGATTAAAACGTGTCACTTCTCTGTGATCCAGAATGTGGCTTAAACGTGCTCTAAGCCAAAGGAGGTCGTGAGATGCGGATCTTGATTAACATTGTGCTGTATGCGTTTCTCGCCTAGTGGTCTCGTTTGTAATTCTTGTGTCAGTCGTCCTGACTCTGATGCCCAGCTACCATGCAGAGAAAACTTCACCAGGTGAGTACCCGTATGAGGACTGACCTCTAAGAGCAACCGGGAAGCATCGCGCAGCATCGTTTCAGGTGCAACAGGGGGCTTTTGACAGAAAAAGTTTTCCGGCAGGAGTCGTCGAGCAAACCGAGGCGCCCTTGCATGCCGCCAGCAGGAAAAAGACGGCTGAAGGTGAGACCAAGACCCGGTAAGGAAGGTCCGCCGACACCGATTCTAAAGCTTAAGAGGTTGCAATGACTTTCTCCGTATCAGGCGTTGAAACAGCTTTCTGGGTTCCACCGTTAGTAGGGCTGATCATCTCCTTTTTCACCTCCATGGGCGGCCTCTCAGGAGCTTTCCTGATCCTGCCTTTCCAGGTCAGTGTGCTCGGTTTCACTTCTCCGGCCGTAACACCCACGAATCTCGTTTTCAATATCGTCGGCATTCCGAGTGGTGTGTACCGCTACTTTAGCGAGGGCCGGATGAACTGGCCGCTGGCTTGGAATATCGCTGCTGGGACCTTCCCCGGTTTATTCCTCGGGATGATCATACGGATTGTGTATTTGCCTGATCCGCGACCTTTTAAGCTTTTCGCCGGACTGGTGCTGCTCTACATAGGCGTCAGGATGCTGCATCAGATTATTGTGGGAGGAGGCGGCCAGGAATCGGCCGCAAAAATCGCGGAAGCAAGAATGAGAGAGAAAGCTGCCGAATGTGCTAAGAGAAAAGACGCAGTTGCATCAAGGTCCCCTGCCATGTGCACACTGAGTTGGTCCCTCTCACGGACTGAGTATGAATTCTTCGGAGAACGCTTCAGTTTCCATACTACAGGACTCTTTTTTCTCTCCCTGGTGGTCGGCCTGATTGGAGGCATTTACGGCATAGGTGGAGGAGCCATGATAGTCCCCTTCATTGTCACTTTCTTCCACCTTCCGGTTCACACGATTGCCGGCGCCGCACTCATGGGAACGTGTGTGACATCCATCTTCGGAGTGATCTTCTATTCACTGATAGGCCCTCATTTTGCCGCTTTGGGCGAGTCCGTTTCCCCCGATTGGGCCCTTGGTTTTCTCTTCGGTATAGGCGGAGCTGTAGGAATGTACCTGGGCGCCGCGGCTCAAAAATATGTGCGCGCGGCGGTTATTCGGCCTGCACTCGCGATCTTGATCACCGGTGTGGGTTTACAGTATGCGGTAGGATATTTCTGGTAAAAACCGGCTACGTGATTGACCACATACAATTTGGAACATCTTGAGAGATCTATTTCACGATTTCTTCCGGACTTCCCTGCCTACAGAGAACGCCTGCCCAAGGTAGGCCCCCAGACCATAATAGGCGCTGGATTCAACCGCGAATGAGAAGGGTTTGATCTTTTCTATGTCAGGATAACCTCTTTCGGTCAGAAACTCCTCATCCACTTTCACGTCCAAGATCTCCCCTATGAACTGGGTGTGCAAACCTATTTCAATGGTATGGATGACCTTGCATTCAAGAACCATAGGAAATTCGCCTACGTAAGGAGCTTTAACCGATTCGCTCTTCACCGCGGTAAGCTTTGCCTGCGCAAACTTGTCCTCCGATCTTCCCGAGGCACTGCCGAAGTAATCCGCCTCTCTGACATGAACCTCCGAAGGAATGCTGATTGTGAATTCCTTTTGTTCAACCATGTTGCCGTAAGTGTATGTGGCCTTCCGCAGAGCGACGGCTACACACGGAGGACTGGAGCAACAGATGCCTCCCCAGGCCGCGGTCATGACGTTGGGTTTGCCCTGTTTGTCGTACGTTCCCACCACAAGAACCGGGAGAGGATATAATATGGTTCTGGCACCGATCGATCTTTTCATCACGCACCTCCGAGCAAATCAGAATTTTCTTATTATGATGACCCCAATGATCAACAGTACCGTGCCTATAATTCGTGGCAGATTGATTGGGTGAACTGAATAGCCCACGAGCCCCCAGTGATCCAGGCAAAGACTGGCGACCATTTGGCCTGCAACAAAAAACCCTATCATAGTGGCAGCGCCGAGAATAGGCGCAATGACGATGGTAACCGCAACCAGGAAAGCTCCCATTAACCCGCCGGTCCATATCCACCAGGGCAGATGTGCCGCTTTGTTCATACTAGGAAACGGAATTCGCATCACTATCGTCACGACGAAAAGAGCGAGTGTGCCTACTGCAAAGGAGATCATCGCTGCCGGCACGGGATCGCCGGCCCAAAATCGTAGCAACTGCGAATTTACGCCGGCCTGCGTTGGCGCGCAAGCGCCGGCGATGAGAACCAGGAGAATGTAAAATACTTCCATATCGCGCCGCTCCTCACGCAAAGGGAATCCAAGGCATCATATGCACAGCGATCTTGTTCAGGCACCGGGCCTGTTTAAGCTCATATTCTCTACATGGTTTGGATTTCGTCCCGTTTTAATTGACAAATTCGATCCGTTAGTGTTCATGATTATTGCCCCGTCTCTTCCTGTCCAGTATACGCGCACTCCCGCGGATTCAAGCCGGTCCATAACTTCCTGACTCGGGCTTCCTCGGGTCCTAGGGTACTCAGTTGTAATTACTGCTACTTCCGGACGAACTGCTTCCAAGAAACGCATTGAAGTCGCATTCTTTCCACCGTGATGTCCTATCTTCAGCACCGAAGCAACCAGTGGAATGCCCGTGGCCAGTAGCTCATCCTCACCCTCGCGCTCGAGATCTCCCATGAACAAGAACGATTTGGCCCCGCATTCGAACTTACATACCACTGAGTGGTTGTTCAGGCTCCGGTGTGGCTGACCCCCTGTCTCCGCTGATGGGGTCGGGTTTAAAAAGCGCAGCGTGGCTGATCCGAATTTGACAGGCCTACAGTTACGATCCGCCGCTCGAATTGCCGTCCGTGACGCTGCGGCTGCTGCCATAATTTTGTCCAGGTGGGCCGACCGCACTCCAACAGGGTTCCACCAGAACGTCATTGACGGGACTTGGGACATAACCGCCAACAGACCGCCCATGTGGTCCATCTCAGGATGTGTCATTATTATCCCGTCCAAGCGACACGTGCCGCTCCATTGCAAGAAAGGAACCAGTATGCTGCGTCCTGAATCGAAGTACATATTAGCCAGACCGCCGTCTATCAGCACACCCTTGGAACCCGGAGGTTGAATAAATGAGGCATCAGCTTTTCCAACGTTCAAGAATGTTACCTTGAAATCCGCGTCGCCTTTGAAAAACAGGGAGTAACAAACCAGCGTTCCCGCCATGCACGCTACATTGAGACACAAAATGAAAACCGTATGGCGAGAAGGTTTTTGCATCGTCCATAAAATACAGACAACACAAACGCACAAGAGAACGAACCCTGTGGTGCCCATGTGACTGATTCGAATTGTGCTTAGAGGAAGATTTGCAAAAACTTGGGCCACCTTCACAATCATGTGAGTGAGGAAGTCTGCAGGCGCCAGGATGAGCGCCGCAAGGCCCGTCCAGAACAGCCCAATAATTGAGGCCAGCAAACCAAGACCGAGCGCCCCGGTCATCATCGCGTCAGTCAGCAGGTTTGCAAGGATCGTATATACCGGAAACGAATGGAATGTGTGAAATAGAAAAGGGGTCACAGCAAGGGTCGCACCCAGAGAAGTTAACGCAACCAATGTGAGCGAACGCAAGACCTTATTCCGAAAGTCCTGGACCTTTGTCTTTCCGCTTTGCTCGGTTGACTCCTTAACTTTTTCGGGGGAGCGCCCGTAAATATGTTTGTACATTGGAGGTACCAGCAAAAATATGCCCGCCACCGCTGCAAAGGAGAGCTGAAAACTGATTGTGAAGAATGAGAGGGGATACAGAAGCAGAATTGCGATGGCGGCTATTGCCAAGGAATTGGGGGAATGCCACTTTCTATCCATCAGTATGGCTGCACAGACGACCACCGCCATAATGGTGGACCG
>DATJPW010000252.1:0-4449 GCA_035506215.1 Desulfomonilaceae bacterium
TTCGCACCAGTACGATTGGCAATCTTCACAAATCCGATCACTCTGCGGGCCAGCATTACTAGGTGGAAGAGAGTGATACAAGGCCTCTTTTCCCTGGCTTCTTTTTAGTCCCTTCCTAACTCCACCCACGGCAAAAGCAAAACTCGGAGAAATGCCTCTCTTGTTACGAAAAAGATCCTGGGTGGGGAGATGGGTTTGTGGGTGCTCAAGTTCTTTCTGAAAAAGACAGACTCCGAACAACAACTGGTGAAAGGAGATGACAGGCTTAGGATCAGAGTACCGCGAACCTGCGGAAACCCTTGGGCTGCCTATGGATGAGTACGAGCTCATCAGAGAGATTATCGGGCTTCCTTGATAAGGGCATGGAAATCCACCGGTGTTTCATTCTCTGCGTCCCTGTACCCAGCCCTAGTTTCGTCCTGAATCGGAGCAGCAGTCGCTTCAGCATTTGGTTATCCTCTATAGAGACATAAGTCTTCATCCGTTCAATATCAACCAGGCGTCTGGGTCTGCGCATCACGGATCGCCCGAAGCCTAAAAGGTCCTTGAACATCTTTAAATAGGCCTGTAGGGCGTGATCTGATCCGGATAACTACTTTGTTAACGGTCTACAAACAATCACTCCACAGGGCGGGACAAAGGGTGGAATCCCAGATTTCAGATGAGAGCCTCAAAAGCATCTTTTGGCTCTTTAGTGGGGAAAAGTACAGGGATTAATGGTGCAGAAATCAATCCCGAGAAACTCTACCAAAATTGTCTGGCAACACTGCCGCGATCCCAATGATGGCAGGGATGGAGATTGAATTGTGAGCTTCCAGGAGTAACAGGTTCTTCTTGAAATTCACACTTTTACGTTTTTCCGTAAGTACCATATTTCATGCGGCAATTTGCACCATCAGTACGATCATAGTGAAGGTAACCTTAGATGAGATATAAGTTATTTTCTCATCCGTACGAGGACATCTTCCATGGTTCCCATGTACGGTCCCGGCGTTTCCATTTTGATCGAGGCCATGGCTGCAGCGAATTCCAAGGCATACTCCACGGGGTGACTCATCCTCTGAGTTAAATAGGCCGCAATTGTCGTGTCACCCCGCCCACTCCTTCCTGCGATACTCCTGTTGGAGAATGGTGCAAAGTAATCCAGTCCCCTAACGTGAGCAAGAACTCCGTCCGCACGCGTTATGATTGCCTCCGGACATCCCCATTCCTCTATCATGGCGGCTGCCCTGTAAAGATCGTCCGAACCAGTCAACACTCCTGCTTCAGCTACATCCAACTTCACGATGTCCGCCATAGCAATGATTTCTTGCTTCTCAGGCACGTCTTTCAGATGAATGTGCCCCGTCTTATCCTCGACTTGAAGGACAAAGCTCTGCATATCAAGAGACAAACTAAAACCTCGCCTTCTCAGCTCAACCATGAATTCCATGGTGAACTCCTGGTTGCTCATGCCGGCGAGATGTACAAGACAGGGTTCCAGCTGGGGCATCTCTTCTGTCTTAAAGAACCCCGAGCTGTTTATTAGGATCATTTCTCTTTCGTCCGGATTTGCGCTGGGGTGGACGATACGTATGTGTGTGGTTGCCTCGGCTGGTTGCATATAGACATCTATACTGGCTGTTTTTAGGGGTTCCAGGAGATGGCTATCATTCTTTGCTAATCGGGTGATGAGGGCAACCCGCTTCATGCAACGGGCGGCAGCCATTGCGGCATATGGTGCAGGTCCGCCCGTCTCTACGTGGGGAGATCCCTTAAACGGCACAATCTTGCCTATGGCCGTATGACCAACGAACACTATATCGTAAGGAGCCGTATCGTATCCCTCCTTCACGTTCATTATTCTTTTAATACTCTTTCGACTGGTAATCAAGAAAGACGTCCAAACAGCCTCATGCTGTCTTCGTAGGTGAATTCTGCCATTTCTTATCTGCGCGAGAATTTCAAAAAAATGTTGTGGCCTCGTTTTTACAACACTCCTTCCTTAGTCTTCACCTTCTCTCGTTCTTCGTTCGCCCATCGTTACGAGTGGCAATAACAACTGGTCACCGGAATAGGTTTTGCTTGACACTCGCAGCTGCAGATGCAACTATGTGAATAGATCATAAACCTCCTTCGCCAATCGTTAGTGCGTTTGCGTAGAACATAAGCGAATGAGGAGGAGGGTTATGTCACAGGCTGCACCACAGCTTACCTCTTTCCTTTTTATCCGACGGACTCTCGAATGTCTGCAGCGCGGTGACGAAACTGCGCACAAGTGCGCTTTAAAGGAGGTGATACACGCATACAAGAAGACGATATCCTTTCTGGAGTTTGTCAGCACCATAACAAAGACTCGTTTCAAAAGCGGCCTATCTCAATAATGAAAATATAAGGAGGAACGAGATGAAGAAAACAGGCATCTTTGCAGTAGTACTTGTACTAGTGGTCTCCTTTTCATCAGCCGCTTCAGGGCAGGCGCCTAGCAAGGTCCTATATTGATTCCCCGGGAAGGGTATTCGACTGATCTCGATCTCATGATCAAAATGGAGCTCGGGGTCATGAGGCTACTCCTCAAAAACGCTAAACTGGATGTGGACATCGCCACTGCAACCGGAATACCCATCGTGGGTCCAACCGAAAAGGTTACGGACGTAAAGCAGCTGCGCACTATAAAACTCGATGAGTATGCAGGTGTCATAATCGCCTGCATGGCTGTGGGAGGCGCAGTTCAACCACCGCCAGGTACGTCGCCTGAAGTTCTGGCAATTGTAAAAAACGCACTGGCGGATGGAAAACCAGTCGCTACGAATGGGAATGCGTCCAACGTACTGGCGGAGGCGGGGGTCTTAAAGGGAAAGAAATATTCATACGTACGTGATCCCCTTAAACCGACGGAGGCAGCTCCATTCACCCTTCCTGTATTCAAGGATGCCGTCTACACGGGGTCTGGCTTGGTTCAGGATGGCCTCATCATCACCTCTGGTGTTTGCCCCACCATCGAAAAGACATCAGGGATGGAGAACGGAACCGTCAAACTCACGAAAGCATTTATTGCAGCAGTCCAAAAGAAATAGGTGTCCAAGTAATTGCTACGGCGGGCCTCCACCAGCTCAACGTCAAAACTGTGTGGGAGAAGATCGAATAACCTACTCCATTACCGATAAGGAGGTTGACTATGTCACGACTGGTTTTTGCTCTTGCACTGATCTTATTGGTCACCTACCCGAGCTTTGGACAGCAATCCCTGGTGGGGACGTATAAGATGGTGTCTCAGACTGTGGAAACCGGGGGTACGCCCGATGAGAACATGGGGAAGGCGCCCAAAGGGTGGCTCATCTTGACGCCGAAGCGTGCAATAGCCTTCTACACCGCTGAAAATAGAAAGTTTGGTACTACCGAAGCCGACAAAGCAGCGCTCTTCGATTCGATGGGAGGCTGGTCGGCTACATATCGTGTGGAAGGAAGCAAAATAGTCTTCAGCGTCGATGCATCCTGGATCGAAAACTGGAATGGGACTAACGTGGTCCGCAATTGGCAGCTCTCAAGTAATCGCCTCACGCTCACGAGCGACCCGCAGCCTTTTGCCCGAGATCCTTCCAAGATGGTCATCATTCGGCAAGTATGGGAGAAAACTGAGTAGAAGTACAATCCACGTTAAGGAGGTTCATCATGGTGCGCGTCATTTGTGCTCTCGCTCTTGTTCTATTGGTAGCGTGTCCCTGCTTTGGACAGCAACCCCTCGTCGGTACGTGGAAAGTAGTTTCGTTCGAAACGGAGTACCAGGGGACAGGAGCAAAGGAACCCGTTCTAGGAAATAATCCGGTGGGCTACACTATCTTCACATCTGATGGCCAAGTGGCGTCTTTGATAACAGCCGAAGGGCTCAAGGCACCTCTGCCAGGGATCAGGATCGCGCGAAGCTGACGAGATCTATGATCGCGTATATGGGCAGGTACCGGATCGAGGGCGACAGTTTCATAATGAAGGTGAACGTTACATCTATGCCTACGTGGCTTGGCACGGAAAGAGTCTTGCTTTTTCACATTCAGGGTGACCGACTCCAATACACCCAGAAGGAGTGGACGGACTCAGTGCTAAACCCCGAACGAGGCAAAATGCGGACCGTTGTCACGGCTGAACGTGTTAAATAGCGGCACCTGAGGCCATCTCTAACTCTACCGCATAGCTGCCACAGGTGGGGCCAGAAATGGCCCTGCCTCCATTTCATCAGGTAATCGCACACATCAAGCGTCTTCTCGTTGTGAACATTGGTAGGTAGGAACGTGCAACTTTAGGCGGTTGACTAATTTTCAAAAACTGTAGATCGCGATTTCGCGCGATTGCTTCCTACTATGATAAAAGTCAAGAGTGCGCAGATTTTTTCTACCCGCTTTCTCTTTTGTTCCTGTCGTCAGATCGTAGCCCTCACTCCCTTGTGATGATTCCTTCGAATCATCGTTTACGCAC
>DATJPW010000253.1:0-22255 GCA_035506215.1 Desulfomonilaceae bacterium
GAACGCCTTCCACGCGGTCTGCTCCACCGCCCGGTTCACCTCTCGGAGCCTATTGGGAGGGACACGGAGCGTCACGATGTAGCCGAGCCCCATGGCGATGTACCATGATTCCACTGCAATCCCGTCCGGCGGGAACTTTTCCCAGAAGCCTGATTCTTCCTGTAGCTTGTTGATTTCATCCAGGCTCTTGGATTGATCATGCTTAAAAATGATTGTGAGAAGAATGTAGTCCGAGGGTGTTGGGGTCGCGGACTGCTGGGCCGCCGCGGGGCAGGTCAGCACGACACCGCAGAAAGCGAGCATAACGATAAGACGAGTCATGGCGAACCCTCCTTCCGAACTTCTGTGACGCCGACTTATCGAAGTTTTCTCCCCACCTTACTTGTAAACCACCTCGTGGCACCAGCCGCCTCCGGGACAACTGCAGTTGTCATAGGCCTTAATGCTGGTCACATTGGGGTTACTAAGGAGAGTGGGCAACTCTGTGGTCCACAGCACGCTGTCCGGATTGTGCTGAGGGTCTCTTCCACACCGTACGAAGATGACCACATCGCCCTCGGCAGCCCTGGCAAAAGCAGCGGACTGGCAAATGTCCATGGGTTTGATGTCCCGATCATAATCATACGGGGGAAAACGCAGCCAATCCTGATCGTACGTATTCACCCAACGACCGCCTTCAGTATCTGAAATGATGTACCGACCCACTGTGTGGCATTGGTCCGAAGCCTGCGGAAAACCGGTGTAGAAGCAAGATTTGCCGTAGCCCACCCGGAAAAAGGAGTCAGACGGGAGTCCTCGACATCGAGTATTCGCCACGATGGCGTAGGGCTTGTACCACATGCGATGAACAGGTCCTATCAGGAGCCGTTTCATGTTTCGAGGACTCCGGAAGACCGGTTCCGGCATGGTAAATGGGCTATCACCCGTAAGAAGATTGCCGGGCTGAAAGCCTACGTTCAGGAATGCACCGATTGTGGTATACGAGCCTACAAGCTGGTCCCAGCCCTGCTGAAGCGTCAGCTTAATTAGGCCGTCACCAGTGGTGAATTCCGCTCCTGAAAGCCAACCCCTCTTCAACTCGTCTCCAAAATCGAGTTGATATCCGGTGATGCTTAGTCTCAGATCGATTGCGCGATCAAATAGGGAATGCGAATAACCGGCTTGTACGTCGAAGTTTCCTCGCCCGGTCCTGATACCATCTATGATATTGAAGGTGGGAAATACGGAAGCTCGCGAATTCCAATTAGCGTAAACGTCCGAATAATAATTGAAATTCAGATCAGTGGCAGAATCGCCAGGGCCGTTGGCAGCCATTTCCAAGCCCACGCTGCCAGCCGAGCGCCAGGAACCAAACAGCCTGGTCGAGTCGTAAAAGGCATTCACACCTACCAACAGATCATCGGACAGCAGCTTCCTGTACCCGGCGCCTATTGAAAGGTCCAGCCTATTGGTCCCTCCAGGTGGTGACTGGCTCCAAAAATTGGAAAGAAACGGAACGCCGACGGTTGAGGTAAGATTCAGATAGTCCGCATGAGCTTCACCGAATATCGTACTGCTTGAACCAATGCTGAGGGGTAGGCGATAATCCCCGTTCCAGAGACTCTGCCTGAGCCCGCCCGCATTGGTATAATTGTAACCAAATTCAAGGTTAGGAATGAGGGATCCGATAGACCCTAACATCCTGCTCGATAATACAACGGTTTCGGATCCACGAATACCCGATGCGGGAGCGGTTCCCGGAGCAGGAATCACAGCAGGAAGCGGAATTGACGAGACTTCTTTGGAGGAGTCGGGAAACTGGACGGGCACGATCTGGGCCTGCAAGATGCAAGGCAACAAGAGGAGGAGTTGTACCAATAAAACCCGTACAAACAGCCTTGGAACTGACCACGGCAAGCCCACACCTCCTTTTCAGAGACTCCTCAACAGCCTTGGTTCCCCTCCAGGTAAAGCTACCTCCCGTCGTTGTCTCGGAACGTGGTTAATCATACCGTCTATCGAGCGACCGGTACTGGACGGCTTCAGCCACGTGAGCTGTTTGAATATTTTCGACCTTTTCCAGGTCAGCGATGGTTCTGGCAATCTTGAGTATGCGATGATACGCGCGGGCTGACAGGCCAAGCTTGTCCACGGCCTTTTCCAGGAAAGCCATGGATTGGTCTGACAAGGCGCAAAATTTCTTGATATGGGCCGATGCCATTTGAGCATTGGAATACAGGCCGGTCCCAGCCAATCGAGCGAGTTGGATCTTTCGCGCCTCGCTCACACGCTCTCTTATCTTCTCCGATGATTCCGAATCTGCCGGCGTGGTCAAATCTCGCCATTCAACAGCAGGCACTTCCACGTGTATGTCGATTCTGTCGAGCAATGGACCTGATATCCGGCTCCAGTAACGTTGAATGGCCTGTGAGGAGCAACTGCACTGATGTTTGGGATCACCGCGATATCCGCACGGGCACGGATTCATCGCAGCCACCATCATGAACCGGGCTGGGAACGTGATCGCCACCTGCGCCCGTGATATCGTGACCTGACCGTCTTCCAGAGGTTGGCGCAGCACCTCCAGGACATTCTTGCGGAATTCCGGGAGTTCGTCCAAGAAAAGCACACCGTTATGGGCCAGCGACACCTCGCCGGGCCTGGGGATCATGCCTCCGCCGATAAGACCCGCGTCAGATACTGTGTGGTGCGGCGAGCGAAAGGGTCGAATGGTCATAACCGATCCGTTGCGGCCCAGTCTGCCTGCAGCGGAATAGATCCTGGTGGTCTCGATAGCCTCGTCGAATACAGGCTCGGGCAGGATCGTGGGAAGACGCTGGGAAATCATGGTCTTGCCCGATCCCGGAGGGCCGATCATGAGCACGTTGTGGCCTCCCGCCGCGGCCACTTCAACCGCCCTCTTCGCGAATTCTTGACCCTTGATCTCACCAAAATCTACACGATACCTGCTGAAGCGTGACGACTGTTTCGGGATGGCCGGACTCGATGGTTCGAGCGTGACTCGGCCCATCAAGAATCCCGTGGTGGTGAGAAGGTCGGAGACACCGTAGACTTTGACGCCATCAACAACCGCTGCTTCCGCGGCATTGATCGCAGGCAGTATCAGCCCCTTGAACCCAAGTTCCCGTGCTGCCAGGCTGAGGCTCAATGCTCCACGGACGGATTTAACGCGACCATCGAGCGCCAGCTCGCCCACTATCATGTAATCGTTGAGGTTTTCGGTAGAGAGGAGATTCAGCGCAGCAAGCATGCCCACGCCGATGGGGAGGTCGAAGCCGGAGCCTTCTTTCTTCAGGGCGGCAGGGGCCAAGTTCACGGTTATGCGTCGCGCGGGGAAGGGATATCCACTATTGACAATGGCCGATTTCACACGCGCGGTGCTCTCCTTGACCGCGTTATCAGGCAGACCCACAACCGCGATAGAAGGCAGGCCGGGATAAACATCGACCTCAACCTCCACCGGGTGGGCATCAATTCCGATCAGCGTCCCGGAGTGGACCCGCGCTAACAAAAGTACCTCATCAAAGGATAATGTTACAGATGTAAAACGACTATATATGCAAACGCAGACTGTATCAGGAGCTTGGCGTTTTTTCAAGTAGCCAAGTTGAGAGAATTTGAGAGAATTCCCGTACCAATTTTTGTAGGAGTCCCGCGAGACGCAGGATGCACAGGCCGAAATCAGGGCGCTTCTCGAAGGCTGTCTCAGAATAGGTTTGTGTCACAAGATCGTGGCACGATGCTTCATCTCCCGGCAATGAATTACCGGTCTGTTGTCAAGTGTTCCTTCGGGACACCCGCTATTTGAGCCCATTGGGGGCGATTGACAGTAGCCTGGTGCTTTAGCGCCGGGCAACCATCGTGGCACGATATCCACCACGAATCGAGTTCTGAGACAGCCTCCTCGAGGCGACTCTACTGCATCACATGTCTATTTAGAGGTTTTGCAACCACTTGTAAGGACGGGATTGTCATTCCCACCCCTCTACCTGCAACCTCATTCCTTCCGGGACCGACGGTTTGAAATTGCCCCGCGGCCTGGCTGCCACAGCAAACTGAAATTCTTCCTTCGTACCGGCAGACACGTATTTGACTGTATAGTGGTGGGTGATTTGACCCCATTGGTCAATGGACGAGTTAGAATCAAATTGCGGGTAACAACCACGACAGTCAACAGCTATGCGAACGTTTTTCGCATCGCTATTTCCCACGTTTTTGACTATGCCTTTTACGGTGATGGCTTCAACCGCCACTCCTTTGATATGACCTTTTCTGAGGGCAAAGTTGTTCTTAATAAGAACTACTTGAGCCTGAGCCATTGCATCAGCGCAAAGTAGGCAAATCAAAAGAAGTACCATTCCCGGCAATGCTATTTTCTGGATATGCATCTGTTTCCCTCCTTGGTGAGAGCTTCTTTTACTCGTTATTCCGCCGAAACGGAGCAGCCGGTAACATCCGCAGCCCAATCACATACTAACAGTCCGGCATTACTTGAATTTCCCGCATATCATCGGATACATTAACTGAGGACAAAACGCCAGGACGTTCTGGACTTCTGATTTGTGCGTCCCTTCATTCTGTACCTGGATACGAATGACGAAAAATGATTTGCTAAAGTCCTCAGAGGTTCTTCGCGTCTTCAGTCTCTCCCTTATAATGCACTCTAATCCTGTATTTCAGGGTCAACAGACAGTGGAATGGCATGCCGGTGCCTTGGCGCCAACCAGGGCACTTGATTTCGCCTGAAGTTTCTGTCTCTCCAGATTCAATCATCCTCCAAACGACGCCGGTCAGGTCGAAGCCACCTTGACGGCATTTGTGTTCGATGCCTTCATTATATCGGCAATCGAAATCAAAAAAAGCTTGATGGTCTGGACCTAGCTTGATGATTTTAGGGTCCAATGGATTATGGAACCAGTTGTCTTCATATTCAAATTCAAGAATCAACTTTGCCACTTGAGGCCATTTCTTTTTGATTAATGGCTCACTGACCAGCCTCTCCACTCGCCGCCGTTCGAAAACATCCACCGGTGGCTTTTTTTTCTTGCCCACTATGACCTCCTTCCCCACACTGTCATCGAATTTCACCTAATGCTAAATGTTTGGGAAAATGGAGATTTGCTGCCAATCACACCGTGCATCAACTAAGGACATAACGCCAGCACGTTGTGACCTCCAGCCGCGGCCACTTCAACTGCCCTCTTCGTGAATTCTTGACCTCTGATCTCCCCAAAATCTACACGATACCTGCCAAAACGTGATCTACATCCACCGGAAGGGCATCAATTCCGATCAGCGTCGCGGATTGGGCCCTCGCCGGCAAGACGATACCTCCCTCCATCGTGATCGATATGTCCGGACAGACGTATAGGGGTGGCGAACAGCAAGTGTATCAGCAGCTTGGCGGTTTTTCAAGCAAGTTCCGTTCCACGGACTTGCACGGATCGGAAATCAGAAGGAATTCGTCGGACGCCGGAAATCGGCACGGTTGGCGGCGTTGTGATGCATTGATTTTATTGATGATCTTTGCAGTGT
Source organism: Desulfomonilaceae bacterium (assembly GCA_035506215.1). Classification (GTDB taxonomy): domain Bacteria; phylum Desulfobacterota; class Desulfomonilia; order Desulfomonilales; family Desulfomonilaceae; genus DATJPW01. Next base: position 5,536 of record DATJPW010000253.1, read on the forward strand.
ACCGGGATCATGCACTCTGCTATAAAGCTAACATAATCCTAACGCACCGACTTATATCCACAGGGTTACTCCCAGGTTATCCACAGAGGTTGTGGAATTTCCGGCTCGGGTACGGTTTTCGTTAATATGCTGATTTATCGGAGGATTCTTCGGGAAGACGAGATGTTTCATGGATAGACGGCCCAAAACGGCCCTCCGCCTTGATCAACGATTTATCTTGGACAATAGACTCAATGTCATCGAGGAGTTTTTTCTTGTATTCGTATGTGGAGTTGTCATTGGACATAACCATATCCAGTTGACGTGTATGGATAATGAGGTATCCCAGAATCTTCAGGCGGGCTTTCATAGACTCCTCATCGAGTCCTTCGACGCGGGCAAATGCGCTGTCCTCCTTTGTTTCAACGCGGAAACCGAATTTATCGAGAATATTTGCAACGAGGGCGGCCCTATTTCGTCGCCGTCTATAGTCGGCTGCTCCTCCCTTGAAGGAGAAACTGATGTAGTTTTCCGGTGGACGCTCGCCCACCAGAGCTTCCACTGTAGAAAAATGGAACCCGAATCGAGATGTCAGGCTGCAAAAATTCTTTGAGAGCATGAAATAGTTCCTGGCCGCGTAAGGTGAGGCTGTCGCGGGGTCCAGAGCCGGATTGGAGGTCGCCTGGACCAGTATCGACATAAGGCCTTTGGAATCGACTGGAGGCGGTCCTCCCCAAGGGACTGCGGTCACTCCCTCCCAGAGTGCCAACATGGGGATGGACACAATATTTCCGAGCTGCACAAATTTGCCTTCGACATCCTCCTTGAAGCCGTCATCCAGATTGATGATCCACCACTGCATCGGCACGTCACAAACCAGTTGCTTGCTGGATCGCTCCGAGAAGTGATGCTCCTTGCCGAAGCTGAACATCTCATGGACCGACTTCTCGTGGCAGAAACGGGTGATGTCATGGAAAGTGATGCACTTTGCAGGGCGGAACTCGGGTGAATCGGGGTCAAGTAGGTTCAGCGGAACGATGTGATCTGCAACCCTGCGAAGAACATCATAAATAGGGCTGCCTTCCATAAGCTTCTTCTTCGTCTCGCCGGAGGTGAGCAGCGAATCCACGCGGCCATGATATACGGTCAGTCCATCAGCGTCGACGGTAACAAGCTCACCATCCTTCAGTATCCGTGTTGCGCCTGCGATCCCGAATAGGGCCGGCACCCCGAATTCTCTGGCGACGTTGGCCAAATGGCCTGCAACTCCACCAATTTCTGTGACTACAGCGGACGCCCTACCTAACAGAGGCGCCCAGCGAGGAAGCGATTGAGCAGTGACCAATATTGCCCCGGGCGGGAATTTGAGTTTGTCCACATCGTTTCTGACGACAAAGACCGGCCCTGAAGCCACGCCGGGCGCTGCCGTTACACCCCCGCGAGCAATAAACTCTTGAGCCGCTGCCTCGCGTTCCGCGGGTCTTCTTTCAATCGTCGTTACGGAAAGCTGTTGAAGGGGCCTGCATTGAAGAATGTATATGGAGCCCTCTGGTGTAACGGCCCATTCAATATCCTGAGGCGCTCCGTAGTATTGTTCCAACTTTTGGGCCATGGCCGCCAGTTCCAGGGCCTGACTGTCGCTTATGGACTGGGAAGCGCCCCTATCTCCAGTCAGGCTCATTCGGCACACACCTTCGTCCGGGTCGCAAACGAATTCGAGTTCTTTCAGCTTGATCTTTTTCTCGATTATTTTCATCGGATCAGATGCGGAAACCACAAACACATCCGGGTCCACACTCCCGTCTACAACTGCCCTGGCGAGTCCCCAAACGGAATTTATGAATATCGAGCGGTCTCGAATATCCAGCGGGTTCCTTGAATACGTGACCCCGCCCGCGACCGCATTGACCATAGCCACAAACCCGACGCACATGACTACATCTTCATCGGGAATACCTCGATTCAGGCGATACGTAACTGCCGGTAAACTATACTTGCTGGCCACAATCTCTTTATAGGTGTCAACGAGGAATTCACGGCCGACATTCAGTTGGGTCCGAAACTGACCCGCGAAAGATCTGCCTACTGCGTCTTCGCCCAAAGCACTGCTCCGTACCGAGACTTTGACTCCCGGTCCTGCTTCTTTCTCGATCTGGCCGTAGGCTTCCAGGATCGCGAGTTCCAGGTCCTCAGGGACCGAGGAACGTATTATCAGTTGTTGTATATCCGCACTGAGGCTAAACAAATCATCTATTCTGTCGGCATTCGCGGCTTGAATACGGCGCTCGATCTCCCTCTGGAGATCGTTGTGCTCCACAAACCTTTGATAAGCCAGCGCTGTGGCCACAAATCCGCTCGGAACAGGCAAATGAACCTGATTCCCTATTTCAGCCACATTAGCCATTTTGCTCCCGACTTGATCTACCAGGGCGCTATCGATCGCGCGGAAGGGCAGCACCAGTTTGTCTCCCTTGGGAAGCCTTCTTTGGGAAAGAGATTGATTTATGTGATCCTGAATGATTTTGAACCGATCATAAAGCTGAGAGTATTTTTCCGGCGCGAGCTCGTCCAGGTGCTTAATTATTCGATAAACATTCACCGAAACCGCAGTGGAGTTAGACTTGACAAACGACATCCCGAACGGCCGTGTGCCTTCGAGGGCTTTTTCCAAATCACTCATGATTTCCAGGGCTTTGTTGTTAGCAGTAAGAAGGAGTTTGAAGCTGTGGTACCGGGCCGCGAAAGCCGCACGGAGATCTTGCAGACTGGAAGGAGACTGTTCCTTTCCCAATGCCTGCAATATGATCCGTTTGATTGACTCAGTTATCTTGCTCATCAATTGCTGAAGTATCCGTTATGGGTTTGGCAAGAATATTATAGCAAATGTCAAAAATAATGGTCTTTTCGCGACGCGTCACCCCGGCTTCCGCCGGAGAAACTGTCTCAGAATGGGTTTGTTTCACAAGAGCGTGGCACTATGCTTCATTTCCCGGCAATGAATTACCGGTCTATTGTCAAGTGCCCCTCCGGGGCACCCGCTATTTGAGCCCATTAGGGGCGATTGACAGCAGCCTGGTGCTTTAGCGCCTGGCAACCATCGTGGCACGATTCCCATCATGGATCGAATTCTGAGACAGATTCCGGAATGACGGTACAAGGCTACCTTCAATCGACAAAGCTTTCGGCAATTGCTATGCGGGCCTCGCACCCTCCGAAAGGGCTCTATGATGGACGTGCCGTGCTTCACACCTCTTTCTTTGTTCCTGCGGTCATTTCCAGACCAATCCCTTCAAACAGGTACATTATCGCAAGACCCCACCACAACGTGTATACGATGTAAAAGATCAACGACAGGCTCAAAATACCCATCCTGGACGAAGCGCTCTCAGGTACGATTTTCGCGAAATTGTAAGCGACTTCTACGCCCTTACTTAGGACCTCGTCCAAGAAGGCTGCATCTTTGAACTGCTTTTGTCTCTTCAGGTCTTTCTCCATCTCCTTGAAAGAGTTCCACCAGACATACAGCGCTTCCCGACCAGGTATACCGTACTTGCTCGACAATTCGGTCTCACGGTTATTAAACATGGCCTCGGAATCTTTCAGCGCGGCGGACACAACAGATGCCAAATCTCCAGTAACCTTAATCTCCACACCGTCTCCGGTGACTTTCGCGCCGGCGGCAGTCAGCAGCTTGGTCGCTTTGCCGGCCGTTTCCTTGTCTTTGAGCTTCAGATTGACGTCAAACGTTCTGTTGGCGTAATCTGCCGTCTTTTTCATAAGACCGGGAAAGTAGTTGGTAGAGCCTTTTGCAATAGAGTTAAAGAGTTTGTCAGCGGCTACCAACGCATTTTCTCCGCCGAAAATTGGTGAAAACATTACGACAAGTACTATGGCAAATGTGAGGGCCATTATCAGTCCTCTAATGAATGGCGCTTTTTTCTTCACGAGCATCCTTCAGACCTCCCCTCTAAGAAACTTTATGCTGCCCAGGAACTTGCCCAGCACCCAGATGGCGAATATGCCTATGACCACAAAGAAAACCCAGTTGCCCACCTGGCTTATGCCTTTGGCCACAGGTTCGGAAATCTGGATGACTTCCATCTGGTTGAGTTTTTCCGGAAGGGCAAAAAAACGATTCGCAAAACCGGACAAGATGGCAGTCGCATAAAATCCTCTGATGTAAATCCCTTTGACGACCTTTGTCGTAAGAGCTCCTATCTGGACGCCAATCAGCGAGCCCAAAAGCATTCCCATGGCCAATGTATAGAAAATGAACCCATATAGCGCATATTGGGCAATGGAGGCATAACCGGCCGTAAAGATGATTTGAAGGATGTCGGTCCCTACGGTGGTGAACGAGGAAACTCCCAACACATACACAAACATCGGGAAAGTAATAAAACCGCCGCCCACCCCCATTATCGCCGCCACGAAACCTACGATCCCTCCGCAAATGGCCACAAACAAAGCCGGAATCTTTTTGCCGCCGGGGACCAGGTCCTCATCAAAGGTTATCAGGGGTCGGATTTGAGATGACTGAAGCCTGGCAGGCCATCCGATCTTACCGGAGGCAGCTTTTGTGCCGTGAGCGCTTTCTCCAACATGCGCCCCTACATCGGCCTCCGCCTTTCTAAGCGTGAGGAAATCCGCCAGAGAATAAAATCCGAGGAAGCCCAGTAAAACAACGTAGACTACACTGATGAAGGCGTCACTCACCACCGGGTTATATTCGTAGAGTGCCCTATTGATAAACCCTCCGCCTGTTACACCTATACCGGAGCCCACCAGAAAGGCGACAGCCAGCCCGACCGAAACATTGCCCAACTTTCTGTGAATGGCTGTTCCCATGATAGCTTTTGCAAATATGTGGAACAGGTCGGTGCCCACCGCCAAAATACCTTTTATACCGGCGCTCATAAGGGCGGGCGTGATAATGAAACCGCCTCCCGCGCCAATACAGCCGGTAATCAGGCCCGCACATAGTCCTACGAGAATAGATATTACAAAAATGTTCGTAGAATAAAAGGCCGGGGTGTATGCCTTATATCCGCCCAACACCTCCGGTAAATCCGCAGCCAGAGCCACTGTAGTCAGGATTACCGGCAACAACATCAGCCCCAGCAAATAGAGTCTTTTCTTGTCGCTCAGTATGTTCATGGAGGTTTCGTAATCCCAGCGGGCATGGGCCACGGACGCAGCCATAAGCATACCGTACAAATCTTTCCCCAGATTCATGCTTATTCCTCCCTCGATTGAAGGTGTCGACAGACATTCAGGGCATTCCTCACCGCAGCGCGATGGGCGAACCAAAGCGAAGGTAAGGACGTGAGAGCAAACGAAGGCACGGAAAGGTCCTTGTCCTTGTATTTCAATTACCTTTCCGATCACAAAAAAATAATAGTATCAAAATCCCTTAGCGTTGCAAAGAATTCGTGGAGTCGTCGCGAAGAATTACGGAATCCCCTGTCCGGTCTGTTGCCTTTAATCCTATTGATAAGACCTTCAGGGGAGCCGATGATTTGAGAATCCAAATGAGGTTGAAAACAGACTTCAATTCATTTCTTTGAAGGTCAGCCAGCGTAAAAGGACTTGCAGGGCAAGTTAGGTTACTTCCAGAGATCTGGGAAGCTCGCACTTCTCACTTTCTTCCCGGCACCACTTTTTCTTATATGCGTCCTGCAATTTGTAAAGCAGCTCATCAATCTCAATTGGCTTCATGAGATAATCGAACGCCCCAAGTTCCATCCCTTCCATAGCCACTTCCAGATCAGCGTGAGCTGTCAGCATGATCACTTCCACTGACGGCTTAATTTTCTTGATCCGCTTTAATGTCTCTATCCCGTCCATGTCAGGCATTCTGACATCAAGCACCACCACATCAATGGGCACACTTTCTATTTTGGTGATCGCTTCGCGGCCGCCCGTTGCGGACGTGACATCCAATTTGCGTTTTGTGAGTCTCTTGCAGAGGGTCTCCAAGAAATCTTTTTCGTCATCTACCAGCATTACACGGAATTCGTTCACCTCTCTTACCTCCGATTGCAGGCTTTGCATGTTCTAGCAATTGGTTCGCCTGGGGAGACGGCTCAGCCGGATGATCGGAGCCTCCCAGGCCTGAGTACGACGGCCGAAGCCATCTTGCGATTCAACGACCTGTAACAATTGCCGATCCGAAGAGACCCATACTATGCGGTCAGGCATTCATCTCCCATTTGGCTTCAGAAGTGCCGGTAATACCTCTCGCGAACAGCGCAAAATCGTCAGGATTCGTTGCGGCCGCCAAGGCGGTTTCATATGTAATGTGTTTTTGCCTAAACAGCTGCATCAAGGATTGGTCGAAGGTCTGCATACCGTAGCTCACATGACCTTCGGCTATCGCATCCCTTATTTCACGGATCCTCTGTTGGTCACCGATGCACTCTCTTATCCGTGCAGTCGAAATCAGCACCTCTACCGCGGGCACTCGCCCGTTCCCATCAACTTTAGGCAGCAATCTTTGCGATATTACTCCCTTGATGATCCCGGAGAGTTGAACGCGCACCGACGCCTGATGCTCAAGAGGAAACGCAGACACCACCCGATTGATGGTCTCTGTCGCATCCAATGTATGAAGGGTGCTAAATACCAGATGTCCGGTCTCTGCCGCAAGCATAGCTATTTCTATTGTCTCCAGGTCGCGCATTTCCCCCACCAGGATAACGTCGGGGTCTTCGCGAAGGGCCGCTCGAAGGGCACTCTGAAAAGACAAAGTATCCTGGCCCACCTCTCTCTGATTGATGATGCTTTTCCTGTCCCTGTGGAGGAACTCAATCGGGTCCTCGATGGTAATTATGTGACAATTGCGGAATGAGTTTATCTGATTGATCATAGAGGCCAGAGTTGTCGTCTTTCCCGAGCCGGTAGTGCCGGTCACCAGGACAAGCCCTCTGTGCTCGGCGCTTATCTTTTCGACTATCGGCGGCAAGTTCAAATCCTTGAGCAGGGGCGGTTCGGACGGGATGGCTCGAAAAACCATTGCAATCGAGTCCCTTTGCCAAAAGACGTTGACACGAAACCTGGCCAGCTTGCTGACTCCATAAGCCATGTCCAGTTCCCTGGTTTTGGTAAAGACCTCCCTCTGACGCTCATTCATGACTGAAAGCGCCACGCGTTTCACTTCATCGGGAGTGAGGCGATCTTCACCCTTCAGTGGACTCAGCACACCGTTGATTCTGGTGACAGGAGGCAACGGAACCTTCAAGTGAACATCCGAAGCCCCCATTTCAATGGCCCTTTTCAACACATCATCGAGGTCCATCCCAATCTCCTATCCCGGCAGTCTCTTCTTCCAGATCACCTCCAGAGCCCGTCCGAGGTTGTATCCCCTTTTGATCCAAAATCTTGGATCTAATTTCGCTCATGATTTCTACGTTGTCCCTCATGAACTGCTTAGCGTTTTCACGTCCCTGGCCGATACGCTCTTCCCCGTATGAGTACCACGATCCTGATTTGTCAATAAATCCATAGTCTACGCCCATATCCAGAACTTCACCGGCGGCGGATATGCCCTCATCATACATGATATCGAACTCCACCTGCTGAAAGGGGGGAGACAATTTGTTTTTGACTACCTTCACTCTTGTCCTTGAGCCGACTATACTTTCCCCGTCTTTGATTTGTCCCACACGACGGATATCCAGCCTTACCGAGGCATAGAATTTCAGAGCGTTCCCGCCAGTGGTCGTTTCAGGGTTTCCAAACATTATGCCTATCTTTTGCCTTATCTGATTAGTGAAAATCACTGCCGCGTGGGAGCGCGCGATGGCAGCAGTGAGCTTCCGGAGCGCCTGAGACATCAGACGCGCCTGAAGTCCCATGTGAGAATCGCCCATTTCACCTTCGATCTCCGCCCGTGGTACGAGAGCAGCCACGGAATCGATGACCACGACTTCCATCGCGCCGGATCGGACTAGAATCTCTGTTATTTCCAGAGCTTGTTCTCCGGTATCAGGCTGAGAAATCAGCAATTCGTCGGTCTTGACTCCCAGTTTTCTGGCATAATTCAAGTCCAGCGCGTGTTCTGCATCGACAAAAGCCGCTATGCCGCCTCTTTTCTGAGCTTCGGCAATGATGTGCAGGCAAAGAGTCGTTTTTCCGGAAGATTCCGGCCCGAAAATCTCAGTCACCCTTCCCTGAGGTATGCCGCCGACTCCCAGGCATATGTCAAGACCGAGGGACCCTGACGGAATGACGCTTACATCTCTGATGACACCTCCACTGCCGAGTTTCATTATGGCGCCTTTGCCGAATTGTCTCTCGATTTGACTGACGGCCATATCTACGGCTCGGGCCCTCTCTGAGTCGGGCAGTCCGTTTTCCGTTATGTCTCTCCCTTTCTTGGGCTTAGCCATGAAGGCTCCTTTCTTCTGGACACTGGTGACGTAATTTTACCTTAATGAACAAGAACTTTGGAACCTTTTATTGAGATCGCATTCAATCATGTGAGAATTTGAAAAATGGCTGTGTGGACAAAGCTTCAACCGTGGTGATAGGATCATTTCCGCAGGCGTTAATCGGCCTGAAAGGATTTTGACGCTCCTCCAAATTCCAAGGAGAGTTTTGTGCACGTTATTTCGGCCAGCAGAAGAACCGATATCCCGGCCTTTTATGCCGACTGGTTTATCAATCGGATACGTTCCGGAGTAGTGGACGTGCTGTCTCCGTTCGGCCGCGGGATGTCGGCAGTGTCACTGGCCGCGGAGGACGTGGCCGCCATCGTCTTCTGGACCAAGAATGCCGACCCTATCCTACAGCATCTTGACGAACTGAGTACGAGAGGCTATCCGTTCACTTTCTTGTACACGATTAACAATTATCCTATTTCCTTGGAACCTCGCGTGCCGGATCTCGGTCATACTCTGCAAGTTCTGGATAAACTGCATGAACGTTTTCCAGGACCCGTATTGAGATGGCGATATGACACGATTGTGCTCACTGAGACTCTGGACCGAAAATGGCACCTCCGGAATTTCCGAGGGCTGTGCAAGGTGTTGTCAAGATACACGGATGAATGCATTTTCAGTTTTTGCGATTATTACAAGAAGACAATCCGAAATATGGAAACGTTTGTTCCGGACCATTTCAGGCCGGAAGAGGCTCTATGTAAGGAGATGGCGGAAGAAATGGCGGAGTTGGCCGGTGAACGGGGGATTTCTCTCGAGTCGTGCGCACACGATTACCTGGTTTCTCAGAGGGTCGCCAAAGCTCGGTGCATCGATCCGGAGTTTCTGTTACGGATTGTGGATTCACCCGAAAGGAAACGAGTTCTCAAGACTTTGAGAATGGCCCCCAGCCGCAAAGAGTGCGGTTGTGCCGCTTCATTGGACGTCGGCGCATATGACACATGTTCCCATGGATGCGTGTACTGCTACGCCAATGCAGATCCGGTGCGGTCGCCGGGAAATAGGTCGCGGATCGATTCAGGCAGCTCTTGCCTTCGTCCCCGGCAATTTGAGGTCAGATAGTAGGCCCGAAGCGGAATTTTTTGGCCTGCTCATGGAAAACATGGTTGAGTCTGCCGATAATAGTTGTCAAATTGCAAAAAATATTTATCATAATAGCTGAATCTGGATTAGGCTCACAGGGATTTCCTTCGAGAGAGTGTTGCTTAAGAATGGAAAGGGCTTGAAATCAGGTGGAATTTTTCTCCAGATCCAAATTATCGAATGATATCGATCCTGTTGTGAACGAGGAATACGATTCACTTGATGATTGTGCCTCTGGCCCTCTCCAGGTTCCACAGCCCAAGGAAGTTACCGGTTCCCAGAAAGACAAGGCGCTCCGGTACTGCATCATCGCTTCTGTCGTGCTACACGTCGCCTTTCTGGCTGCACTGCCGCGACTGGCTGAATTAGCACCTGCCAAGGCGTTTCTAAACCCCGGCGATCAAGTTACGCCTGTAAGACTTGTTGAATTCAACTCCCCGCAAAAAACGCAGGAGCAGCCGCCAGAAATGGCTTCAGCCATATCGGACAGGGATCACACGGCGGAAAAACAGAGATTGCCGAAAGCTCTGCCGGTGCCTAAACCCCCACTCGGGAACGTAGAGCCGGTCCCACAAAGACTTGCCGCGCTGCCGCCACCCACCGCCCCGGAAGATTTTGTAAAGCCAAAGGAGGAAAAGAGCCAAAAAGAGGAAAAACTAGATCACCCTACGCCCACTCACAAGACACCCAAGAAGGCTCATTCTGCGATTAAAGATCCGCAGCATGCTCGAACGAACAAAAACGATTTGAACGGTAAGCATGTGGATTTGCGGCCTACACCGGCCGAAATAGCCAGGGGGCTCTCAGCGCCAGGCGGGATCCCGGATTTCTATCCGGACGGAAATCCCGACGAGGCCGTAGTGGACATAAGCACACGAGAGGAAAGGTTTTTTTCTTATCTGGTCCATTTGAAGCAAAAAATTCAAGCCGTGTGGATATATCCCGCAGTGGCAGCGCGGGCAGGGATCGGCGGAAGTCTGACTCTGGAATTTTCCGTTTCAAAAGACGGCGCGTTGTTGGGGATGAATCTGCTGGATTCGTCCGGCCAGACGGTACTGGACGAATCCGCGATGCAAGCTATCAGATCAGCGGCTCCGTTTCACCCTTTCCCGCCTAGATTGACGGCCAAGCGTCTTCGTATCAGGGCTAATTTCAATTATATTACCGGTAATGCCTTCAGAAACATGATGTAGCTGCAATAGCGGCTTATTCGTCCGATCCGTCTCCTACCAACTTTTCATAATCTTCAGCCTTCATTAAATCATCCAGCTCATCGGGATCAGAGAGTTGAAGTACCATTAGCCATCCGTCTCCGTAGGGGTCGAAGGTAACCATTTCAGGGGATTCATTGAGCAAAATGTTGCAATCAAGGACGACCCCTGAAATAGGGGCAACAAGATCAGTTACCGCTTTGCTGGTTTCGAGCGCTCCGAAAGCCCGCTCTTTCGAGATGGTATCGTTCGGTTCCGGCAACTCTATGTAATCGACCTCGCCAAGCTCTTCGGCGGCATAATCTGTAATGCCGACAGTCGCCTGATCATTTTCCAATTTAACCCAGAGATGATGTTGAGAATAAAGCCGATCCCCCGGTGCTTCCATACCTGAGCCTCCGACATACGCAACAAGAGCCTCATCTTGCCGAAAACAATCTCGTCCTGTCAACGTATCGATGCCCCAAAATGCCAAAGATATGATCGTCTGGTAAGCGAAAAGTTGAAAGATCAAGCATCTTCGAGTATTATTAACATGGCGTTAATGTGAATTCGGTTTTCGCCCGGAGCTTTTCCTACGGAAGAACTCTCGATGGCGAGTGGTACCCGATGGAGGAACAGATGAGGGTTCGTTGGTTATGGATGATGTTGTTCGCTGCGCTTTCAGCGGCGCCTCAGTGCTGTCTTGCTGGAGAATTTGCCGGATGGCTGGAGCGAGTAGATCTGGAAAGCGTGACGTTACGTGACTCCGACAACAAGCCGGTCGTGGTGCGCGTGGAGAGAAATCACCGTTACCAGGCCGCGCCGTTTCTGGGGAAGTGGGTCACAGTCGATTTCCAGACCGAAAAGGGAGAGTTCCGAGCATTAGGCTTCAGGTCCTGCCGGTAGACCTACAGTGCTGAACCGCCACGCATCGGTCGTCATTTGATCGTCGAGACCTCCGGTAGAATCTCGCACCCGCCTCATAGTCTCTTCGTGCCGCGCTGCGGCGGCAATCGATCATGAAAGGAAGGACCATCTTGTCCGATCCAACTACTCGCGGGATCAGAGTGATATTGTTTGATTTCGGGGGAGTGCTGGCCGAGGAGGGATTCAAGAATGGTCTGATGGCTATTGGTGAGGCTGCGGGTTTTTCCCCCGAGGCCTTTTACCGTCTGGCGGCGGCCGCTGTATACGATTCCGGATACGTGCTGGGCAAAGCCTCGGAAAGCGTATACTGGGCCATGGTCAGAGAGAGAACCGGGATTGCCGGTTCCGACGAGATGTTCCGTCGAGAAATTCTTGAGCGATTCCGACTGCGTCCCTGGCTGTTGGAAATTGTGCGCAAGCTGAGAAATCGCGGATACAATGTATCCATACTCAGTGACCAGTCCCAATGGCTGGACGAGTTAAATCAACGATATGATTTCTTTAAGGACTTCAACGACATTTTTAATTCATATCATTTGGGTAAAGGGAAAAAGGACCCGAGTCTATTCTCTGACTTGGCCTCAAAGCTGGGAGTCCGGGGATCAGAGATTCTTTTCATTGACGATAATGAAGGCAATATTGAAAGGGCACGAATGCAAGGGTGGAACACGATACTCTACCGTAATAAAGAAGACTTCGTGCGCGAAATGCAAAAACTCGTCCCGCTGGATTAGATCCTATGCCGGAATCATGACGGTTACCGACGAAACGCAACCTTGGCGTTAGATCACGTAACCTGCTTGTCGGACCATGCGCAGGTCGTCTTCGACAGACCGGCGACGGAATGTCAAATATCCCCCTATTATCATTCCGTTAGCTCCGGAGCGGAGCACGGTGCCTTGGAAGTCACCGAGATTTTTCTCGCGGCCTCCCGCTACTTTTATCGTTGCCTTGGGAAGGATCAGACGAAATAGTGCAACCGTTTTCAAGATTTCCATCGGCTCCGGCGGAATCGTATTCTGCAATGGGGTACCGGGTCGAGGGTCAAGGATATTGATCGGCACGCAGTCCACCCCCAGTTCCGCCAGAGTAAACGCCAGATCGATCCGCTGGATCGGGGTCTCGCCCATGCCCATGATCCCGCCGCAACACGCGGACAAGCCTTGGCTGAGTACGGTGCGCACAGTGTCTACTCGCTGGTCAAATGTGTGGGTCGTGCAAATACTGGGGAAACAATCCCGGGAGGTCTCCAGATTGTGGTTGTACCGGGTGACCCCAGCCTCTTTAAGCCTCAGCACTTTTTCTTCATCCAAAAAGCCGAGTGACGCGTCCAGCGAAATCTCCACTTCAGCATTGATTCGTTTCAAAGACTCGATCACCGCATCGAACTCGTGGGAAGAGAGCGCTCCACCGCTTGTGACCGTGCAGAATCGCAATGCCCCGGCCTGATGAGCGGAATGGGCGGCCTCTAGAATCTGATCTGTTGACCGTAACCCGTATGTTTCACAATTAGTGTCGTAATGACCGGATTGAGCACAGAACGCGCAATCTTCTCCGCATCGGCCTGAACGGGCATTGATGAGCGAACAGGAATCGAATTTCCATCCTTTGAAATGGATCCGGATGCGGTCCGCCGCTGCCATCAAACGCATAAAGTGTTCATCGGGTGTGTCGAGCAGGGCTTCAGCCTCTTCCCTGCTGATCCGGCCGCCATCCAAAACTTTTTCCTCAACCATATCAATCAGTCCAGGGAAGGACGCAAAATTTAGGACCATTGAAACCTCCTATTGATCCCTATTTGTATACCCCGAAGAAAATACAAAATCCAGACCACACACAAGCCTTGGCTTACGAGCGGCGAAAGCTTGTTATTGTAAGTGTAGCTCAAGGGGCGCATGGTCCCGCGCAGAACGCGGAACGCCCAAATGGGGGCGGACGCCGTCCGCCCCAGGACGAAGATTACCATCCCGACGCAAGATTTCTCTCCTCACAATGGCAATTTGCCGTTCGTGACTGTAGACCCGGATCGCTGTCTGGGGCAGGCTTCGATCCGGTAGGGGTCGGCGTCCCTGCCGACCCATTTGCTTCCAGCGCACCGGCACGGAGGCCGGTGCCTACCGGTCTGGATACCGGCCTACGCCGGTATAACGGCAGTGGAGATTGTCAGTGGGACCGGCATCTTGCCGGTCATTGATCAACAGACAGGCGGGACGCCTGTCCCACCATTTACTCCTCGCAGCCACATAGCGCCACTCCTGCGTGAATGAAGAGTCGCGGCTCATCCCGTTTGCCTCACGAGTTATGTGCTGTGGACCTACCCGTTTCTTCAATCAACCTCCCGAATTTTCGCGACAAACGCACAGCTTCGGGGTCTGATTTGAGTTCTTCCACGGTGTAGAGCATCTTGGTGACCCAGTTAGGGTTTTCTCGAGTGGTACCGGGTATGTTCTGCTGACGCGGGTCCAGAAAAATATCTTCCTGACTTATAATCACCAGGGCTGATGGAGTCCGGAAAAGGAATCTTAGGATTGCCTCATGGAGGGGTTCTGTTGGATGATCTGCTAACACGGCCTCAGCAGCGGACTGTTGCGAAAGAAAGCCTTCTTGAACAAGCTTCTCTAGCATCTTTGCCTTATCCTGCCGCCGATTTTCCCTGAATGTGCGCGCTTGATCGTCGTCCAGTTGTCCTATTTTTTGGCGAACCTCAATATCATGGCCGGCCCAGAATCCTTTCAGGGTAGGCAGGTCATGCGTAGTTATTGAAACCAGCGCTGATCGAGGATATTCCTCGTGGCCGCATTGATTCCCCTCCCAGTCCTTCTCAAAATAAAAGAGTCTGTAAGAGAGCACACCCTTGGCCATAAGTCTCTCCCGGAAATTCATAGGGACTGTTCCCAAATCCTCCCCTATGATGAGGGCATTCCTCTTTTGGCTGGCCAAGGCCAGGATGTTGAGTAGATCATCTTCGTAGTCCTTCACATAAACGCCATCTTTCGGCTTTGCCGAGCCGGGAATCCAGAAGAGGTGATATAACTGCATCACATGATCGATCCGCAAAGCGCCCGCATGCTTGCAATTCGTTTCCAACATCTTGAGAAACAGCCTATAGCCTGAAAAACGGTGCATGTCCCGGTCAGGAGGTGGGAATCCCCAGTCCTGGCCGTCCGGCGCAAAAGCGTCCGGGGGAGCGCCCACAGTAAATCCGTCGGCAAAAAACTGTTGCCACGCCCAAAAATCCGCGCCGTTTCGATCCACGGCCAAGGCTTGATCGTTGTAGAGTCCTATTATCATGCCCTTTTCGATAGCGTACTGCTGAATCTGCTTCGCCTGCTCTTCCAACTGCCATTGCAGGTACATCCAAAACAGCACTTGCTCCTTGTTTTTGGTCCGGAATCGCTCGACTTCCAATGAGGAGGGATCATGAAATGGCGCAGGCCACTCGCGCCAACTCTCCGGATTGCGGAAAGCTCTTGACTCAAAATGCTCGCGGAGAGCGCAAAAAGTGGCGAAGCGTTCAAGGAAAACACCTTCCGACTCCATGTAGTGCTGAAACGCGTCCCAACGCTGAGTGCGTGCACCGGGTTTCCCATGATTCTTCATAAAGGTACCGAACACCGCTCTTAGGACCTGTAGCTTCACGGCTGAAACTTCTTCGTAATTGACTTGCGCTTCGTCCCGCAGCTTTTGGATGAGACGGCGATGGCTGCTTGAATTCACGAGGGATTGAGCCTTTCGGGACTCGCCGAAATCAGGTATTCCAGGGACATCCAGATAAATGAAATTGCGATAGAGTCGGCTGGAAGGTAGGTATGGACTGCTGTGGTAAGGTCGCCGGTTGAAAAGTGCATGGAGCGGGTTCAGACCCACAAAGTCTACCTTCAGGTCCTCACGGGCCCAGTCCACAATCGCCTTCAGGTCGGAAAAGTCTCCGACTCCCCAGTTTTTTCGGGAGCGAACCCCGTAGAGCGCGACGCTCACCCCGGCAATCTTGCCTCCTTTTTCCAAGGACGGAGGAATATATGCCTTCGCCGGACATACAATCCAGCGGCAATCAGCACTATGCTGTTCGTCACCGATTGTCGCTTCTACGGTTAATTGGTGCTCACCTGTATCCAAATCTGTCGGAAACGCCACTGACAGAAACATAAGGTCGGACTTCTCGTCATGTTGAAGACGTGCCCCCGCAGACGGCAGATCATATTGGCTCACAAGCATTCGCTTCTTTGTATCGATGATTCGTATTGTCCCTTGCAAGGAGTTGAAGTTGGGATGATCGATCCTTTTCTCAAGATAGATCGAGCATCGCTCCGGTAGGTTATTCGCGCATACCACCACCACCTGAGGATTCAGATGCATGCGGTCGGAAGCAATTTTGACGCCTTTGGCTTCAAGTATCCGCCTGGCTGTTTCTGGGTCGGTGCGATGGATCTTACCCCAAGTGTCCGAGTAATCGGGCTCAATACCGAAGGCATTTCCCAGGACCCTCAAAACTTCATGAATACCGGTCAATTTTTCACCTCCGTTGCGCCCCCTCTTTACTGAAACCTCCGGGCCGGACGATTAGGTTTTTCGTTGACTGCTCCGTCTGTTAGCAGTTAATTAAACAAAAAGAAATACCATTTGGTGAGACCAGAAGCCGTTTCAGAACGTCCCTGTCACCTGAAAGATTTCCTGCAACCCTGAATATTGGGGATCATCTATGAATTTCAGACTAACTCACGAGCAGCGGCTCATAAGAAAGGCTGCTCGAGAGTTCTCTTTCAAGGAACTCGCATCTATGGCTCGGCAATGGGAAGAAACCGGCACCTTTTCGCGAGAAGCCTTTGACAAAATGGGTGAACTGGACTTCACAGGCCTTTACGTCCCTGAGCAATATGTGGGGCACCGGTGTGGGGCGGCTCACCGCTGCCGTCATTTTTGAAGAATTTGCCAAGGGGTGTTTTGCCACGGCAGTTTATGTCAGCGTTCATAACATGGTATCTACGCGGCTATGGTTCTCACAGACGAAGCCCAGAAGCAAAAAGGGATCACCGTGTTTGTGATAGAGAAGGGCACCCCCGACTTTGTATGCGGTCCTCATGAGCCTAGGATGGGCTG
>DATJPW010000254.1:0-18179 GCA_035506215.1 Desulfomonilaceae bacterium
GACGGGTTTGGGAGGTTCCAACGGCGCGGGGCTCTTGGCTGCTTCAACTCGCGTAGAAGCTTCGCGATCAGCAATGCGGTAGTAGTTTTTTCCCCCTTCAACTTTCCGCTCGATCTGTCCCTTGATCACTTTCCCTCGGACGCTATTCGGAACTATTCCCAATGCCTCCGCTATTTGTTCACGGGTCATCCACATGATTGATTGCTCCTTAGAATAACCTTTGCCAAGGTTAAATAATCATTCCGAGCCCTCGACGCAAGAGAAAGACAATCTTGAATGCCGCCGTTGCGCACACATTCTGAACTCGGCTAACCATCTGCAATAACATGCAATACCGCACAAGCTATTTCAGCAGGCCACTTTCATCAAGGGCCCATTCACGCGCTTATGGGTCCTTCATGCTTCCCCAGCAGGAACTGGGCGCGCGAATGCAGGCGGATCTATGTACTCGTCTTCAGTCAAACTGTCAATGTTTTTTATGTTTAATCGCGAATAGATAGCAATCATCCGTTAGTCGGCCGTAAATAACTTCAAAAAACACTTGAACTCTCCGGCCGGTTCGATCTAAGTGTCACCAGCGCGAAACTACTGCGGAGAGGACAAATGAGACTCAAAAACTTTCTCACGATTCCTCTGATGGTGATCATGTTGTGGTCGACGGTCTATGGCTGGGACACCCAAACTCTTGCGCCCGGGGTCACGTCTTATTCCGCTCAGAATCCAGCTTCGGTTTCAGGACAGACCGGATCTGGAGCCTTACCGGGAAGAAGCGTTCCCGCATCGTCACAGTCCAATTTGCCGTCTCAGGCACAGCAGAACCTTCATCGCGTCGATGACGGAGAGACGCCCTATTATCCGTACCCGCGCTATCACAACCCCTATTATGACGAATCGTCAGAAGGAAACATGCTTTCCGGAATTGTCGACCGAATCCTGCGCTTCCCATCCAATGCGGTGCAGGGTTTCTCGAATTTTATGGGCTCCAAATTTTTTCCTGCTGTTCCGGCAGCGCATGGGGGTTCACAACCATCAAGTGAAAATGCAAATGTTCCCGAGCGAGCCCCCTTGCCGGGACAAGTTCCATCAGGGCCTGCTTCAGTCAACCCCCGCAGATAAAAGAATCATTTTCCGAGATTCTTGAAAAATTTGCGGCAGTTGCGTGTGTCAGGAAGTCGGTGTCCAAGCAACTATGGCGGAAGAAAACTCAGGGGATATTCCTCTTCGGCAACCCCCACAATAAGACAACTTTACTATTCTAATTGCTCCCAGGATGTGTATAGTGATTTGCTGAAAAGCAATCACGAATTGTGAAAAGCGATCCCTCGAAATTGTAGGTGCCGATCCCGTGAAACCGCGGGATGGCGGTGCATTTTGCGTATATAAATCAATCACGCCTCCCGCGTGACAGGGACGCCGGGCCTTTATACATTTCCAGTACAAGTATTGGATTACTTTAAAACTTTCGAGAGCCGCTCTAGAATATGTATTGGCGGCGCGCTAAGGACTTCTATGAGAGACTTCACCTCGGCCAGGAAGAAGATGGTCGCAAGCCAACTTGAGGCGCGCGGAATCAGAGATCATCGCGTGCTCACAGCCATGGCGGAGGTCCCTCGCCATTTTTTTGTCGATGAGTCTCTGCGAGACGAGGCGTACGACGACAACCCGCTTCCTATAGGTGAAGGTCAAACTATAAGCCAGCCATACATGGTGGCTATTATGACCGAGCTGTTGCAACTCCTGGGATCGGAAATAATCCTGGAGATCGGCACCGGATCGGGATACCAGGCCGCTGTATTGAGTAAACTCTGCCGGTGGGTATACACAGTAGAGCGTATAAAGAGTTTGTCCGAACGTGCTCAAGAAATCACAAAAGCCGGCGGCTACGAAAACATAACATTTATTGTGGGAGACGGCACGGAAGGCTGGCCCGAGGCAGCCCCGTACGACGGTATAATAGTCACCGCCGGTGCTCCCAGGATTCCCGACACGTTTGTTAGCCAGCTACGGTTAGGCGGAAAGCTGGTGATTCCGGTCGGCGACCGCTTTTCGCAGACACTGCAAAGAGTGATCAAGACGGAGCAGGGAACCACAATCGAGAACCACACCGGGTGCCGCTTCGTCGATCTGATCGGCAGGTGGGGCTGGGTCGTTTCCTGAGAGTTAGCCGACAAATGTTAGACGAATTATGAAATCTCGATTTTTCTTGGAACGCCTTCAAAATTCGAATCTTGCGCATCTCGGGATCAAGTCACCTTTCACAATCCCATCCGGGATTATTACGACCGTTCCCTCAGTGATCGCTCGTTTAGCACGCGATGTGCCTCAGATCGGATTTCTGACAACAAAGACCCTGAGTGTGGCTCCCAGGGAAGGTTATCGAGAGCCGGTTCTTCACGAGTATTATCCAGGCTGCTTCGTCAATGCCGTGGGTTTGGCCAATCCGGGTGCGCAGAGTTTCCTCGAAGCCATGAAATCGCTTCTTCCTTTGCACGACGGTAAGCCGCTCGTGGTATCGATAATGGGCGCCGACGCGGAAGAATTCCTCGAGTGTGCTCGTATTCTGGCGCCAATCGCAGACGCGTTCGAGCTTAATCTGTCATGCCCTCACGTTCAGGGAGCAGGACAGTGCGTTGGGTCAGATCCGGACTCGGTCAGTTCCATAGTGCGGCTCATGAAGAAACATGTCGAAAAACCGATTATCCCCAAGCTGTCACCGAACCTGGGAGATATCGCCGGTATGGCTCGCTTATGTGAAATAGCCGGTGCGGACGCTCTTTCGCTGATCAACACAGTCGGACCGGGCATTGCGGTGGATTCGGAAGGTTATCCGGTGCTGAGTAACACTACAGGCGGATTGTCCGGCGCGGGAATTTTGCCTGTAGGCATCAAGGCGGTGAGAGAAGCCGCGTCTGCGGTCTCGCTTCCGATAATAGCTTCGGGCGGGATATCGTCGGCCCGGGAGGTACGAGCATACTATACTGCAGGTGCCGGCCTTTTCGCAGTAGGATCTGCCCTGGCGGGGATGACTACATCAAGAATAGAGGGGTTTTTCGACACGCTGATCCACGAGCTTGAATCCGAAAAAGAAGAAGTATTTGGACCACCGGAAAAGGCCGGGCACTGCCGCACGGATTACTTCAGGACTACCGTCGTGGAGAACATACCTGTTGGAGCGGGAATCTTTATGCTCAGGCTTGAAGATGGATCGGCTTGCGAGCCGGGGCGCTTTTTCTTTCTGCGGCTTTCCGGCGTGGGAGAGAAACCTTTTTCGCCATTACAGGATTTGGAACCGATCTATTTGGTGCGCAATGTGGGTCCTTTTACGGCCGCTCTGGAGTCATTGAAACCAGGGGATACCATCTATATGAGAGGACCGTACGGTAAAGGTTTTCCCGCGCCGGAAGCTGATGAGCCCCTTGTTCTGGTTGGGGGCGGCACAGGGGTGGCGCCGATCATTATGGCTGCAAGCCTCCGAGGGAATATCGCCAAAGCATTCTTCGGCTTCTCTGGTGACATCACGGAGCCCTTCAGGCGCGAAATCCTGAACCGAATTCCCGGGTCGAAGATAGTGAGCGATCCACCCGGAACCGTAGGCGAGGTTGTCCGAGTATTGAGGGCCGACATGGCCGCGGATCCGGGCGTGTACTCACACTGCGCGGCATTCGTCTGCGGACCACGACCGATGATGAAGGCTGTTGTTGAGGCTCTGGGAGAGCGGTTGCCTGACGGCAGCATCTATCTCGCCAGAGAAGATGTAATGCGTTGCGGCATAGGTGTGTGCGGCAGTTGTGGAACTGAAACCGGCCTGCGATCATGCGTGGACGGTCCGGTGATGAGAGATGTCGGCCCCGACCAATTCCAGGTTCCGAGCGGCCTGACGCAAAAGGTAATGCAATCGAGCGATAATGGCGCAATCTCAAAATAGGTGATTCTATCAGGTATCTGTAAGGGGACTTTGAGAAGTGCTCTGATTTCGACCGCGGATGGTAAAAAGCTTGACTTGGAAAGCATATATCGTATAATTGAAATATTAGTATATTACGTGAACAAAATAGACACTGTTCGGTAACCGTCCGGCATAGTGCCCGACGCCTGAACAGACGGAACTACCGACGGATTCTTCAGGACAGACAGGTTTCGCGAATCATTCGTGATCTGATCGCCGCTTGCACAACTGAGTAGCGGACATTCCGGGTCGGGGAATGGTCTCGCGTCCATCAGTCACAAGGTCAATTACGACCTTTTGTTGTTTGTTAATGCCCAATCCTAAGGGGAAGGAGATCTTATGAAGCGGGAAATATGGATGATTGTAATTTTGGTGGCTGCCGCTGCGTTTTTGATGACTTTGATGTCGGCTTCTATTGCAGATGCAGGCAAACTGGAAGAAGCCATTGCCAAGACCCCGCAAGGTACCGGCAAGGGGATGATCGATCCCAATGCGGAGCCTGGTTTCATGGGCATACCCGGCGCACCCAGGACTTTTTGGCTTCATGGAATCCTGTGGGGAATCTGGGTCGGGTGGATCTTCTCGTCTGTGGGCGCATTCGGCGGCATCATGGCCGGCGTAGGGCACATCACCGTTTTCGGCCTGGCTGATTACGGCAAGATGTTTAAGAATACAAGCCCGACCTTGAACACGCTTCTTACGGATTCCATCCGCGTATGCAATCAATACCTGGTAGGGCTGTCGGCTCTTATCTCATCTGTCACCTACTATCGCATGGGGAGACTGGTATTACCTCTCGGCCTATGCCTCGCAGGCGGAGGGATACTGGGTGCGTATCTCATACCGGTGCTTACCGCGGGTAAGATAAACCTGAGCATGTATGTGGGTTACTTCGGTCTAGTGGTGTTCGCTGTGGCCGGTGTGCTTTTCTATGAGACGACCCCGAGGGGCATGGCGAGCAGGAAAGCTGCAAAGGAGGCCAGCAAAGCCTTTGAGGACGCGCATATAAGGAAGACGGCCGGAAGTGAGGAAAAATTGGGTGAATGGGCAAAAGGAGTCCATGTAACGCATTGGGGATTCAACAAGATCATTTTCACCTTCTACGGCGTGGAGTTTTCCTTCAATCCACTTTGGCCGATACTTGGGGGCTTCGTCATAGCGGCCATATCAGCCTTCATCGGTGTGGGCGGCGGGTTCCTTTACGTGCCTTTTCTTACATCGGTTGCGGGGCTCCCAATGTTTATTGTGGCGGGCACATCGGCCCTTGCGGTCCTTGTCAGTATGATTACTTCGATTTTCACTTACATGTTCGTCAAGAGCGTACCCATAGACGGGGTACTTGTCGGCACCGAGCTGATCGGCATCTTCATCGGTTCGATTCTGGGGCCGATGACTTCCAAGTACATTCCTGAAGTCTGGTTGAAGCGTCTATTCGTGGTCCTGGCGGTTTATGTGGGAATCGGTTACACTACAAAAGGGTTTTTGGGCTACTCGGTACTGCCCGGGATGTGATAGTGAGCTTTGATGAAAATTGATGTCTTGCACTTCTCGGGACCGATTGCTTCTACCCTTGACTGATGCCTTGTTTCATACATGCAGATGCATCCATTTTACATTGCGGTTGATCCTTACGTGATCTGGTTCTATCGGATCACGGGATACGGTTTTGTGGATTTCCTTATCGGCACGTTTGTGTTGGCATTTATTGCTCTGATAGCAGGAGAACTTACGATTTCATTGGCTTTTCTGGCGTCTCGTAAATACATACAAAAGACTGCGGATGAAGTCGTGCATTATCAGAACCTATCGGTTGATGCCCTGGCGGCAGGTGACAAAGCTGCTTTTGTGGCTTCCAACAAGTTGGCGAATGACGCATTCGGTAGATCGTTTTTCATGCAAATTGCTCTCTCTGCTGCAATGCTGTGGCCGATCTTCTTTGCCATTGACTGGATGCAGCACAGGTTCTCCGACCTGGAGTTCAGGATACTTTTCACTGACTATTCGGTAGGATACTTATGCGTCTTTGTAACCCTTTACGCTGCTGCATACCTCATCTTCAAAAGGATCAAATATAGGTTGCCGTATTTCAGGAGTATGAAGGCAATTCTGAATACACATCAGCAACGCGCGGAAAAGATGAAAGGCTTTAGCGACATACTGTCGTTACCCAGCCGACGGCCCTGGTGTGGACACTAAAGAAGGAGAACAGTGAAATTGAAGGAAGCACCCAATGTAATAGGGGTAGAAACCCGAGGTCGGCGAACCGTTTTCAGTTTGTGCGGAATGTGCGCGGTTAGGTGCCCTATCCAGGTGGAAGTCGATGACGGCCGGATAATCTGGTTGCAGGGCAATCCAAATGATAAGGCCATGGGTTCCAGCCTTTGCGCCAAGGGATCGGCAGGAGTAGCTTTCGAGTATGATGACGAGCGGCCCCAGTATCCTTTGATCCGAACCGGCGCCAGAGGCGCCGGACATTGGCGTCGAGCCGGCTGGGACGAGGCCCTGGATTACGTAGCCAACGGACTCAAAGAGGTGATGAGACAATACGGAGGGAAGGGTATTGTGTTGAGTGACCGGGGCGGTCCGTTCAGCGACCTTACGAAGAGTTTCGTCAAAGCCCTGGCTTCTCCCAACTACTTCGACCACGATTGCACCTGCGGACGCAATGCCCACCATGCAACACGCAGTCTATTCGGGGTAGGCAGGACAGGTTTGGCGTATGACATCAAGAACACAAAGCACATCGTGCTTTACGGACGCAACATCATCGAGGCTCTTCAGGTCAAAGAAGCCAAAGAGTTCATTGAGGCGCTAAATAAGAGGGCAAAGTGTACTTATATTGACCCGAGGGGCTCGCTCACGGCTACCAAAGCAGGCCGTTTCTGGCAGATCAGGCCGGGCACCGATTATGCCCTTAATCTGGCAATGATCAATCTTGTCCTGGCCCAAGACATGTATGACAAGGAGTTCGTGTCACGATGGGTCATCGGTCTGGACGAATTGAGGGCCTTTGTGGCAGACAAAACCCCCGAATGGCAGGAGCAGTACACCGGCATTTCAGCCGCGGATGTCAGGAGCTTTGTGCGTGAGATTTCTCAGGACGCTCCCCATGTAATCTTTCACGCCGGCTGGATGACCGCTCGGTACAACCAATCGTTCTACGCGAGTCGGACGGCCCATATCCTTAACGCTCTCTTCGGGGCCATAGAGGCGCCCGGCGGATTGATTTTCAGCAAAGGGGCGGGCGATGCCGGCAAAAAGGGCTTGAAAAAGATTTCGGACCGTATTCCGGAAGTGACGGACAAAAGGGTGGACGGTTGCGGCTGGAAATATCCGCATTTTGACGGCGGATCCGGGCTTTTGCACCTCCTGTTCTCAGCCATCAATAGTGGTAAACCATACCCAATCGCCGCGTACATAGCTTACCGTCATGATCCGCTCACAGCCATGCCCGACCCTGATGCGGTGAAGCAGGCCCTGGATAAGTTGAAACTCCTGGTCAGCATCGATGTGAATTACTCGGAAACGGGCTGGTACAGCGACGTAATTTTGCCTGAATCCAGTTACCTGGAGCGCGCAAACATACTGGCTGAAAAGAGTGGGCCCAAGCCGAGCCTGCACATGCGTGACCAGGCGGTTGTTCCGCGTTTCGATAGTCGGCCGGCTTGGTGGATCTTTTGTGAACTGGCCAAGCGCCTGGATATCGGACAGTACTTCGATTTCGAATCCATCGAGGAGATATGGAACTACCAACTGGAGGGGACCGGCGTTACGGTAGCCCAGATGCGCGATAAAGGAGTGTTTTCGTTGGTGGACAAGCCGATTTTGTGGGATCGCACAAGCGGGCTGAAGTTCAAGACCCCATCGGGGAAAATAGAATTCCGCAGTAGCATCCTTGAAAAAGCGGGCCTGCCGAGTTTCGCCGAATTTGCTCCTCCCAAGGGATTCTCCGGTGACGAGTTCAGGCTGCTGTTCGGTCGTGCCGCAGTGCATACCCACGGCCAGACAATGAATAATCCCCTGCTAAATGAGCTGTTATCCGAAAATCCGGTCTGGATCCACCCGGATCGAGCTGCAGAGCTGGGCATCGAGGATGGAGATTCGGTGGAAGTGAGCAACCAGGGCTACTCTGTCCTTTCCAGGGCAAAAGTCACTCCATGGATCCATCCTGAAGCTGTTTTTATGCTTCATGGATTCGGTCGGACCGTACCGCTGCAGACAAGGGCGTACGCAAGGGGGGTGGCGGATCAGCGATTACAGAAGGGGCTTTTAACAACGTACGATCCCGCTGGTGGTGGGAATACTCTTTGCGAATGTACGGTCCGGGTTTCTCCAGCCGGAAAAGATAGGAGCACAACGTTATGAGCAAATACTATTTACTTCAAGACCCTGACCGATGTATCGGCTGCCTGAGCTGCGAGGTGAGCTGCAAAACCAACAAGGGGCTGGGGCCGGGGCCGAGTCTGTGCAAGAACATGTTGGTGGGGCCTGTGAAGGTGGAGGAAATGCCCCGCGCGCGCTTCGTCTTTATGCCGTGTTTCCACTGCGAGGAACCCTGGTGCTTGAAGGTCTGCCCTTCAGGCGCTGTGAAAAAACGAGACACCGACGGCATCGTTTATATAGAGACCGCATCTTGCATCGGATGCAAGAGTTGTATAACCGCTTGTCCCTGGGGAGCGTGCCAGTGGAACCCGCAGATCAACAAAGCGGTGAAGTGTGACTACTGCAAAGATCGCCTCGATAGCGGTTTGAAACCGGCCTGTGTGACCAAGTGCGTGACTCAATGCTTGGACTTCGGCGATGCAAGTAAAATCCCTGATTACCGTCGCGAA
This sequence comes from Desulfomonilaceae bacterium, assembly GCA_035506215.1. Lineage (GTDB taxonomy): Bacteria > Desulfobacterota > Desulfomonilia > Desulfomonilales > Desulfomonilaceae > DATJPW01. Next base: position 8,779 of record DATJPW010000254.1, read on the forward strand.
CGTTTCGCTCGCACTATGGAACCCGTCGCCGTAAGACCGATGGGTTATTAGTCTGACTGGGGAAGATTGTGTCTACGGACGTTTCATCTACCGGATTGGCGCTGGTGCTGGGACGCGTCCTCACAGCGTGGTGTGAGCAAATTCACCCTGCCACGCTTGACCGCTACCTGGAGATCGGCGGTTTCCACGGTTTTGATCGCGTAAGGAGTATGTCGCCGCTGGATGTTTTGGCTGAACTGAGGGCGGGCGGGCTTCGAGATCGAGGCTGTGCCAGCGAGCCGGTTTATCTTAACTGGCAACACTTCCAGCGCCGACACGATCCCGGCGTTCTGGTTGTGGATGCAACCGGGTACGACCCTGGCTCCGAAGCGGGCGCATTTCTGCTCACTCGCAATCCTTTTGCTTTAGTGGAGGCCCTTCTCATTGCGGCATTTGCCTGCAAGACGGAACGATGTCTGATCTTGCTGCCCCAGGAGTTGCAGGATTACGAAGCAGTCCTCCTGAACACTTTTGAGACCGTGCTCGGACATGACATCTGTCACGCTGTGCGCTTGGATATAGAACTTGTAAGGAATGCCTCCCCTTCAGTGTTTGTGCGTGGTCCGGAGCTCCCCTGCAAAGATACCGCATTGATACAGCATCTGGAGACCTGGTACCACATAGCGCTTATGTTTTGTCTGGGTCCCGCTCACTCGAAAAGTATGTCTTTGGAGGGGCAGAGCGGGACCTACTTGCTCACCGTAGGAGGGCCTGTGAAAAGCCCGGGCCTTATAGAGGCGCCTTTGGGCGGAGACCTGTGGGACACCATCGTTACTCTCACTGGAGGCCCGACAGCCGGGTCTTCATCGGTGGCGCTCCTATTGGATGATGGCATGGGTGGCTTCTTGCCCATAGCTCAGGCTCACATTCGCCTCGCGCCGGAAGAGATGTCCGCGGCCTCGGTGACCCCTTCTCCGGAAACCATCCGGCTTGTGGATAAAGATGCATGTATCGTGGATATGACCCGGCATGCACTGTACAGGTACTGGCTTCTCTCAGGCGAGGAGACATCGCCCGCTCGAGTGCTTATCGCCAAGGCGACACGGATGGTCACTCAGATCACTCTGGGCCAGGCGGATGAATCGCATTTGGCGGAACTGGTCGTATTGGGCCGGGAGATGGCCGCGAGCGGCCTTGCCGCCGCGTGGCCACTCCTCAGTTCAATAACGCATTTTTACGATCAATGGGTCAGTCACGTTCGTGACGGCCGGTGTCCGTCAGGTGTCTGCTTTGAACGCGGCGCCCCTCCGTGTCAGTGCGGGTGTCCATCCAACATTGATATACCCGGCTTCATCGCCTTGACTGGCCACGGAAAGTACAAAGAAGCCGTCCGACTGATATCTGCGGACAACCCTCTTCCTTACGTATGTGGAATGGTTTGTCCGGCGCCCTGTGAGTCGGCCTGCTTACGCGGACGAATGGATTCGCCATTATTCATCCGGGCCATGAAAGCCGTAGCCGCAAGGAACGCCTTGGCTGGCGGCGGTTACCCTGAGCCCGATACTCAGGCAGCCGCGACCGGCAAGAAGGTGGCAGTGGTAGGCTCGGGCCCTGCAGGTCTCACTGCTGCTTATTTCTTGGCCCTTCAGGGGCACGAGGTTACCATTTTTGAGGCCCAGAAAGAGGCCGGTGGCATGTTACGGTACGGCATTCCCGCCTATCGTCTGCCGAGAGAAGTATTGGACCGGGAAGTGGATCGAGTTGTCAGTCTGGGTGTGTCCATAAAGACCTCTTATGAAGTGCACGATCTGGAAGAACTCCGAAAGCAGGGCTTTGATGCGATTTTTCTCTCTCTGGGAACTCAAATCTCCCGAATGATCCCCATTGAAGGTAAGGACCTACCATTCGTTTTGGGGGGCCTCGATTTCCTCAAGCAGGTTCGGGGCGGGGAAGATCCAAGAGTCGGCCCGAGAGTTGTCGTGGTTGGTGGCGGCAATGTTGCCATAGACGTTGCCTTGACCGCACTGCGCCAAGGTGGGCGTCGGGTGGATATGGTCTGCCTCGAAAAGCGCCGGGAGATGCCGGCCCACTCGTCGGAGATCGAAACAGCTCTTGCAGAGGGCGTTGCTATCCACAACTCGTGGGGACCGGTGAAAGTATCACCAGATCACGTGTTCACGGCCCAGCGATGTACTCGAGTGTTTGACGACCGTGGCCGCTTCAGTCCGCAATTCGATCCGGCAACCGTGATGAGTGTGGAAGCCGACCAAGTAATCCTTGCTATAGGTCAAGCTACAGACCTGGCATGCGTGGAAGCCGGTAGCATGGTAGGAGTCGATCGTGGACTGATCTGCGCGGACCCGGAAACTCTCCAAACGGCTGAGAACGGTGTATTTGCCGGAGGCGATGTGGTCCACGGGCCCCGGACGGTAGTGGAAGCCATTGCATCCGGCAAGAAAGTGGCGGCGTCTATAGACGCTTACTTGAAGGGTGTCAGCATGGACCCGTCAGTGCTCCTACCCCGACGTCGCAGCCAGGTCGAGCCATTGTCCGTGAATCCTGATGCACGCACTCATGTCAGTCGACCTGATATGCCTGTCCGTGATGTGGAAGACCGGAAGGGCAACTTCCTGCACATAGAACTCGGGCTTACCGACCGGATGGCCCTTGATGAGGCCGGCCGCTGCCTACGCTGCGACTTGTGTATTGGATGCGGGTTATGTCAACTGGTCTGCAGCGAGCTGGGTGTGGAAGCTCTGCGTTTGGGCGAAACCGAAGCAGGGCGACTCGCGTTCAACGATTTTACTCGTCCCGCGAACCGGTGTGTGGGTTGCGGGGCCTGTTCCAACGTCTGTCCCACTGGCGCCATTAACGTAAGAGACGAAAACGGGGAGCGCTTGACAGTTATCACAGGTACCGTAGTGAGAAGGCAACGACTCCTGAAATGTGCTGATTGTGGCACCCCGTACGCATCTCGAGCCTATCTCGACCATATGAAGCGTCGGGTAGGACCGGACGCTGTGTCGCACTTGGATCGCCTGCTGTGCCCTTCCTGCGCGCGGGAGCAGCGCTCCCGTGAGCTTGGCGACTGGCCCTTTTTCAAGGCTGTTGAGACTTGAACAGCTTAGCAGCGGACCCGCCCGGCAGAGGAGCATCCGAGACCGTCAGTGTGGAAGAATTACCTCGAAGAGACCGAAACAGAGAATAGAGCAATCCCACGAATGTAAAGGTCCAGGCCAACAATGCCACGTAAATGAAATAACGTGGAATCTCCATCAAAAACTCCAAGTTGATCGCACTCGATAGATAAATGGTGCATGTGGTGTACATTCCCAGGGGGAATACCGCGCTCCAATATTCGGGAGTATAGGCAAAATCCACGCGACGAACCAAATATCGCCATACGGTCAAGATTAGCAAAAGCGGTATCCACCAGGTAGTTGCGGCCCAGCAAAAGATCGCAAAGCCCAGAACGAAAGGTAACACAGGCTTCAAAAATGGAATCTCCGGCCCGATTTCCAGAAGACCTGTCCCCGCGAGCGTCGTGATTGCAACTGCGCCCATGTTTATCCAATATCGTGGAGAGAAGGCTTCAGGAGGCGCTTCAAGAAACAGAAGACGTAACGAAACGAACGTGATTACAATCAAATAGAGCATGCCGCCGATCATGAACCAGCAAAGGGAACTTAACGCAAGTATGTCGCGGTATTCAGGGAATTGAGGGGCCAGCAGGCTGGAAAGTACAGATAAAGATTGAGTGCTAACGGTGGCTACCAGCCAGATGCCGTTAATGGCTTCTTCAAATGGGGGTTTGTTAGTCCTGATAATAAGCGCCGCAAAGACACCATAGATCAGGAGGGCCCACAGTCCGGCCCCTAAGAGCAGAAGCCAGATCCCTACTTCCGAACTGTGCTCCAATATGACAAATTGGCTTCCGAGTATGCACGTTCCCGCAATCGTCGTAAAGTAGCCGGGACCACGCATATGGTCGCTCATATCGGAAAAAAATAGACGTGCGTAAAACAGTGCCCGTCCGAACGTAAGCACCCATAGAATCACGTACAGCCCAATATTCAGCCGGAACAGCAGGATCGAAATTAGTTCATAACCGCAAAGATGCGAAGCAATTGAAACGATTCCTGTTGCCATGACCATTGAAAAATAGGCAGGAGACATCCGGGCTATCATGGCTGCAATATTGTTCAACATTCTTCGCATGCCACGCTGCATCAACAAAACTCTGACTCTCGTCGTCGGAACAAGATGTATCTGCGCAACAAATAGGTGACCGGCGCGCTCCAGATGTGGACCAGCCGGGTGAAAGGCGAAAACCCTAGAAGGGCCATTGCCCCAAGTATGTGGACCTTATAGGTCCATGGGACCGGCTGCATGAGGCTCGGATCAGGGCTGAAGGTCACGATACCACGAATCCAGGGAGCAATAGTGTAGAGCACGTCGAAGCGCATAAAGAAGGCATTGAATGTGCCCCAGCCCACAACGAACAGAAAAAGAACCAGGAGAACCAGATCATTCAGGGAAGATGTAGCAAGCACACGAGGTCTCGTCAGCCGGCGCGCAAGGAGGAAGATCAAACCCGCAAATGCAAGCGAACCGACAACCATGCCGACCGATAGAGCGACAAAGTCATGCAGCCGTGCTGTAATACCGAATCGATCAAGGAACCACTGAGGGGTTAACAGTCCTGTCAGGTGTCCAAAAAAAGTTATGATAATCCCCCAATGAAAAATCAGAATCCCATACCTCAAGCTATCTTTGTCCAGCAGTTCGCTCGATTTTGAGTTCCAATTAAACGGATCGGTAAGATACCGGTATGTGTGACCTACCACGAAAACGGTCAGCGCGAGGTAAGGGAAAACCAGAAAAGCGATCGTATTAAACGTCCACATGTTATAAGCCCCTGCATTTCCAAAGTCGTAAGATCAATTCGTGTTCAAGTTTGTAGCTAAATCCCCTCTAATTCCGCTATTAAAAAGAAGATTGGTGGGATAGGCTTAAAACCAATTCGATCAAGTGAGCATACGGACTCTCTTGAGCCTTCAGGCGTTCAAATAAACCTCCTATTTCTTCTCGGTAGAGCGCTAAAACCTCGTTTCTCGCCGATCCAGGTCCAACAAACGCAAATTCAAGCATAAGCGGGAGATAATCAGGTAGTTCCCCCGTGAGAATTTCCCAGCCCGCGGCTTTGTACAGTTGATTCAAGTGAGCCAGTGCAGGGCCGCGTTCCCGACTGTCTCCAAACCTATGAAAACTCAGATTCAGGCAGGTTTCGGCATTGAGGTCAAAGGTTCTGGTATATTCTTCCTGCAATTTAATCAGTGGGTTAGATTCGAGATAAGCCAGGAAACGGTCGCACACCGATATTGCAGTGGTACGAGAGAAACCCTGCACTGTCTCCCGCAGTTGTTGCAGGCCCGCCAGAAGCTCCCGATCAGGGTACTGAAGTAGAATGGAAAGGGCCTTGAATATTTGGTTTTCTTCGGCGCCCTCTCTCATGACTTGCCGGACCTCAGGGTGTGATTCAAAGCGGCCATTACCCATCTCCGGACCGCACTTTCGCCGGACGTCACAGCCTGCTTCTCTCACCGTTCATAGTCTTGAGTTGGTAGTCCTAAAGCTCCTCGCAAGGCGAACAGATCGTCCGACCATTCTCTCCGCACTGTGGGAATTACGAACCGTTCCGCGAACTTAGCCACCGCCAAAAGCCGATACATATCTTCGGCCATGGGCTGAGTCAATCCCACCTCTTCCAGGACGGTCGTGTCGGGAGAGCGGCCCACACGGATGGAACGCATGTAATTTCGCAAAGCGAGGAGCCGCCGGAGCGCCAGCCGTACTGGGGCCTCGTCTCCGGCTGTAAACAGATTTGCCAGGTACGCCACCGGTATTCTCATAGTATCCACAGGATCGATAGCTTCCACCGCTTGTTGATCGTTCGTCATTACAGGGCTTAAGGGAGGAACGTACCAGACCATGGGAAGAGTACGGAACTCCGGATGGGGCGGGAATGCCAATTTCCATTGTACGGCCAATTTGTAGATGGGTGATCGCTGTGCAGCAAGGATGAAGTTTGGCGGGACATTCTGGCCGCGTGCCTCTGCTATCACCCCCGGATCGTTTGGATCCAAGAAAATGTCGGTGTGAGCGCCATAGATGTCTTTGTCGTTAGCAGCGGAGGCCGCTGACTTGATTCGGTCGGCGTCATACAGCATGACGCCTACGTACCTGATTCGACCCACGCAAGTTTCCGCACAAAGAGTTGTCATTCCGTTTTCGATCCTGGGATAGCAGAAAAGGCACTTCTCGGATCTTCCGGCTTTCCAATTGAAGTAGACCTTTTTGTAAGGACAGCCTGAAACACAATATCGCCAGCCCCTGCATCGTTCCTGATCCACCAGGACGATCCCATCTTCTTCCCGCTTGTAAAGGGCGCCGGAAGGGCACGACGCAACACAGCTTGGATTCAGACAATGTTCACAAAGACGGGGAAGCCAAAACATGAAGACTCGTTGAAATTTGAGATAAACCTCATGATCGAGATTGCGAAAGTTGACGTCTTCCATCGCTGTTGTGTTCGCACCGGCCAGGTCGTCCTCCCAGTTCGGTCCCCAAGTTATGCGAACGTTTTCTCCGGTTATTAGCGATTTTGATCGAGGGGAGGGCTGATGGTCCAGCGGTGGACTATTCGTAAGTTTCTCATAATCATAGGTCCAGGGCGCATAATAATCGTCAATCCGAGGAAGGTCCGGGTTATGGAATATCCCGGCGAACTTCTTCAGGCGGCCTCCAGCCCTGAGGCGAAGCTCGCCTTTCTTCAAGCACCATCCGCCCCTGTGCACTTCTTGATTCTCCCATTTCCTGGGGTAACCAATGCCGGGTTTGGTCTCAACATCATTAAACCACATGTATTCAACGCCCGGACGGTTGGTCCAGATATGCTTACAGGGGATGCTGCAAGTGTGGCATCCAATGCACTTGTCCAGGTTCAGCACCATAGCCATCTGGGCTTTAATTCTCATACCAAACCACCTCTTTCGCTTTGCGCACTACAATAACCGTGTCCCTTTGAGAACCGGTAGGCCCGTAATAATTGAAACCATAACTAAGATGAGCATAGCCGCCAATCATGTGGGTCGGTTTCACCATGATCCGCGTGACGCTGTTATGCGTTCCCCCGGTCTCACCGGTGATCGGTGAGACCGGCGTATCGTATGTGCGTTCCTCCGCGTGATACATGAAGGCCTTTCCCCTGGGAATGCGGTGACTGACTATGGCCCTGGCCAACACCAATCCATTTAAGTTGAAGCATTCCAGCCAGTCGTTATCGACTACGTCAATTGACGAGGCGTCTTCATCATTGATCCAGATGACCTTTCCCCCTCGGAAGAGCGTTAGCATTTCAAGCGTATCTGCGTATGTCGAGTGTATCGACCACTTTGAGTGCGGACTCAGGAAATTGAGGATTATCTGTTTTTCCCCGGCGAAGTCCACATTTGTAGCACCCATAGCATTGAAATCCAAAGGCGGACGGAAGAGCGGGAGCGCCTCTCCAAACATTAACATCCACTGGTGGTCCTGATAAAAGTGGGCTCGACCCGTTAGAGTGCGAAAGGGCAACTTTTGCTCGATGTTGATCGTGAAGGCTGAATAACGACGGTCCTCCGCATCAAGGCCGCTCCACACTGGAGAGGTGATCACTTTGCGGGGTTGTCGGTTGATATCGGCGAAACGCAGTTTTTCGCCTCGTCTGGCCACGCTCAAGTGCTTGAGGCTGAGGCCGGACCACTTTTCGACCATTCCCCATGATTTGACAGCGACATTCCCATTGGTTTCAGGAGCGAGAGTCAGGATCGTTTCAGCTACCTGCTGATTTGAATCCAGTTCGGGCATTCCCTGGCTTATTCCCTCGGCCCTTACTGTCCCCAATATGCCTTTTAATTCCTCGTACTCCTCGGCCGCTGACCAAAGGATCCCCTTGGCTCCGATGGGCTTGTTGGCCAAGAGCGGGCCCAAAGCCGTCATCATCTTGTAAGTATTTGGAAAATCCCGGGTTACAATGGTTAGCGTGGGCATGGTCTTCCCCGGAACGGGCTCAATCTCTCCTTTTTTCCAGTCCTTCACATGGGGCTGGGCAAGCTCGCTCGGTGAGTCATGGAGCAAAGGGATGGCCACAACATCCTTTTGTTTCCCCAAATGGGTTTCTGCCAATTGAGAGAACTTCTCGGCAATCGCTTTGAATTGGTTCCAATCGGTCTTAGTTTCCCAAACGGGGTCTATTGCCGCGTTAAATGGATGAATAAAAGGATGCATGTCGGTCGTGCTCAAATCGTGCGTCTCGTACCAACTGGCGGCGGGCAGGGCCACGTCCGCATACAATGCGCTGGTGGACATACGAAAATCCAGCGTGACCAGGAGATCCAGTTTTCCTTCCGATAGCGGGCTTCTCTGTATCACTTCTTTCGTCTCTATTTCACTCTCTGATCCAAATACGGAATTATGCGTGCCCAGGAGATGTTTTAGAAAATATTCGTGCCCTTTCCCGCTTGCTCCAAGCACATTGGCTCGCCAGAAAAACATCACCCGTGGGAAATTCTCCGGACTGTCCGGGTCCTCGACCGCGAATTTGATCTCTCGCTTCTTAAGTTTCGCCACCACATTGGCGATGACCTCTTCATCCGTTTTCGCCCCTGCTTCCACAGCTTGAGCATACAGGTCCAGCGGATTGCGGTCGAACTGAGGGTACGACGGAAGCCAGCCCAACCTAGCGGCAATGGCATTGTAGTCCGCCGGGTGGCTGGGAATATCAACAGGCGCCAGCGGCGAAGCCACCGTCCTCACATCCAAGGGATCGTAACGCCACTGGCCGGTTGCAAAATACCAAAAGGACGTCCCGTTCTGTTGTCGGGGCGGACGGAGCCAGTCCAGCGCAAATGCCACGGTTGCCCAACCCGCCATGGGACGCACTTTTTCCTGACCGGTATAATGGGCCCAGCCGCCGCCATTCACGCCCTGACAACCGCAAAGATGGGTGAGGTTCAAGATGGTTCTGTAGGCCATATCACTGTGAAACCAATGATTGGACCCTGAGCCGAGGAGGATCATGGACTTTCCGCGAGTTTTTTCCGCGTTGTCAGCGAATTCTCGGGCAACTCGTATGGCATCTGCCCTGGGCACTCCGGTAATAGCCTCTTGCCAAGCAGGAGTGTAAGGTTTGGGATCATCGTAGTCCTTCGCTACATCTCCTCCACGGCCTCTGTCCACGCCGAGATTGGCGGCCATGAGATCAAAGACCGTGGTCACTACCATGTCCCGGCCATCCACTCGGATTTTCTTAACCGGCGCCATTCCGATCTTCAGTTTTGGACCTGAAAAATCGAAGAATGGGAATCGGACCGAGACCCAAC
>DATJPW010000255.1:0-7352 GCA_035506215.1 Desulfomonilaceae bacterium
AGAGACAGCTCTCCATGTCCGAGGGAGATTACATCGTGTCTGTAATCGGATACCTGATCAACCGGGTGGTGCTCGAAAGAAAAATGGGGATACTGAGATAATAAGAGTTGGAGTCTAGTGCCGTTGACTCAGGAAGCAGGCATGGAACTGCTGTTGTGGGGCAGGCTTTCCAGCCTGCCTTCACTGTGCATTGTCACCAGACTGCTGAATAGATAGTCTTCAGGTTGGTTTGCTAGTCCTGCTTTGACCGGGCAACGGCCTTAAGGTCCTCTGTGGTAAACGGCCTTAGTTCAGGGAGGCTAACGGCAGGCTGGAAAGCCTGCCCCACATGTCTAGCCTTCAGCCATTCCTGGATTCCATGGAGCATCGTTTCTGTAATTTTCCTTCGTACCTGGTCGTTCCGAGGCCCAGCAGAATCCTTGATTTCTGCACTCCGAAGGGTCCCCAATCAGACTTTGAACACGTGCCAACAGTACGGACCTGTACCTCTTGTTCTTCAGTCACACACTCACATGATGGAACTTTCTTTTTTTCTCTTTCTGGAAAAGGGGTCAGGTCCGTCTATGGATCATCTCGGAGAAAAAAGTGGACCTGACCCCCCACCCCATCACTTGTCGAAGTACTTTTGGATTTCCTTCGCGGCTGTCACTTTGTTTGCCAAGGTCAACATCAGAAGAATTCGGGCCTTTTGAGGGCTCAAGTCGTCGCCGAAGATCGCGCCCGCTTCTTGAAGGGTCTTGCCTCCTCCGACGAATCCATATACCGGTAGCACACGGCCATTGTAGACACGAGTCGATACCACGACCGGGACCCCCTTGCCGATGGCTTCCTTGATCGCCTCATACATGGGTTTATTAACATTCCCCCAGCCGAGGGCCTGGATTACGAGACCTTTGGCGCCCCGATCCACCGCGGCCTTCACCATCCCTCCATCCGCGCCTCCGTACATGGGAACAATCTCCACGTAAGGAAGACTCGCTGCAGTTAAGGGTACATGCTGCCTTCTGAGGGGAGCGCTGTAGAACACTACCCGATCGTTGTCAACGACTCCTAAGAACCCGAAATCACCGGATTTGAACGTCTCCACGCTGGATGTATGAGTTTTGGTCACCGATCTGGCAGGATTGATTTGATTGTTCAGTATGATCATGGAGCCCTTATCTTTCGACGCGGGCGCAACACACACGCGAACAGCGTTGAGCAGGTTCCTCGGTCCGTCAAAATCCGATTCGGACGCGTTGCGCTGAGCCCCGATGAGGACTATAGGTTTGTTGCTCTTGACCGTAAGATCCAGGAAGTAGGCCGTCTCCTCGAGCGTGTCGGTTCCATGGGAAACGACGACCCCGGCAACTTCCGGCCGGTCCAGGGCCGCCACCACCGACTTCTGCAAACGGATCCACAGCTCGGGGTCCATGTAATCGGAAGGGACATTGGCGAGATTCTCAACCTCCACTGTCGCATAGTTCTTGATTTCCGGGACCGTGGCCAGAAGATCTTCCCCCGATATCGCAGGGACCGGTGCTTTTTTTACCGGGTCGATTTTCATGGCTATTGTGCCGCCCGTCGCTATGAGCCTGACAACGGGCTGCTGACCCAGCCCAAGAGATGCACAGCACAATGTGACCAACAGAGCCACCAAGAGACAACAAGTGATCTTGCGCATAACTAATCCCCCTTTGCATGGTACATGTTATTGAGAGTATGCAGCCCCACCGCAATCTGTGGGCCTGAGATCCTGAACAACTCTTCCGGGAATTTCCAGGGCGTCCCGGAAGCGCCGATTCGCCTGTCACACAGTTTCTTCCAGAAATCGGGCGGATCAGAACTCGATGCCCTCTCTGGCTTCCACACCCAGATCAAAGTGGTGTTTGATCTTTTTCATTTCAAGGACGTAGTCCGCACGGTCCATGATTTCCGGATGAGCGTAACGTCCCGTCAGAACCAACTCTACCTTTTTCGGCTTGACATCCATCAATTCCAAAACAGCTTTGAGGTCGACAACGCCCAAGTGGACGGCAACATTGATTTCATCGAGTATCACAATATCGTAGTTACCGGATAGCATTGCATTGCGAGCCTCTTCCAGGCCACGCCGGGCCATCAAGACGTCTTGTTCGGAACAGCCCCGACGTCCGATAAAACCTCTTCTTCCCATCGGCTTCATCGTCAACATTGGGCCGAATACGTGAGCAACCAATTGTTCACCAGACGTTCCCGGGGCTTTGAGGAATTGAACCACGTGTACCCTGAGCCCTCGACCCGTCGCCCGCCACGCTAACCCGAGAGCTGCGGTGGTCTTGCCCTTGCCTTCTCCGGTGTAAACCTGAATCCTTCCGGTCCTGTCCATCAAATCCGCCTCAAAAAGAAACCAAGAAAATTCTGGAAAACGATGGGGGTCATCCGTGTCAACGATGTGCAAGTTTGGGGCTTATAAGAGCGTCATTTTTGTTCATCCGAACATATAACTTAGCGATAGCCCGTGTCAAGCCGCCTCGCTGTATGATTTAGGTCTTGACGCGACCGAGCATTGAGCTTAAGGTCTATTGCGTTATGAGCAGCCTGTTCAATGCGCTTCTTATAGTAACTTTTCTTGCATGCTCTACGTTTCCCTTGCCGGAGTGCTTCTGGTCGGATCTCACTTGTCCTCAAAGGACTACGGGGACCTGCGGGGTGCTCAGCGGGAAGTTGTGGTCGGATCGCCCACATTGCGCAGCAACGTGCCCTCTTGCCAAAAGATCCGACGACCGGCGGCTGGCTAAGCACTGCTCTAACCTTTTCAAGAAGTTAAAGCTCAGTACATTCAAAGGAGGGATCAAATTAGTACCGAAACCGGACCAGCATTGGCCCGTGGTGGCTAGTCTGGATCGGGAGACCGTGTACCTGGATCGAACCTTCACGGTGGTCTCTTCCCCTCATTATCGTTCAAGATCTTCTCCAATCTTCCTGCAAAAACAATCCCTGCTTTTTTGAATCGTTCCCTATCTCGAACTATGTACTGCACACCATAAAGCTCGATAGATAGGGAGGATAATCGAAATGACTAGTACGCAGCAAACCGGGAGGAACAACCTCGGATTTGTCAAAAAAATCGCTGCCCGTGGCGGCATTATTGCTTTTTTTATCATGGCTTTCGAAGTCATGATAATGATCAGCCCCTTTGCTTTCTTCTTCTACTCGGTATTCAATCCTATTTTCGCCTGGTTGGACCACTATGCCGCAACAAGATGGCTGACGTCCTTCTTTTTGCCTCACATGGTTTTGCCTCCGACGTTGCCCCTGAAGGCAATTCGCATTGGAGGGTCTATCCTCTTTGTGATCGGTCTGATAGGCTTCCTGATCTGCGCATTGCAAGTATATCTGGGAAAGATATTCAAGTGGGGGATCGCTGCCAAGGGGCTGTATGCCTACATACGCCATCCGCAGTATCTGTTCCTCGGCGTATGGGGCGTCGGTCTGGTGATCTTGTGGCCGAGATTCATTGTTCTGGCGACATTGTCGCTCATGTTTATCCTTTACTATTTCCTGGCAAAAGATGAAGAACAACGGATGTTGGATCAGTATGGAGACGACTATAGACAATACATGGAAGGCACGGGCATGTTTGTCCCCTTTTCTGTTGCCGGCAAATTCAGATTTGTTACCCGCTGGATGCCCGATTCTGCTCTGAAAAATGTTTTGATTCCAGTGTCTATCATAGCTGTAGTCTTGGGGGCAGGCTTTCTGTGCCGAACGCTCACGGTGCATTCCCTTCCCTTCGCAACCGAGAAGAATTTGACGCTCCTGCCCATTTTACCCGAAGATGCCAAGTGTTCAGCCAAGGTGCTTGAGGGGATTATCCGCGACTCAGCCCTTCGTCGGGTTGGATTTATCAGGGAGGACAAAAACTACCTCGGGTACTTGATGCCGGCGGATTACGTCATGCAAGGGATGATTGCCGACACAGGCTCGCGGTTTCATTTGTTCAAGCAGCATCATACTATTGCTATGATCAGCGATTGGGTCTTGCACCCCTTTGAGCATTTGAGACGCCCCCCATCCGCTCACATGGCTAAAATGCACAATGTCGATCCGAACATAGCCAGAAGGCATCACTGCCCGCTCGGGATTGATGATCAAAATATTAAGTGCGGTGACTGCCCATACCGTAGAGTCATCATCGTTGAGATTGAAGATGGTCAAAAAAGCCCTGTTTCCGGCGCTGATGTTCTCGGGTTCAACATGAACAGAATTCCTGCCGGGTTTGTGGACATAAATACTCAGACAGGTGAGATCATCAACTCAAAGGAAGTTCAAAAGTCGACGGCGTGGAAGGACGTTCCAACGCCGGCAATTTAGTGTTGAATCACGGCCCGTTGTTTTATAATGCGACCTGCTGATACCGGTTCGCTATCATTTTGTAACATACGAGATGCGGGCCTGTCATTGCGAGGAGTGAACAGTGGGACAGGCGTCTCGCAAATCCCCCTAATCCCCCCTTTAGTAAAGGGGGGGATGGGGGGATTTTGACCGGCAATCCCGCGTTCTGCGCGGGACGATCCCACTAGCAATCCCTCAAGTTTGGAGATTGCTTCGGGCCTAAAGCCCTCGCAATGACAATTGTCCGCAACCTTGTATTTTTACGGCGAATTTGTACGACAACGCGCGCAGAGAGGCAGAGACCTAATGTCTTCGTTCCACAACTTTCCCATATATGTGTCTGAGAGATCCCTGAAAAACTTCTGGCAAGACTATCGCGTCTTTCCGGACCGAGTCGAACTGCGGTGTTGGATGTTGTTCAGCACTTTTGTCATTCCTGCTGAAGACATTCTTGACGTGGAAGTTCACCCTTCCTCGCTCGGCGATATGTTTAAAGGCAAGATCAAGCTGATCTGGTGGGTACTCAAGCTCGATTGGTCGGATCTTTGCGAACACGTGAGACTCCACAGAAAGTCGGGACTGTTTAAGTATCTCAGGTTTACGCCTGACAATCCTGTGAATTTCGTAGCCGCTTGCCAATCCATCAGACCAAAATCGTGACATGGACATTTTTCTAACAGCAGGAGTGGTCCTTGGATTGTCCGCTGGGTTCTCCCCAGGGCCGCTTACAACTCTGGTCATTTCTCAAACTCTGCAGCATGGAGCAAAAGAAGGGCTCAAAGTGGCGATGGCGCCGATCATTACCGATGCGCCAATGATTCTTCTTTCGGTTTTCACTCTCACACAACTACGCAATTTTCACGTGATCTTCGGACTGATTTCAATCTTCGGCGGATTATTTCTCACCTACCTGGCTTATTCGAGCTTCAAGACAACCAAAGTTGATTTGGATGTGAAGGCGACAGAACCTCGATCATTGGGTAAGGGGACGATGGTAAATTTATTGAACCCCAGCCCCTGGCTGTTTTGGATAAGCGTCGGAGGGCCAAACGTAGTTGAAGCGTGGACACGAAGTCCTTCAATGGCCGCGGAGTTCCTGGCCGGTTTCTACGTCTGTTTGATAGGCGCCAAAGTGTTTCTGGCAGTGGTAACAGCCAAATCAAGGCGATTGCTGACCGGAAAAGCATACGGATATGTAATGCGCATTCTCGGCGGATTACTGCTGATTTTCGCATTTCTCCTGTTCAGGGACGGGATAGGCTTTCTCTTTACACCGCACCCTTAGTTTCTACACGCCGGAAAACGATCACAATTCGACTTGGCATCCCTGTGCCGGTTTAAGGCCGATGCGTGCAGACTCCCACTCTTTTGTAATCTTAAGGCTTCTGCGAATCGAAACTCCTTCCGTTTCCCAGAAGTCTTATCGCAGGATTTACTAGAGCGGTTCTCAAAAGTTTTGAAGTAATCCAATATCCGTGCAGCGAAGAACTCGGTAGGGGCCGGCGTCCCGCGGTCGCGCGGGACCGGCGCCTACCGATTCCTAGGGTCCGCCCTGATCTTTACCGGGGCGGCTGCCAAAACGGTCCGGTCTTTCCTATCTCCTCAAGCGTAGCCGGGAACTCTTTGAAATATTCTTTGCTGCGAGCAAGCCAGTCGTCATCGAGACGCCGTCGAAAAAATTTCCCGGAGAAAAGCCGAAGCACGTCCTTGAGATGGATGATTCCTTCAGCGGTCGCTGGATCGAATTGAGACCAATTCCTCACGTGCTCTTCCGACCGGAAGAGATTCATGGTGCTTCAGGTGTGCGCCCAGTCTTCCATCCATTTCCGCAGTGGGACTGCAACATACGCCACTATTTCCGCGGGCTCGATTTTCACGAAAAACCCATCAGAAACTTCCACAGCCACGGGATCGCCGCAGTCCAAACACACGCTATCAATTCGGATTGTTTTGCCCGGAAACAGCCAGCAAACTGCCAGCGATTCAAATCCTCATTGACCGAACCATTTTTGCTTGCCGTCAACGGTGATCCTGTATTGAGTCGGGATATTATTGAAGGGCGCAAAAGAAGCTATCAGACTGGTATTGGGGTAGAGCCAACAACCGGGGATCTTCAGGTCGATGAGTTCATGAAGTCTTCGTCGGCCCTCGTCCGGTGATACTCCCAGATCTTTAGCGATGTCCGTGTAATGGGGAGCGTGACCGGTGTCCATGATCCCCCTGATGATGGTTTGGAACGTCTTGCTAAGCCGTGCTGTATCACCCATGACTCACCCCCCAATTCATTTGGATTCGGCGGAACCGCCTTTGGGTACCAATTATGTCCTCGGATGCTCCATGTCAATTGCACTGGAATGTCAGCGACCGATGGTCACGTACTGAATGCGCTCGGGTGTGAATCAGAGAAATGAAGACAGCCGAAGGGACGACTAGCAAATTAAGTAAGGTCTCTCCCAAACAGGGGAATCTCAAGAGAGAGAAGTCACTTGTGACTTTTACGGAGAACCTTCGCCAAAGTAGCTTCGAAACGTTCTTTGTCGCTGTGGGGAAGGCTTGAGGAAATTCGCACGAGATAACTCGTCCTCTGATTCTCGTCTACCGATTCATCCCTCGTCGCACACAAGTGAAGCCATTTCGGAATGAGTTCCAGAAGAATGAGGTTCTGAATGGCCTCGTCCTGAGTGAAAAGTCCACTGACACAGTCCCTTATGGCTAGCCATACCTCTTGAAAATCCTTTTCGTGTTCTTTATAGGCCACCCAAGTGAACGCAGAAAGTAGATGAGCTGCTTTTTGCTCTCTTTCATGCTCAAGGATCTTTGCTCGCAGCACCGAGCTCGCCGACGGGGAGATGTAGCAATCTGTTGGATACATCATGCAGGCCGTAAGGATGTACCTCCAGGCAGGAAAAGCGCCAATAGTTGAGCGCCACCAACTGACAGCGAAGGCGATTCTTTTATCGGCGAGCAACTTCTGCTCTCCGAACCAGCGCATCAGG
>DATJPW010000256.1:0-15436 GCA_035506215.1 Desulfomonilaceae bacterium
CGGACCGGTCTTGGCGAGAGAATGACGCGAACAATAGCCCAGAAACTATATTTTCTATATGTCTTGGGCATCGCTTCAAATGTTATTGCCGCTTGCTTTGGCAAGCCGGAGGCTTCTGCGCTGTCGGGAAATACCGCTCACTTTGCGCTCACCGTCGGATTGCTTACGTGGACACTTGTGCTGGCCTACCCTGTGTACGAGGACATCCGCAGAGTTTTGATGAGTCGCAAGTTGCTCTTGGTGATGTATCTTTACGTGGCGATTTCCTGCTTCTGGTCACCGGATCCCATTGCAAGTGTTCGTGAGTTTTTCCTGCTGCTGATCCTTTTAATTTCCGCCGCTTATATATCGCTCGTATTTAGTCCCGAAGAAATTGTCGATCTCACGGCGAAGGTATCCGCGATCTTTGCATTGGCAAGCATCGTGGCGCAATTCATGCAGTACCCGATCTACATTACTGCATCAGGGGGTTGGGTCGGCCTTTACGGACACAGGAATGTCTTCGGAGTTGGCCTCACAATGGGAATTGCATCTTTACTGACGTCACGTTCAAAATGGGGCTTTATGCGCTGGTGCATGCTCCTGCTGTTCTTAATATTGCTGATAGTGGTGCAGTCGGCAACGGCAATTATAATGAGCGCAACGGTAATCGGCGTATATGCCTTTAAGAGGCTGCCGCAGTTGGCTCGCCTATCGCTGATATTTATGGCCGCAATTGCAACCGTATTGGTCGTATGGACGTCCAGGGTGAACCAAGTGGTACAGCTGTTCTTCGGGCTCGTCAACAGGGATCAAACTTTTACCGGAAGAACGGACATTTGGCACTTTGTATCTATTCAGATAATGGATCGCCCACTTTTCGGCCAAGGCTATTTAGGATTCTGGGGGCCGCATGAGGACATTGTTATAGCTAACCTAGGTTGGAATCCGGGCCACGCCCACAATGGGTTTCTGAATATTATTCTCATTTTTGGGATTGTTGGTTTATTTGGGTTTCTTGCAGTGCTCTGGGATGGTTTGAAGGGCGGTCTGCGCGTAAGAAGCAGCTCCGGTAGTTTGGCGGGGAGCTGGTTGCTCCTAGTGATCTGGCTTGAATTCCTGAACAATATGACGGAAGCTGATTACATGGAGCCATCGCTCGTATGGACGCTTTTTATCATGGCATACTTCACCTGCTCAGTCGCGGAGAGCAAGCGGATATCGCTCCCGGGCGAGAATGCTGGGCGGATTTTCTTTCTTGACGGAGGGTTGGCTCAGGAAGGGTGAAGAATTCATCGATCTCTGGGTCTTTCAGGGGAGCTGAAGTAGTGATGGAGAATGAATTCCCGCGATGTCTGAAATACAAGTAATTACGAACGCTCGGGGCGCCGCGTCAGATCGGAGATGTTTGTCCGACGTCATCGCGGCAGCAGCACAGAACTTGGTGGAGCATCCGGCGCTACGGATCCGCACAAAATGGTAACTTTTTCTAAGGGGTCGCTATGGTTAAAAAGCTGAAAAGGATTATCAAGTTGCGGTTTCCTTTTGCTCTGTCGATCTATCTGTCGATTAGGCACCAGCAATCCAAAGGTAAGATCAGAAAGATCCTGCGGAAAAAGAATAACATATCAATCGAGGTAGGAGCGGGGAGCAAGAGAGGTCAAGGAGAATGGGTTACAATTGACATGAATGACATTTGCGATATTTATTGGGATCTCAGGAGGGGAATCCCGTTCCCGGATGAGAGCGTCAAGAAGATATACTCGTCCCATTTCCTCGAGCACCTCTCCTTCGGAGAAGCTCAGCAGTTTTTGGATGAAAGTAGGCGAGTTCTCGTCCCAGGTGGACAATTTTCAATCTGCGTTCCTAACGCGAGACTTTATTTGGAAGCCTATGTAAACGGCGGTTCATTAGATGATGGAAGATTCTTTGGTCATCGACCGGCGTACAATCACACGACCCAGATTGACGTCGTAAACTACATCGCCTATATGGGAGGCGAGCATAAATATATGTTTGATGAAGAAAACCTGTTATACATCTTAGGTGCGAAAGGATTCAAACATCCGCGTGCACGAAAATTCGATGCGACGCTCGATCTTCTTGAGAGAGACCACGAATCAATCTATGCTGAGGCCGAGAAATGATGAAAGGCCGGAGTGGACGTGCGAAAGTTTCCTAATTCCTACTTTCCCCAAAACTTACCGGGGATAAACGAACGCAACTGCATATAAAAGAGCGGTCTTGTTTTCTCAAAGAGTACATTGGCAAAAACTCCTGAGATTGCATACGAAACAACGGTCGCGATAGCTGCGCCCATAGCAGAGTATCTTGGAATTAGATACACATTCATGGCAACATTGATGATGGCTCCGGTAATAGTTCGAAAGAGAGACAACTTCAAGAGGTTCTTGGATAAGTCAAAGGGACCTTGGGCGACGCCAAGGAAGACAAAGACTGAGGCCCAGATATGGACCGCGAGCACCGTCGAGGCGCCGCGATAAGCGTTCGAGTAAAGTAATCGGATGATGGTATGTGCGGCAAACGCAACGATGGAGCCGATGACACATGCTGATATGGTCATCAGCGAGAAAAGCCTGCGGAGCCGTCTATAAAAAAGCTCAGGGTCGTCCTTGACCCGCATAATGGCGGGCTGCACGGAGGAAACAATGGCCACGGGAATGAAGTACCAGACCTCCGAGACTCTTGTGGCGGCGGAATAAAGGCCCACCGCAAAGTCACCTTGCATCTTCTTGAGCATTACCATGTCCAGCCGAAGATAGACAACAATGGCCATTCCGGAGAGAATCACGGGCCAGCCTTGTTGAAGCAAGAAAGCCGCTCTTTTCTTGCTGCTGTGCCAGGAAAACATTTTGCCGCCCGTTAGGCGATAGCCGAGCACCAAACCGGCAGCGCCAAGGGCAACTTCCCCTGTCATGGCTGTGGCGAATTCCCAGATCGGCGCCTTGGCATAGATAAGTGCGACGCGGACGGCGGCAAATATCAAGAACGCACCGTTCTTGGCCCAGACCGTGATTTTGGAGAGGACTTGCGATTGGAAGAAGAGATCAACGGTGTCGAAGGCCTGGAAAACCAGCGTGAGTGAGAGTATGCTAACCAACAGAAGCGTCTGCCGATCGTTGAGCTGAATCAAGTAGAGGGTGGCTATTGACGCCCCTACAGCTATAAGGCCACTTCCGATCCGGAGTGCAAATGTTGTGCCAAGTATCCCTTGGGTCTCCGCGGCATTATGCACCACCTCACGCACCACAATTCCATCCAGACCAAGCGTGGCCAGGGTTCCAAACAACGAAACGAACGCAAATGCAAAGTTCAAGCTGCCAAATTGGACCGGCCCCAAATACCTGGCGACCCACACCGTGACGAACAGCCCCATCGCCATCCGAACAACTCGGTCAACCATGAGCCAGCCCATATTTCCGAGGATTCGGCGGAGGCCCGGCCCGATTTTTTCAATTTGTCGAGATATGCTGCCAAGAAGGTTCGGCATCTTCAGTGTCTGGTTCCTTACATTTGGACGGAATGCTCTGAGGAGCAGTCGGGGTTAAGTGTTTTAGGGACCGAATCTCCGATCATAAGTGGGTCCTTGTAAGCCGATTTGGCAACTTGAGCTTCGCGGGCTCGCAGTGACTGTCTTACGCTAGATGCTACTATACTTCACAACTTCGCCGTCAGAACTGATGCTGCAAGATTTATGGAAATAGAGGCGTTGCAAACACCAGTCGCGTTCTTCGTCTTCAGGAGACCAGACTCCACACGCCGAGTGTTCGAGGCGATTACACAGGCCCGGCCCGCGAAGTTGTTACTGATTGCCGATGGACCGAGACCAGAAAGAGAAGGCGAGATAGAGGCGTGTCACCAAGTGCGCGAGCTCGTGAACCGCGTCGATTGGCCCTGCGAGGTATTCAGGAATTTTTCAGAGAGCAATCTTGGCTGCGGAGAACGGATGATTAGCGGCTTGAATTGGGTTTTCTCGCAGGTAGAAGACGCAATCATTCTGGAAGATGATTGCGTTCCAGACTCGTCGTTTTTCCCTTATTGTCAGGAATTACTTGGGAGGTATCGAGGAGATAGCAGGGTCACGTATATCTCCGGTTCCAACATGGTAGAGAAATCCACAAAGATTGACGATAGCTATTTCTTCTCGCAAATCGGCAGCATCTGGGGATGGGCGACCTGGAGATCGGAATGGCGTCGCTACGATCGTGATCTTAGAGATTGGCCACAACTCAAGAAACGACAGATTTTGAAACAGGTCTTCGACAAACAGAAGGCTGTTGAGTTTTGGACGCGCATTTTTGATTCCATGCACGAAAAGAGAGGTCCAGACACATGGGACTATCAGTGGACCTACACAGGGTTGAAGAACAGCTCACTGATCATCGTCCCCCGTGTCAATATGGTCACCAACATCGGTTTTGGAGAGGGTGCAACTCACACGATACGAGCCGATCCTCGATCTATAATTCCAAGTCGTTCAATGGAGTTTCCACTTCGACACCCCACGAGTTTGATACCTATGCGTAGTCTTGACAGATTGCTGGTTCAAGGCATGCTTCCGCCATCAATTTCTCGTCGGATTTTGAACAAGATCCCGCGGATTCCAGGACGCTTCATTCGATGCCGGTCAAAGCAATTGTGAATCGAATTCGGTGAGCGAAGTTGACGAGACAAGAGATTGTGAATGGAAGAGGCACGATTTGATGTTTGGAAGGAACCTTTGAACTCTTATCAAATGGAAGTCGCAGCTGAACCTAAGTGTCCTCTTTGTGGAAGTATCGACACGTTTCGCCAGACAAGGCTTGAGACGGGCACAATCACCAAATTATGGATAGAGTGCCAACGTGACCTGGTGAGCAGGGAGTTCAGAGGTGAACAGTGGATTTATGTTCACCGCTGTCGTAATTGCTTCCTTTGCTTCTTCGAGCCCATGCTACCAGGATCGCCGGCATTTTATAGAAGCCTGCAGTCCTTCGATTGGTATTACATGGAAGACAAGGAAGAGTACGAAATGGCCATGAAACGGATACCGCGAGGCGCGCGTCTTCTCGAGGTCGGTTGCGGCTCAGGGCGGTTTGCCAAGAGACTTATTGGAGTTCACTATACGGGTCTAGAATACTCCGAGTCCGCAGTAGAGGTTGCGAGAGCTGGCGATCTCGATGTCCGCGCTCAATCTGTTCAAGAACACTCGCTGACCCACAAATCAGCGTATCAGGTTGTTTGTGCATTTCAGGTCCTCGAGCATGTTCCTCAACCGGCTTCCTTTATAGCTGCATGCATCGATTGTCTCGAGGTGGGCGGGCTACTAATCTATGGTGTTCCGAGCGATGATTCTTTCATGCGGTTTGCCCAGAATGATACATTGAATCTGCCCCCACACCACATGACCCGGTGGCCTGATAAAACGCTAGAAGCGATTCCAACCTTTTTCCCGGTCAGCTTGGTCGCCATTGAGCATGAATTGGTATCTGACATACATTTGCGAGGATGCGTGAGCGTAATGATTAGAAAAAGGATCAATGCCTTATTTAACCGAAGCGAAGAGATAGTGGACCGGTCGTTCGCCTCCAGGCTCGTCGGCAAATGCGCTAACCTCCTGGCGGGCTTGGCTTCCCCAATTTTTGAAGACCCCGTGATTCGGCCCAGGGGACACACGGTTGTGGCGACATATCGGAAACAAAGTCCGCCTAGCTGAAACTAGTTCTCAACTAATCAAATCACAACACCATAAGCTGTCCGAGCCCTCGTCTTATCAACCTTGGCGCGTACTTGGCATGTGTCGGGGTTAGCCACAATAACGCGCATGGAGATTCCAGATTAAAGTTGCTCAGATTAATCACTCTGATATTGGCGGCGCTGGTCGCGCGGCCTATCGCATTCACCACGCTCTCCGCCAACATGGGACCGACTCGCGAATGCTTGTAGTCAACGCGACAACAGGAGATTGGACGGTAGAGGCACTCGGCGGCGCGTTGAGGAGCAGAATCGATGGACTCCGCCACTCTCTGGGGGTATCTCTGACGCGTGTCCTCTGCATGGATAAACGGACCCGCTGTTGCCCTGCGGTGCTCCCCTCTCGATGGCCGAAAGTACTAAACCGCTTAGACGTTGATGTCATCAATCTCCATTGGGTGGCGGGAGAGATGATGTCGATTGCCGACATCGGGAGGCTAGGGGGCCCGGTCGTTTGGACCTTGCATGATATGTGGGCATTTTCAGGAGCAGAGCACTTTACCGATGATTTCCGTTGGCGCGACGGGTATCTGCGAAGTAATCGGCCAACCTGCGAGTCGGGATTTGATCTTAATCGATGGATCTGGCAGCGAAAGGTAAGTCACTGGCGTCGGCCTATTCACATTGTCGCGCCCAGTCATTGGTTAGCCGATTGTGCCCGCCACAGTGCCATTATGCGCGATTGGCCAGTGAGTGTGATTTCAAATTCAATCGACACTGAGATGTGGCGACCGATCGATAAAACGCTGGCGCGGAGTATGCTAAGCCTACCCAGCGAGGGGCCATTGGTGCTGTTCGGCGCATTCGGTGGCACGCGCGACCCCCGTAAGGGGTTTGACCTTTTGAGGGGCGCACTCGATGATTTGCGCGGTGAGATACCCGGACTTGGGCTGGTAGTTATCGGGCAATCTCCTCCGAAGGAGTCCGTGGATCTTGGATTCCCTATTCACTTTGTGGGGCATTTGCATGACGATATTAGCCTTTGCTTACACTACAATGCGGCTGACGCGGTGGTAGTGCCCTCCCGGCAAGATAATCTCCCCAACATCGGGATAGAGGCACAGGCATGCGGTACTCCGCTCGTCGCCTTCAAAGTATGCGGCCTATCTGACCTCGTTGAACACGGAGCGACGGGCTACCTAGCGCAACCTTTCGACACCCAGGATCTGGCCCGGGGGATTTGCTGGGTACTGGACGGAACCGAGCGCCGCACCATGTTGAGCGCTCAATCACGAAAAGCCGCCGTGGCGCGGTTCTCGTATCCGGTGGTGGCTGAACAATATCTACAGCTGTATGAGACGGTTGTCCGTTCGTAAGGTCAAACCGGCTTGTTCGACCGGCGGTCTCCAACTGTCTGCGTATGCAAAAAGTAATGCCAGAGCCAATCGGCCAGTTGCCAGACGCGAGTAGATCAGATGGACTCGTTAACGCATTCTTCTCAGTGGCAGGGTGCACGTGTTTGGTCGCTGGTTTGTGGCAGTTGGAAGTCGCTTTGTCTTAGATGTAAGGCAGAGCGAAGAAGCATGGGGTTAAAGATACCGAGTCTGAGCTCGCGTCAGTTCCATTGTGAGCTACAGGCTGCGAGAGGGACCGAGAATCATGCATGTACTCGTCGTCGGGGGAAATGGCTTTATTGGATCTCACGTGGTTGACGCATTGCTTGCCGATAAAGTGCAGGTTACTGTTCTTGATGTGAGTCCGGAAAGGTTTCGCCCTTCGCTTCCAGAAGTTCGTTATTTCCAAGGCAGCTTTGGCGACACGGACGACATTGAAAGAGCACTGAGGGGTAAGCCGGACGCAATGATTCATTTGGCGAATTACGGCCTCACCCTCAACGCTGCAGGTATACCTGAAAATGATCTGCGAAATCTGCAAGATTCCGTGGGGTTGTTTGAAGCCTGTATCAAGCACCGGGTTAGTAAGATCGTATTTATGTCGTCCGGAGGCAAGGTCTATGGAATTGCCAACAGCCTGCCTATAAAAGAGTCTGACCCGACTAATCCTCTGGGGTCCTATGGGATAATAAAGCTGTCCATTGAGAAGTATTTGCTAAGCCTTTCTTATTATTACGGTATCGATGCCGTAATCGTGCGACCCTCTAATCCATTTGGTATTCGCCAGTCTCCTTTTGGTACACAAGGTGCAGTGCCAATATTGGGATGGAGGATTCTGCATCAGCAGCCGATTACGATTTGGGGCAGTACTGTACGTGATTATATTGAGGTACAGGCTGTTGCAAGGTTTTGCTGCATGGCGGCTACGCGAGAGTGTTCCGGGACCTTCAATTTGGGCAGTGGCGTTGGTGTCAGCACAATTGAGCTTGTGGAGTCTTTGGCCAAAGTACTCGAGATTCGTCCCATCATCAAGATGGAACGCGCGAGAGAATTCGATATTCCCGCCATTGTTCTGGATTCTACGCGAGCAACGCAACAATTCAATTGGCGGAGCAGGACGAGTCTTCTGGTTGGTCTTGCCGAAGTGACTAAGTGGATGAAGGAATTGGCCGCGGATGAGCATAACACCGATGTTCCGCTGAGCTAATCCGATTATGATGCCACTCCAACGCCTTCTGAAACGCCTCTGAGGTGGTGCCGCTTGCACGCAACGCCACGGGGACAGACTGTAGTTTACTTCGCCGCGACGACCCTCGTCCTGCTCAGGGCATACTTTCTTATGTCCGGTTGGGATTGGACGGCGCCGGCATCGGTCTTCTAATGGAGGACTAATGCACGAGCAGCTGTGTACTGCCTCACTCGCTAGCGCTCCTGCAAGACAACCGCATAGAGTTCACGCTCGCTCTGCTGTGCCTTCCTTTGTTGAGGCCATCCACTCTAGAGTTAGAGCAACAACCGAAGACTTCGTTAGGCGCGTAAGGTGTTGATTAAGGTAGCTCTAATGTCAAGCCAAATAACTTTCATTGGACCCAGAACGATCGAGACCATTTCAAAAAGATTATGGTAATCATCTCTAACGGTTTTTCCAAATTCTACTTGTCAGTGGCCGCGTCAGAAGCGGAGCGACGGCAGTTATTATCCTCGTTTCTGACGGGAGCTTATCCAACTCCATTCATTCGGAGAATACTATCCCTCCGATATATAAGGGATAACGCTAAAGCTAATCGGCTAGCCGCGAGACGGGACAAGATCCCGGAAGGGCTCGTTCATCCACTTTTCGCTTCGGAGGCGCTGCATGTGCTCGGAGCTCTTTGTCGCAGTCGGGCCGCTGAGGTCGAGTCTCTACGCTTCTATGGACGGCTGGCTTGTCGCCACGTTGAACGGGCTGCGGCAGAAGGGGCACGGATTTACCACTATCGCGCAGGATTTGGAGGTAAGTCGGTCGAAGTGGCGAGAAAACACGGCATGTTCACCTTGTGCGACCATTCGATCGCGCATCCTTCGACGGTTGAAGCGCTTGTGAAGAATATGGGAAGAATGCCTTCCCCTGAGGAGATGGTGAATGTCGGTCCATTTTGGGGGCATATTCTTCGTGATATAGAGCAGGCTGATGCGGTTTTGGTAAACTCGCGTTTCGTTAAAGACACTTTTAAGCATTGCGGCTACGATCGTGTTCCAATTCACACCATTTATTTGGGGATCGACGATGCCTTTCTGGCTAATGTACCAGCGCGGGAGACTGCGTCGGATGAATTCCGCCTGCTGTTTGCGGGAGCCTTCGAGAAACGCAAAGGTGTAGAGATCCTTATGGACGCAATGGGCCGCCTTGACAACCTGCCATGGCGGCTTGAAGTTGCAGCCCAAGTGAGCCCAGCCCTTATAAAGCGAAGCCGGAGCTTCTTCTCCGACCCGCGTGTGAATTACTTAGGTTACTTGACCCTGCGCGACCTTGCATTAGCGATGACGAGGGCCGATGTCTTCGTCTTTCCGTCTTTTTCTGAAGGGTCTGCCAGAGTTGTCTTCGATGCACTCGCGTGCGGCTGCTATGTCATCACAACTCCTAACAGCGGTTCGATTGTTGCGGACGGGATTCACGGCGCCGTTGTCCCGCCTGGAGATAGCGCGTCGTTGGCGGAAGCAATTGAGTATGCGTATCAACATCGAGATAGGGTTTCCGAGATTGGCAGGAACAACGCTCAGTTTGTAAAAACGAAATATAGACAGTGCGACTACGGCGACCAACTTTCAAGTCTCTACAAAGGTTTGCTCGGTCAGTCGTAAGGTTGCAGGCAGAAATCTCTGCGTTGCGCCGGGAGGCAGGAGATCTATGATTGGGCAATCTACGCGAATGATGCAGAGAGCGAAAAGCGTTGACCGCCGGTGCTTTCACACATACTTGCCGGGATTATTGGGCCCCGACTCAACAGTCCTTGATCTCGGGGCAAACAAAGGCGAGTTTTCTCGTGAAATGATATCCAGATATTCGTGCCGCGTATTCGCTGCAGAACCTCTGTCTGACCTGAGAGCCAGTATAGCGCTTTCGCCTGGACTTACACTTCTGCCGTTCGCTGTAGGCGGACGGAATGGACGAGCGCGACTGCGAGAATTCAGCACCCGTTGTGCAAGCCTACTTTATGAGAAAGAAGGTGATATTCTTGGCTCAGAGAAGGACGTGGAAGTTCTCGATTTGCGGAGCGTGCTGGAAAAGATTGGAGGGGGTAGTATTGATTTGATGAAGGTCGACATAGAAGGCGCGGAGATTGAAATGTTTGAGTCGGCCTCTGACGCAGACCTTCGAAAATGCGTGCAAATTACGGTTGAATTTCACGACTTCATTTACCCAGAGCAAAGTCGAAATGTGGAATCGATAAAACGGAGATTGCGCGGCCTTGGATTCCTGGTAATCAACTTCTCGCTCGACAACACAGATGTCCTATTTGTGAATGCCGCTGCAAGTGGCATTGGACAGCTTCAATACTTTAAACTTAAGTACATTACTAAATATATGCTTGGCATCCGCCGCCGCTTTAAACAGCAGTAAGATCACCCTTACATGTCCTCATCAAGCAATTGAACAACCAAGGGACAGCAGCCTACAAGACTCGAGTAATATTCCGCGATTGTGAATTCATAGGTGTCACACGCATAGAATTAAAAGTAATTCTGCTGGGAAGAGCTTCGGGAGGCGGTGATCCTATTGAGGCTCCTGGCTTCCTCGGGCGCGGGAGGCGGGCTGACCCGATAACCGCTCTGAAACTGAAGGACGACGACAAATCGATGATTAGAGTCAGCATCGTCACTATCTCTTTTAATCAGGCCGAATTCCTGGAGCGAACCATTCAGTCCGTACTCGCTCAGGATTACTCGAACGTTGAATATATCGTGGTCGATCCTGGGTCGACAGATGGCAGCAGAGAAATCATAGATCGCTACCGGTCCAGAATCTCAAAAGTGATCTTTCAGCCCGACCTCGGAGCTGCGGATGGATTGAACCACGGATTTGCAGAAGCGACCGGGGAGATTTTCGGTTTCTTGAATTCCGACGATCTGCTGCTGCCGGGAGCATTGTCGTCTGTGGTCCGGTTCTTTGGTGGCCACGAGGATGTCGATGTGGTGAGCGGGCATGGTAACTTAATTGGCCCGGACGATAGCATTCTCAGGCGCCTATATTCTGACCGGATGTCCCTCAATCGCTGCATCTATCGCGGGGTCTTCCTCATTCAACAGTCCACCTTCTTTCGGAGGGGAATCTTTGAGCGAGTCGGGGGGTTCCGGGTAGAGAACAGAATCTGTTGGGATGGTGAGCTTTTTCTCGACATGGCGCGTGGCGGTGGCAAATTTGCCGTCACAAAAGAATTCTGGAGCGCATACCGTGTTCATCCAGAGAGCATCACGATCTCGCAGAGCAATGGAGAGCTGGCACATCGGACCTTTATTGAGATGTTTTCGCGGGCAAAGGGGAGGCAGCCTACAAGGTACGATCAAGCCCTAACTTTTGGTTGTCACTTTCTGCGGAAGGTCCTGAACCCAATTGACACTTGGGAACGGATCCGGCGAGGCCCGGTTTCGCGGCCATTCTCCAGGTAGGCAGTTTTTCGGATGTCACTGCATCGGATTTAGGAGAGGAGCATTGGGCGAGTTTATGTAATTGCGTTTTATCTGGAGATTTTCATGACCGAACTGAGGTCGAATATCGAACGGAAGTTGTAGGAGAAGACGACCTTTTGTGGTGTCGCTACATGGCCGGCCAAGAAAAGGGCGGAATCTCCCTGTGGATCTAGAAAGCGATTACTGCAAACGATTCAACAGCAAATCGAAACCACTGCGAACGGATGAAAACGAACTGAGCAGGACAATGAATAGACGTATCAAGGAAGCATTGAGATATCTGTTGCCGCGATCCCTAAGACGACACAGGATACTAGCGGGACCACTCCGCGGCAGTGTGATTGTGACTTCGTGGCACAATTATCCAGGAGCGATTCTGGGCCAAACGGAACGGCCTTTGCTCGAGTGTTTTGCGAGAAACGTCAAGCAAGGGGAGACATGGCTGGATGTTGGCGCACATTATGGCTATACGGCGATTGCCTTATGCAAGCTGGTAGGTGCGTCAGGCCGTGTATTCGCGTTCGAGCCCATGCTGGAAACAGCAGGCTGTCTTTCTAGAGGAGGTTTTCTTAACAGTTTTTCGCAATTGACCGTGGTTCCAACAGCGTTGGGAAATTGCACGGACGTGACTGTCGAAACTCTACGATCCTTAAGAGGGATGCTAGGAGGAGTTTTTGAAGGACATAGGTTCAGCGCCACGGATTTCCGATATCAGTTCATGAGCTGCCGTCTGGAGTGGCTTTGGCCCCGAATTGCTGGAACTGATTTGCACATTGACGGGATCAAGATTGACGTCCAGGGTACGGAGATACAAGTTTTGGAGGGAATGGCATCTTTGGTGGAGCGATACCATCCAAAGTTGCTGGTGGAGATTCATTCAGGTGTTTCAAGACCGAAGCTGCTGGATATCATTACCTCGTTGGGGTACTCGCCGCGTGGAGCGGCGATCGAGCCGATTCCAGGTGAATTGGACCCGATTTATGCTGATGATCGCACCTATCTATTTACTCCAGATCTGCCTGTTTCGTCACAACCTAAAGCAGCGGTTTTTAGGTCATGATATCGACGCAGCGGTTCGGCGATCGCTTGAGGGACTGCTAGGTAGCATATCAACCTAGTTAGAGGAGATTGAATGGCGCGTGTTCTTGTGACCGGCGGTTCTGGTTTTATCGGGACGAATTTGATCGAGAGCTTTCTCAATGATGACTTTCAGATACTGAACTTCGATTTGGCTCCGCCGCAGAACCCAGAGCAGAATTCTTTTTTTTGCAAGGGCGACATTCGGAATGCCGCTGCTCTGCGCGGGGCTGTTCAAGAATTCCGGCCGGAATTGATTGTGCACCTGGCGGCCAGAACCGACTTGGAAGGCAACAGCCTGGCGGATTATGACGCCAATACAATCGGCGTACAGAATGTGATTGACGTTATTCAGTCAGTGGATGCGGCGACTCGGGCGGTTTTTGCGTCTAGCCGCTACGTGCATCGAACGGAGGTTTGCCCGCTCCGAGACGATGAATATTCCCCCTTCACTTTCTACGGCGAAAGCAAAGTGAGGACGGAACAGATTGTTCGCACAAGCGAATTGCATATTCCGTGGGTGATAGTTCGACCAACTTCGATCTGGGGACCATGGTTCAGAATCCCTTATCGGATGTTTTTTGATACCGTGCGGAAGGGGCTTTATGTACATCCGAAGGGCAGGCGGATCAGTAAATCTTATGGATATGTCGGTAATGTTGTTTATCAGATACGTCAGTTTCTGAGCGTGGACTCCAGGCGAGTCGATAAGCGAACCTTCTATGTTTCAGACGACAAAAGCATGGATCTTTTGGAGTTCGCTAACTTAATTCAAGAAGCCTTCGGAGCGCGGCCTGTCCGGCAAGTTCCAATGTTTCTGCTGCGGGCCTTAGCCCATGCCGGAGATGTGCTCAAAGGAATAGGTGTCTCGAACCCTCCGATTACATCTTTCCGTCTGAATAATTTGGTCACACCGATGAACTACGATATGTCGGCAACATGTGATGCGGTAGGTCCCGCACCCTACACTCTGAGGCAGGGTGTTCGTGCTACCGTAGATTGGATCCTACAACACGGTTGAATTGAAGCATTCATGAAGCACAAACTTACCGTGGACTGCCTGCAATTCGCTTGAAGAGATCGCTTCTTGTTGAGCTCATTCAGAATCAAGTTAGAATGAGGAACG
This sequence comes from Desulfomonilaceae bacterium, assembly GCA_035506215.1. Lineage (GTDB taxonomy): Bacteria > Desulfobacterota > Desulfomonilia > Desulfomonilales > Desulfomonilaceae > DATJPW01. The sequence continues at coordinate 13,939 of DATJPW010000256.1, forward strand.
GTTTGACTGATTTTGGGAGGACAAGAGTCGTTTGAGCGCGACGGTACGATTCCAGAGGATTCTGGGCATTCGATTTGTTGTTGGGACAGCTCAGCAGGTGATTGACCTCGTGTCCGAGAGCGGCGGCCTTGTCGTTGTTCCTTCAGGCCCCGGTCTGCGGAATCTCGCTACGGATTCCGTCTATCGCGAGGCGCTGCTGGGCGCAGATCTTGCCATCGCCGACAGCGGATTGATGGTGCTCTTGTGGAATATCTTGTACCGTCCAAAGATCTCCAAACTTTCCGGACTAAAGTATTTGCGAACACTGCTGCTGCAGAGCGATTTCCGGCTGCCCGGCAGCACTTTGTGGGTCCTGCCGAATCAAGATAACGCAGAGCGAACCGTTCGCTGGCTTCGGGAACAGGGAAGCGGGGTGAGCTACGCGGACGTTTATGTCGCTCCCCTCTACAATGGCTGCATTCAAGATCCTGCCCTGCTCCAACTCATCGAGCGCAGGCGTCCGGGGCACGTGGTTCTTGGAATCGGCGGCGGAGTTCAGGAGCCGCTTGGCTTCTATCTTAAACAGAGACTAAGTTATCTCCCCAGGATCCACTGCATTGGCGCGGCGATTGGCTTTCTTACCGGAGACCAAGTCAGGATTCCTGCTTGGGCAGATCATATAGGTCTTGGCTGGCTGTTACGCTGCGTTTCTAACCCAACGCGGTTCGTACCACGGTACTGGAGGGCAAGGCATCTGGTGCCTCTAATCTTCCGCTACAGCGATCGATTACCTATCATTGGTCCTTAGGAACTGCTGTTTTGAGGCTACCCAGGCTCGATAAATCTTCAATTCTCCTCAAACTAGACGTAGTCCGCATGGATGCTCAAGTGAACATGGAAAAAGCTGTAAGTGGGTATCGCACCTAATCGGGATTTCAAATTGCCAGGCCACAGCCCCTAAACTGCATGCAAACCTTGCACGTAATCACTACTCTTTCTCCAGCGGATGGTGGTCCGCCGGAGGCTGTGCGCCAGCTTGCAAAAGTTTCTCTCGAGGGAGGTGCCAGGATCGAGGTGGTTTGCCTAGACGACCCGGCAGAGCCCTTTCTGAGCGGTATTCCTTGTCCAGTGCATGCCCTTGGTCAACCCTATCTAGGAAGGTACGGATTCTCACCGAGGTTGTGGCGCTGGCTCCGCAAAAATGCGGGCCGATTCGATGGCATTGTCATGCACGGCCTATGGACATTCCCCAGTGTGGCTCTTCGTCTCGTGGCGCGGCAAACCCGAAGACCTTATGGAATCTTTGTACATGGCCAGCTTGATCCATGGTTTTACCAGAAATATCCGCTCAAGCACATTAAGAAAATGCTCTACTGGCCCATTCAGTATCCGGTCCTCCGCGATGCACTGGCGGTCCTTTTCACCGCCGAATCCGAGAGTGAACTGGCAAAAACCAGTTTTCGGCCTAATGCATGGAACAGCGCTGTAGTTGGGCTTGGGATCACTGATCCCGACAAAT
>DATJPW010000257.1:0-14149 GCA_035506215.1 Desulfomonilaceae bacterium
GCGATATATGAAGCATCCCTGAGGGAAGATGTCGGCGAAGCCGAGATGGCTGTAGAAACCAAACTGACGGAATCCGAGGAAGCGGAAGCAGAACCCGAACAGATCGCTTCCGCAGAGGAAGAGACACCGGAAGAAACGGAAGAGCCCGACGAAACCGCCGAGGAAAAAGGGTCTGAGACCGATGGGCCCGAACAACAATCGGTCAGGGCCTGAAGTTCGGCGTAAGGACAGTAGATTCCGGATAGAGCGGGACGCGCTTCACCGATAACACGACCCGCTTCATTTTTTGTATGTGACGTTTCACTCCAAGGATTTACAAACGGCTCGCCGGATCGAGCGCGGTTGCAGCCATAATCTTACGAAATAATTCGATGACAGGAGATATCCTATGGAAATATCGGCCAAACTGGTAAAAGATCTCCGTGAGAAAACCGGTCTTGGAATGATGGACTGCAAAAAGGCTTTGCAAGAAACCAAAGGAGACCTTGAGAAGGCAGTCGAGTACCTGCGCAAGAAGGGGACACTGAAAGCAGCCAAGCGAGAGGGGCGGGCCACCTCCGAGGGCAGAATCGCTTCCTACATCCACTCAAATGCTAAAATCGGCGTCCTGGTCGAACTCAAGTGCGAAAGCGATTTTGTGGCAAAAACCGATCAGTTCGCCACACTGGCCAAGGACCTCTGCATGCAAGTGGCAGCATCCGCGCCGCGCTGGGTTTCTCCGGAAGATGTCCCCATCGAGGTGATCGCCAAGGAAAAAGAGATATTTATGAGTCAGGCGAAAGACGCGGGCAAGCCCGAAAAGATTCTCGAAAAGATTGCCGAGGGAAAACTGAAGAAGTTTTATTCAGAAGAGTGCCTTTTGGAACAGAACTTTGTGAAGGATCCCGACAAGACCGTAGGTAATCTGATCAAGGAATACATCGCTCAATTGGGTGAAAACATAACCGTAGGCCGGTTCGTTCGTTTCCAACTGGGTGAGCTTCAGTAGAATCATGGCCGCTTCTGGTGGATATCGCCGCGCTCTGTTGAAGATATCCGGCGAAGCGCTCGCCGGCGACCGCGGTTATGGTTGGGACACCGCCAAGACCGCAAGGATTGCCGGGCAGATTGCACAGGCGCATCGAGAGGGACATGAACTAGGGATCGTGGTGGGTGGCGGAAACATTTTGCGAGGCTCGGATGCCGCTTCACTTGGGGTCCCGCTTCTTGTTGGCGATCAGATGGGGATGATCGCGACGGTCCTCAACGCTTTGGCTCTGCGCTCCGCCCTCGAGACATCAGGCGTTTCCGCGTGCGTCATGAGCGCGTTTCCCGTAGGAGGCTTTGTACAGGCTTTTGATATGGAAAAAGCCCTGAATTATCTCCAAAACGGCATGGCGGTGGTTTTTTCCGGCGGGACCGGCAATCCGTGTTTCACCACAGACTCTGCGGCTGCTCTGAGGGCGGTTGAGGTAAACGCGGATGTGATGGTTAAGGCAACCCAGGTGCGGGGTGTGTTTGACAGAGATCCCAGAAAGTACCCTGATGCCGTCTTTTTTGAGAAGATTAGCCCGGCCGAAGTACTGGAAAGGAGGCTGGGAGTCATCGATGCAACTTGCATCGAGATCCTGGCCAGGAAGAAGATCCCGGTCGTGGTGCTTAACCTTCACGAGGACGGTAATATACTGAGAGCACTTTCAGGAGAAAAAGTCGGGACAATTGTCGGCTGATGGCGCTCGAAATATGCTCGCGGGGAATGGGACGAAGGATTGGCGTAAGCAGTTGTGATTACTTGAGAGGGACGCATGATCGACGATCTTCACAAAGAGACCAAAGCATCCATGGAACAATCCGCTGACGCCTTTCGAAGGGAACTCAAGCGAATCCGAACCGGAAGGGCGTCTCTGGCGCTGTTGGATGGAATCATGGTGCAGTATTACGGTACCCCTACCCCGATCAACCAACTGGCCACACTTTCCATACCGGAGCCCCGGCAGATAGTAATTCAGCCCTGGGACGCGGGCGCGCTGCAGGAAATAGAGAGGGCGATCTTGAAATCGGAATTGGGTTTGACCCCGACCAATGACGGCAAAGTGGTCCGAATCGTACTGCCTCCATTGACGGCAGATAGGCGGAAAGACTTGGTCAAACTGGTGCGGAAATTGGGGGAAGAATTCAAAGTCCAGGTGCGGAATCATAGACGCGAGGCCAATGAAACGCTTAAGGAAATGAAAAAGGAAAAAGAGATCTCCGAAGACGACATGCATAAGGCCCAGGAACTCGTCCAGAAAGCCACCGATCAATTCATAGCCAAGATGGACAGCATCATAGCCGAAAAAGAAACCGAGATTATGGAGATCTGACGGCTCCTGCCAGGAGTAATATAATCGTGAGCGGGCCGGTGAGATCTCCAGCCCCCTCAAATATCGGCAACCTATTCAGTTTACTTCATAATCCTTTGGGAGAACTCCTTGGTTTCATCTCAAGAGCAAACCTTGGATTGGCCTCGCCACGTGGCGATCATCATGGATGGTAACGGCCGGTGGGCTCGTCAACGCTTCTTGCCTCGGCTGGAAGGTCATCGACAAGGCGCCAAAGCAGTCAGAAGGGCCGTAGAGTTTTGTCGTCGAAATGGTATAGAATTTCTGACTCTTTACGCCTTCTCCACCGAAAACTGGCGGCGACCTCACGGGGAAGTGACCGGACTGATGAAATTACTTTCTCAGTTCATCGATTCGGAACTGGAGGAGCTTCATGCCAATGATATTCGGTTGAGGACTATCGGGGAGTTGGATCGCCTGCCTTCCGAGTTGGTCTCAAAGATACAAGCCGCCACCGAGAAAACCGCTGGAAACAAAAAGATGCTCCTAATCATTGCTCTGTCTTACGGCGGGCGTCAGGACATCATCTCCGCGGCGCTCAGAGCGGCGGCGGCCATCACGTCCGGCGCCCTCAAGAGGGAGGATCTCACCGAAGAGGCATTTGCAGGGCTTCTGAACACCCACGGACTGCCCGATCCGGACCTGCTCATTCGCACCGGCGGTGAACTGCGAATCAGCAATTTTCTGCTGTGGCAGTTGGCATATGCCGAACTATTTTTCACTCCCACCCTGTGGCCCGATTTTGACGAGAACACGTTCATGGCCGCTATAGAGGCCTATCGTTCTCGACAGCGCAGATTCGGCATGATCCCCGAACAGGTCGACGCGAATGAAGGGGCTTCCTGATGCTGCGCACTCGCATCCTTACCGCTGCGTTGGTCATTGTAATTCTTGTCCCCGTCCTCATTTTCGGCGGCCTGGAAGGCGTTGTGTTACTGGTTGTGGGTTGTTCAGCCTGTGCGGTCTCAGAGCTTTCCAGGCATCTGTCCGGTTTGAAAACGACTGCAAGCCGGGTATTGATGTTTCTCACCGGCTTCTCGATCTTGGTTGCATTCTATCTGTTGCCGCAAAAAGCATTCTTCGCAATAATAGTCTTGTTCCCGCTACTGATCCTGGTGATCCACCTTTTTCTCTACAATGTGATTGAGAACACCGTTGACTCAGTTGTTCAAATGACCTTCGTGACAGCCTATATCGTGGCACCTTTGGGTCATGCGATTTTGCTGGGCCGCTTGCAAATGGGCATTGTGTGGATCTTTTTTGTCCTGCTGGTGGTATCACTCGGTGATGCCGGGGCCTATTTTGCCGGGAAATATTTGGGCACGCACAGGTTCTCCAGGCATGTGAGCCCGGCGAAGACAATTGAAGGCCTTTTTGGGGGAGCGGCAGCGAACTTCCTGGGAATGTTCGCTATGAAGATGGTGGTGCCGGGGCTCCCATCATACGACCTGCTTATTATATTAACGCTACTGATTGCCCTGATCGCTCCAGTGGGGGACTTGTGCGCGTCGGCAATCAAGAGACGGCTGGGAATTAAAGATTTCGGCTCCCTGCTGCCCGGTCACGGGGGGATCATGGACCGCGCGGATAGCCTTATCTTCGCCTTTCCAGCCACTTATCATTTCCTGGTGCTTGCCGGCTCCGCGGTGATTTCATGAAGGTCATATCAATACTCGGGTCCACCGGTTCCATCGGTGTCCAGGCCCTTGAAATAGTGAGACTTCATCCGGACCTGTTCAAAGTTGCTTCACTTGCGGCCGGTTCCAATACCCGTCTCCTTGAACAGCAGATCAGGGAATTCAAGCCGACGCTGGTTTCGTGCGTCGACTCAAAAACCGCCGACGAATTGAAGCGGCGTTTGAGAGATTATTCACCGCCACTTCGTATTGAGCACTCCATCGAAGGAACGATTCGCGCCGCGACTATTCCGGATGCCCAACTGGTTGTCGCGGGACTCCCCGGCAGCACCGGCCTTATCCCCACATTTTCCGCGGTGGAAGCCGGCAAAGACGTAGCGCTGGCCACTAAAGAAGTCCTGGTGATGGCCGGCGGCCTCTTCATGGAGAGGGCAAGAAAGAAAGGCGTGCAACTGCTGCCTGTGGACTCCGAGCAATCCGCGATATTCCAGTGTTTGCAGGGCAGTGGTGAAGCCGAGATAAGACGCATCATTCTTACGGCATCCGGAGGGCCGTTTCTCGATCTACCGTCGGCCGCGCTTGCGGATGTGACCCGAGACCAGGCTCTCAACCATCCGCGTTGGAAAATGGGCCCCAAGGTAACAATCGATTCAGCTACACTCATGAACAAAGGATTTGAGGTAATCGAAGCAAGATGGCTGTTTGATGTGCCGGGAACAAAGATCGAGGTAGTAATCCACCCCCAGAGTATTGTGCATTCTATGGTGGAGTTTGCTGACGGTTCCATTTTGTCTCAGTTGGGACCGACGGATATGAGGCTGCCCATTAGTTATGCTCTGGCCTTTCCCCGAAGGATAGAGTCCGGTGCCGCGCCTGTCAGCTTTCCCAAAATCGGTTCCTTAACGTTCATGTCGCCGGATTACGACAGATTCCCTCTCTTGCAGGCTGCTTTCTCGGTGTTGGAGCAGGAGGGGACAGGGCCGGCTATAGTCCTCAACGCGGCCGACGAAGTCGCTGTTGAACTCTTCTTGCAAGGCAAAATACCCTTCAGCAAGATTGCTTGGATTGTGCAGGAATCTCTTCAGAGCATCCCATCAGCCTCGCCGGGCACGCTGGAAGAAATCATGAACTTCCATGAGGAGATAGTTGAACAGGTCCGAAGCCGTTGGGCAAGTTAATAAAAAACTTGATTTTTGATCGCCTTTCCAATTAAAAGCCCAGTGCGATTTCGACATCATGGTGGAGGATGCAGTCGGATGATTGGTAGGCAATCAGCAAGAGTTCTGGTTCTGATTCTAATAATTATCGCTGCCTTACCGGCCGCGTCCTCGGCTCAGGTTGATATTCTCGAGTTCTACTGCCCGTCATGCGGATACCGTCAGCGATTCTTCCAGGGTTCCGACCAATGGGAACAGCAAAGAAACGTTCAGCACATAATTGTTGTTTGTGAGAGATCGGGGGAAATTAGAAACATCAAAATTCCCCTTGATCCCCGATTACCTGTCCGCGGCGAGCCTCTTCTGGCCGGACAATTCGGGACCGGACGATCCGAACTGTTGGGGGAAAAGCTGCCTCGATTCCTCGTGCCCGGCAATACTTGCCCTTTATTTCCTGTTACTGCCTACCTTGAACGAAACATATGCCCCGTGGACGGCGGCAGCGGCATCCAGGTGGCTGTTGTGGGCCGACAATAAACCTTGTGCTAATTGCCAAAATGTTTGTCTGTTTAGGGGGATCGGATCTCGTCATTTCGGCGCAGGCCGGAATCCAGGAGCCATCCTGAGAGAAAGATGAGAATTTCTTATTAACCCGATGATACACTTTCTTTAGATTTCCGCCCAATTATAACTAAGGACGAGAAAGCGACAATCAACCTGATAACAGAGGGACACGTGATGTCTGCAAAGCAGGCTGGTATTCCTGGAGTCATGACGGGATTGCTGTCTATAGAGATCGTTCTTGTGCTGGCCGCCTCTGTGGACTTTGCCAATGGCGGCGACAAGAATCAGGAGTTGCTGCAAGCAGCCCGGAGGGGACAACTGGAAAAAGTCATCAGCCTTTTGACCAGCGGCGCTGACGTCAATGAAAAGGCCAGCAGTCAGGAAACAACGCGGCGCTCTATAGCACTCTTTTCAATTCGGCCAGCAAATGATGTGCTTCGTCTTTGGTAAGATAAGGGACCTTGATGGTACGTGCCCAAAAAAAGGACTTTCCTGTCACCTGAGAAACCTCACCAAATGGCATGTACTTGGTAATTTCCTGGCCACGATTGGGTACAGCCGTCAGGAACCGAACGTCTCGATATCTCTCACTCGGTCCATCGTCTTTTGCCTGGCCAAACAACACTTCAGCTGCTGCAACGATCCCCATCCCCTTGTGACAGAAGAAAACGATATCTTGTGGGCTTAAGTACTCAATAACATGCTTGACGTCACCGTATGCTGCCACCCGCGATTTCTCGACCATTTCCCAAATGGCGTCCTCGTCCCAGCTCCGGTTTGTATCGAACAATACGCCCTTCATTGCTGATGGGTTCTGATGCCGGTCGTACGGTAGAGCAAAGAATTCGAAGTAATATTCGCCGGATATCTGGTAAAGTCGATATGGCAGAAAATCTACTGAGAGCCCCTGCTTCTTCCAGTAATCGACAGCACTTACAAGAGCATCGTTGGAAGCATTACCAACTATCATAAAATGTTGTCGCTGGTTAAACTCGGAAGGCAGTAGCGCTCTTTCCAAATTGAAGGCTTCTTTATGTACCTCTGCCAAAGCAGCGGCCTTCATAGGCCGATAGGTCTTGTATTTCTCTTCTAACTTGTTGTACGTCCACTGTCCTGCATCCTGACCATAGCGTAAAGCCTGAAGCATAGCATCCGCACCCGCGAAGCCCCTTTTAAGCTCAAATATTATGAGGTCTCCTTCTCGATTGATAGCGTAAATGTCTGCTTCCGCTTGTAATGCCCTTTCCTGAAATATCGGCAATAAAGCCGCTCCTTCAAACAGAACTTCAAAAAGATGTTCAGCCATAATGACTTCCAGGTCTTTTTCAAGTTTACCAACTTCCGAAAAGTCCAAGAAAGGCAGCGGCTCCAAGTTAGAGAACACATTCTGTGCTGTAGTTAGTCTGTAAAGCATTTGTCCTCCGAAGTTGATACAAATGTCGGTAGGAACTCTCGAAACCGGCCCTCAGCACGAGTAGCGCAACCACCAAGGACGCCTCGAACAGTTCAGGATGTGGTGAGTGAAGCAAAACGCATCACTCGAGAAAAGACTGCAAACCCTGTGTTCCGCACGGCGCGGTCCCTCCGCATCCCGCCCCGCTGGGAGAATGAGAAGTGGTTTTCTGTAAATGGGTTGTGGTCCATTCTCCTTTCACAACCCCAGTGGTTGCTGCCATCTTTTCTTCAATTCCCAGATGTCCGCGGACACGACGAGATTGCCTTTCAAGCCAAGCACGTTGATTCGTGATTCTGAGACCACTTCGCCGACACGAGCCACCGGAAATCCTTTCATGGCCTGTTCAAATTTATCTTTATTGCCGGCATGCACGCTCACCAGAAATCTGGACGGCGTTTCCGAGAACAGCGCCACATCATCGCGGTCCACGCCTTCGAGCGGCAGATTCGCCAGAGAAACCTGGGCTCCCAGACCGCCGGAAAAGGCGCTTTCAGCAAGGGCCACACCAAGGCCACCGTCTGAGAGATCGTGACAGGACACGATCAGTCCGGCTTTGATGGCCTTGTGCAAGTCACGATACATCTGAATTGCCTTTTGCGGATCAACAACCTTCGGGACCTTGTTACCAACGCAGCCCTTTGATGCGAAATACTCCGAACCGCCGGTCTCGTCACGAGTGACACCCATGACAAATATCGAGTCGCCGGTTGTTTTGAAATCAGGAGTCACGCTCATTCGTACGTCCGGGACCGTTCCTATGGCTGAAAACAGCACTGTGGGCGGTATCGAGATCTTTGTCTCGCCGATGTGATAGTCGTTCTTCATGCTGTCCTTACCGGAAATGCAAGGGACGCGATACACGGTGGTAATGTCATAAAGCGCCTGATTCGCTCTGACCAGTTGCGCCAATTTGTATTCGCCGTCCGGCGCTTTCTCCGATTGGACCGGATCGCACCAGCAGAAGTTATCCAACCCGGCCATCCGGTCAGGGTCCGCACCCACCGCGACGATGTTGCGCACAGCCTCATCTATGCACGCGGCCATCATCCAGTACGTGTCGATGTCCGAATATCGGGGCAATATTCCACAGCCCACTGCAATGCCCTGGAATCGGTCCAGAAGCGGGCGAACTACCGCGGCGTCGCCCGGGCCGTCATTGTTAATGCCCACCAGAGGCTTGACCACTGCCCCGGCCTGCACCTCATGATCGTACTGCCGAATCAGGCGCTCCTTCGAGCATACGTTCCAACGACCCATCAGTTCCAACAGGTCCGACGTGAGGTCAGAAGCGGGTTCAAAGGACGGTTCCGCGTATACGGGCTGTTTCCAACGGGCCGTCAGTCGCATACGGGGCAGACCCTGGTGCAGAAAATCGAGAGGCAACAAGGCGACGACCTTGTCTTCCCACAAAACCGTGAAGAGCCCGTCATCGGTGAATTCACCCAGGTCGGTCGCCTCCACATCCAGAGTTGCAGCCAATGAGAGGAATTCCTGTATCTTGTCCGGCGGGACCGCCACAGTCATGCGCTCCTGCGCTTCGGACAGCAGTATTTCCCACGGCTGGAGACCGGGATACTTTAGCGGCGCACGGTCTAACGCCAACTTTGCCCCACCGGACTCACGCGCCATCTCGCCAACGGATGACGACAATCCTCCGGCTCCATTGTCCGTTATCGACGTATAAAGACCTCGGTCCCGGGCCATGAGCAAGAAATCGGTCATGCGTTTCTGCGTAATAGGGTCTCCGATTTGGACGGCGCTTACCGGCGAGCCTTCGTGCAGCTCCTCTGATGAAAAGGTGGCGCCGTGGATACCATCTTTGCCGATTCGGCCGCCGGTCATCACTATTCGGTCTCCGGGACGAGCCTGCTTGGTGTGGGACGGGCGGCCGTTTATCTGTGACGGCATGATTCCCCCAGTCCCGCAATAGACCAGAGGTTTGCCCAGATACCGCTCATCGAAAACTACGGCTCCGTTAACCGTAGGGATGCCGCTCTTGTTCCCGCCATGTTCAACTCCTTCTCTTACGCCTTCGAAAACACGGCGTGGATGCAGAAGTCTGGGAGGGATCTTGCCCTTGTAATCCGGTGGAGCGAAACAGAAGACGTCGGTATTGAATATCAGCCTCGACCCCAGGCCCGTGCCGAATGGATCACGATTCACCCCAACGATGCCGGTCAGAGCGCCGCCGTAAGGATCCAACGCGGAGGGGGAATTATGCGTCTCCACCTTGAAGACTATGTTCCAGTCCGGGTCAAAACTAATGACCCCTGCATTGTCCTTGAAGACCGAGAGGCAGTAGTCCTTTGTGCCCAATTCTGATCGTATCTTTTCTGTGGCGCCCTGAATGAATGTTCGAAACAGACTGTCTATCTTCTGCGTGCGACTGTCCTCATTGTAGTCTATCAACGCGTTAAAGATTTTGTGCTTACAGTGTTCCGACCATGTCTGGGCCAACACCTCCAGCTCACAGTCCGTGACCTCCGGCCCCAAGCCGGCTCGCTCACGTAATGCAATAAATTCCCGGTTTCCGTAATATGTTCGGATGGCCTGCATCTCTTCCAGGTTAAGGGCGAGGACCCCTTCCCTGCTTATCTTCATGAGACGCCCATCGTCCACGTTGAGATCAATGGAGCGAACCACTGCTTCTGATCGGGAAGTGACAAGCGGGACCGTGTCTTCGCGGCGTTCCTCTCCCGGTGAAAATACGCTCCAAGTCTGTATCAAGTCGTTCGCGAGGAGGTCCCGAGCTATGCGAGCGGCCTCCTCTGTTGAAACGTCGCCTGTTATGAAATATAGCTTGCGGGTGTAAATCCCCTCCCCGGGCTGAAAAGTGAGGCCCAGGGTTCTCTCCACTGCCTCTTTCGAGGTCCTGCCCACATTATCGGTCACGCCCGGCCGAAATCCCACCTCAATCAGCCTATCAAATGGAATATCCACCGGTCGATCCACAGCGGCGTCCTGTATTACAGGGTCCCTGAATACCTCATCAACCAGCAGTTCGAGCTGCTCGCTACTTAGGTCGCGGTCTATGATGTACGCGTCCGCGGTGCGGAGATCCACGACGCTGATGCCGAGATCCGATACAAGTCGTCTGCTGAGTCGTCGGCCTGCCGGATCGGGCAGTGACCTTTTCAAACACACTTCTATTCTGTGCGGCATGACGTGTTCCTCAAGTAAAGCCGAAAATCGGATAAATTTCGAACTGTCAGCTCAGTGGCCCGACTTGTCATTGCGAGGAGTGAATGGTGGGACAGGCGTCTCGCCTGTTTATTGGAAAATGACCGGCAAGATGCCGGTCCCACTGGGCAAACCCCCAAGCAGAGGGGATTACCTCGCTGCGCTCGCAATGACAATCTTTCGCCACCATTATAGCAATTGCCGAAAACAATGACCTTTTCGTGATCCGTCACCCCGGCGAAAGCCGGGGTCCAGAACGCTGAAAAAACTGGATTCCGGTCTACGCCGGAATGACGATGTAAGGCTACCTCGAATCGGACAATTTTTTTGGCAATCGCTAGACTGAACAATTACATAAATTCTTTTCGGTGACGATACCGCTAGGAAGATTTTTTTGCAAAAAAAGTTTTTCCCGGCACTTCCTCTCAGTCCTTGAGAAAAATTCTGGCGTCAAGGGCGCGAGCGCCGGAGGATGAGACCAGCAGAGGGTTGATATCGATGGATTCTATTTGAGGGAAGTTCACCATTAGGTGCGCCACTCTGGCTATGGCATCCTTAAGCGCTTCCTTGTCCACGGCCGGCAGGCCGCGAACACCGCTGAGAATTTCAGAACCGGGCAGTTCTTCGATCATTTCGTCTATTTCGGCCGGAGCCAGCGGCGCGGTCCTGAGAGACGTCCGAGCCAGCACCTCCACCAGTGTACCTCCATGCCCAAGAAGCACCACAGGTCCGAAATGAGGGTCCCTTTTCCCGCCGATGATCAGCTCAACGTCGCCTGGGACTCGGCCGACCATCTCTTGAACCATAAATCCCCGTAATTGTGCTCCGGATGAGGATTCGAGGCGCCGCGTCATTTCAACCGCGGATTTCTTGAGAGCATTCCAGTCCAAAACATCTAATACGACGCCGCCAACATCTGACTTGTGTGAGATCCCTTCCCCGATGACCTTCAGAGCATACGGTCCCGGGAAATCAGGAAACTTCGCTCCAAATTGTTCCGAATCATTTGCCACCGCAAAATTCGGCACATTCAGGCCGAGTGCGCGGACTATGTCCAGGGCCTCATTGAGTAACAAGTTACGCCGCTCTTGAACGGCTTTTCCGATCCGTTCCTCAATGTTCAAGGCATCCGGGAGGGGGTCCGGATGGACGATCAGATTGTTGGTAGCCAAGAACAGCTTCCGCTCGTGATACCGGATCGCCACGTCGAGCGCGGCCACCGCCCGCTCGGGACTTACAAAAATAGGATATTCCATCTCGCGATGCAGACGTGCAAGTTCGGATGGACTGGTATAGACGCATAGAGCGACGGGTTTTGAGTATTTTCTTGAAAGCTCCGCCAACGACAGTAACAGGCGTCTGGAAGGCTCACCCTCATACCCCGGGAAATACGTATGCACGAACAGGATCCCATCCATATTTGCCTGGGCGAGCATCGTCTCGATAATGCGTATGTAAAAATCAAAATCGAAAAGGTCTCCCAGATCCAACGGATTTCCTAGGCGGATGACGTCTGCCCTGACGCGCTTCCGAATTTCATCCAGAAACTCCTCTGAAAAAGGCGGAAGGTGAAAACCTTGGAGGTATGCCGCATCCGCAGCCATCACAGCGTGCCCACCGGAGCGTGAAACAATGCCGAGGTTTCTCCCTTCCATGCGAGGAATCTGCAACACTTTCACAAAATCCAGGTAGCTATTCATTTCTCTGAACCGCATCATGCCGGCCTGCGCCAATGCGGCGTCAACCACCTGATCGTCATTGGCCAGAGAATCGGTGTGAGATTGCGCGATAACTCGGCTCATGGAACTAATGTTGGCCTTGTGAACAACAATCGGTTTGGGTGAACTTCGGGCTAATTCAGTGAGACGTCTCCCGTTCTTTATTGATTCAAGATACATACAGATTATGTTGGTTTCCGGATCTTCGATGAAATATTCCATCATCTCATTCTCATCAATGTCCAACTTGTTCCCAATTGAGGCGAACTTGCTGGTCCCCAGTTGCTCACCTTGGAACATGTTCAAGAGAGACAGGGCCACCCCGCCGCTCTGAGCGATAATGCCTATGCCTCCGGCACGAAAAACGTTTTTCAAGGGGGTAAAAATGGTTGCCAGCCCGTTGGCGCAATTCATGGTCCCCACGCAATTCGGTCCTAAGAACCGTATGTCGTATTTCGCTGCTATGGATTTCAGTTGATCACTAAGCTTGCGCCCTTCCCCGCCGAATTCTCCGAACCCCCCGCTTTCGATGATTATTCGGCGAATTCCCCTTCGGCCGCATTGTTCCACGAAGTCGGGAACGGTAGCGGCCGGAGTAAGAATCACCGCCAAATCCAGTTTATCGGTAATTTCGTCCAATGAATTGTGAATCCGGTGGCCGAAGAGGCTTCCGCCTTGAGGCCCAACAAACCGCACGAGACCACCGTAACCAAATTCAAAGAGATTGTTGGCGATCTCTTTGCCAAGGTTTGTCCGCCTCGTGGAGACCCCTATGACCACTACTGAGGATGAATGAAATAGACCTTTCACGGCTGCCTCGTATTATAGAGTTTGGTGCTTATACAAAATACTCGGCTGTAAGCAGGCTGAAAAGAGTTTTTTTGATTCCCGAGTCAACGGAAGATCAAGAGGCTTGACATAAGTCCATGTCAACAAGCCTATTGTGAAGAAGCTCTCGAATGACGGAAAAATCCGGTGTGACTCGACGATTGTTTTGTGGAATGGGTAAACTGAAAAGGTGGCTGTTTCAAAGTCTTTTCACGCGGGGACCCAAGATTTCAGTAATCGGACAACCGACTTGTGACCATTGCGTGAAGCGACGAGCAGGGCTGTTTGGCCGGACTTATTACGAGTCTTCCAGTCAGCGCCGCTGGCCAATAGTAGTGCGACCAGGTCTCGATATCCTTTACCGGAGGCCAACATCAGAGCCGAATTACCTTGTTCGTTCATCGCGTTTACGTCAGCCCCTGAAGCGATCAAGAATTGAGCTAACTTGAGATGCCCGTTACTGCAAGCCCTCATCAAGGCGGTATTACCCTTACGTGTCTTTAGATCAGCAGCGGCGCCGTTTTCGATCAAGAGTTTGACGACTTCTGTTTTGCCCGAGCCGGCCGCTTTTATCAGAGCGGTCCTCCCGTTTACGTTTTGGCCATTGACATCGGCCCGCTGAGACAAAAGCGTCTTGACGACCTCAAGGTGGCCGGCCGATGCTGCCAACATCAACGCGCTTTGGCCCCTGGTATCCCGACAGTTTATTTGCGCTCCCTTATCCAATAGTACTTGAATCATATCGGTCTTGCCTTCACGGGCTGCTTGGCGAAAAGACTCGTTTAACTCTTCGTCGTAGCCTTCGAGGCGGTTGAGCAGTGTAACCTCGCTTTCAGGGACCCTAATATTCTTTTCGGACTGGTGAGCGAGTACTTCTGTAGAGAGGTTTTCCTTAGCATCGGTGATCTGGCTGATGCTCGGTGAAGTCAGTGTCCGTATATCAGCGGAGGTTGTGCTATCCGCGGCCTCAGAGGTTCTTCCACCTTCGGCAGGCGGGCTGGCTCCTGCAGCCGACAGGAGCTCGACTATTTCCAGATGTCCGCGTGAGAAAGCCTCACTTACGGCTGTACGGCCGTCCTTATTGACCGAGTTGACATCAGTGCTTCTTGAAAGGAGCAATTTGACGATAGGGACGTGGCCGCGGGAACAAGCTATGGCAAGAGCAGTATTTCCATGAAGATCATTAAGATTGACGTCGGCCCCTCGGTCAATGAGGAGCTCAGCTACCTCGATATGCCCCTTTGTACAA
>DATJPW010000258.1:0-21031 GCA_035506215.1 Desulfomonilaceae bacterium
TACTCCGCCAATCCACGCTTGGCCAATACCCGCGTTATCGCCGCCGTCAACGTAGTCTTACCATGATCTATGTGCCCTATCGTCCCCACATTCACGTGGGGCTTCGTCCGCTCAAACTTCGCCTTGCCCATGGACTCCTCCTCTTTGGATTAGGGCAGATTGATATGCTGGAGGCCTGAGATTCCCGACACGGTTTTCATAGCATTACCATATCCTTCATGGAGCCCACGACCGGGATCGAACCGGTGAACCTCTTCCTTACCAAGGAAGTGCTCTACCTACTGAGCTACGTGGGCAACTTTAGCCGTTACCCCAAACGGCCTGCAGCCGCGTTTTACGGTAACCGAGGCGGCAGCTTCGAAACTTGAATTGGAGCGGGAAACGGGATTCGAACCCGCGACATTCAGCTTGGAAGGCTGACGCTCTACCAACTGAGCTATTCCCGCGAGGCATTCGGCAAATCATGCTGTCCTTGCTAACTGGTGGAGGGGGGAGGATTTGAACCTCCGAAGGCTGAGCCAACAGATTTACAGTCTGCCCCCTTTGGCCACTCGGGAACCCCTCCACACCTGGAGCTGGCGATGGGACTCGAACCCGCAACCTGCTGATTACAAATCAGCTGCTCTACCGGTTGAGCTACGCCAGCAAAGGATTCCTCCATAAAACCATTTTTTTTAACATGCTTATTGGCTGCTGTCAACACAAAAGTTTTCAGCTCGGCAACCATTGGTTTCTTGTGCTGAAAAATTTTTATTACGACTCCCCCGGAAAGCGGGGGAAACAATCTCTTGCCTTTGACCATTGAAATTTGCTTTCCCGCCAAACGCACCACTTCACTCCTCACAATCACAGCCTGCCTTTTGTGACTGAATAGTCACCCAGCTCACCACCAACCATATAGTAACGAAATGACTCCCGCAACCAGCAAGTTTACATCCAGCAAACCCTCAAACAAAAGTCGATCAACCAGATGCCTCTTCCGATACACAATGAAAAAAATAATAAACACTAGTATAACAGGAACCAACCAAAAGCCCACGAGCGATGTCAGGCCGCCCGCGGCGGCCCCGCATAGCAACACTGCCAGAACAAACAATAATACCTGCAAGAGCTTCCTTGTCTTTCCCACACCTATGAGGATCGGAATTGTCTCTCGACCCATTATCCGGTCTCCCTGAAGGTCCAGTAGATCTGAGAGGGCAGTTCTCCAAAATACCGTACCGGCGGCGAAGCAAAAAGCCACCAACAGGGCGGGCAATGACAAAGGTTCAGGAGACCCGATTGCCGGTAATATACAGGCGCAAACTCCCCACCCGAGGGCTACAACTGGTGTTTTGGATCCGGGCAGATCCTTGAGACTTCGCCATTTAAATCTTGGGAAAATTGATCGAGAGAATACCGGAAGAGTGTACAGCCGTCCGGCTAGCAGCATCGCAGTGAGCATAAGACACGAATTAATGCTCTCCATGTAGCTGAATATTATTGCAGCTAGAGAAGCCAGGGCAGCCATGATCGTCAGTTCCATACGGTGGCTTGCGTAGAACGCAGCCACTTCGGGTGTATTGAACCGGACCGCGCCAGACCTCTCCTGAATTCTATTAATCAGGTGCATTGAAAAGACAAAGAGTACTGTCACAGCCAATGGGAGCCAAGTTATCTGCCTGCTCTGAAGGGCCAGGCTTGCCGCTGTGATTCCCCCGCCGGCCAATCCTGCCACACAATATGTCATCACCGCTATGTCACCAAGACGCCTGAGGCTTTTCAGCGGGCTTGCTTCACGGCTCATTCCGATTTCTTTGAGTCTATCTATGACTTCGCGAATCTGCCAGTTGGGAGTGCTAGCGCCGGCAGTCACTCCTATCGTGTCCGAAGCGGCGATCAGCGACGTGGGTATATCTTCGTCGGTTTCTACGTGTAGGGTCTTGATTCCTTGTGATCGTGCTACCTTGGCCAACCGTCGCGTGTTCCCTGAACCCTTTCCACCGACCACGACGATAGTGTCCACCTCGCGAGCCATACGGCTTACCTCGGATTGACGCTTTCTGGTGGAGTCACAAATCGTGTCGTGCACATGGATCTTGGGGAAACGCTGTTTGAGGACCTCCACTACCCCTTGAAATGTCTGCGTCTCTTGAGTGGTCTGGGCTACTACGCAAATTTCGCGGTCGGCATCGACTGTTTCACATGCCGAACACCTGTCCGCGGATGAAATAACTATCCCGCCGCTGGACGCGAAACCCATGAGTCCCCGGACTTCGGGATGGTCTTCATCTCCCACAATGAAACAAAAGTGCCCTCGTTCCGAATGGTTGCGTATTACAGCCTGGACCCGGGCAACCCGCGGACACGTAGCATCTATTATTTTGACGCCTTTTTCTGCGAGAATATTTTTCTCCCGTGGGGAGATCCCATGAGCCCGTATCACTACGGTGCCTCCGTTAACATCATCCAACGACTCAATCTCTTTAATTCCTCTGGACTCAAGTAGCTTCAGCGTCTGAGGGTTGTGAATCAGCGGCCCGTAGGTGGATATAGGCAAAGGAGGGGCGCTTCTTTGGAGGTCCAGGACCATGTCCACAGCCCTGCGTACTCCCATGCAGAAGCCCGCGGTTTTTGCGAGACGAATTTTCATTATTTAAACAAATTCTGAATTTCGTGATGATTCGCGGATCCGTTGCAGGTCATCCGCGTTGTCCAGGTCCACATCATCATAGTAACCGCCCATCTCAATTCCGACAACCCTGTCTGGGTTATTCCGCAAAACAGGCCTGCCACCGACATCACCCTCGACCTTCGCCAGTTCGGGAAAAAGGCTGGCAGGAAAGATTACGGGATTGGTGCGGCGACCTTGAATCAGCGGCGCTATAATCTGATCTGATTCCTTGTCGAACTCTGCCAAGAGTTTATTAATGACCGTGACAGTCAAAAAGGGCTGGTCCCCAAGTATCAGCATCACTCCTGGCGACTCTTTGCTTAACATCATTATACCGGTCCGTAATGATGAAGACATCCCGCGTTCGGGCCGATCATTGACAGCAATAAACAGTCGTTCGTGACCGGCATCGGCTCCGAGCGCCTTCGCCAATTGGGTATTGGACGGACCTGTAACCAAAATTATGCGGTTCAGGTCCGATTCCAGGGCAGCACGCACCACCCGAGATATAACCGGAGCTCCATGGACTTCCAACGTGAGTTTCTGGCGTCCCATCCGGGTGGACAATCCCGCGGCCAGGATGATTCCTTCCACTGTTTTTCTCATGAGCTGTGGTCTTAGTTTGCTGCGTAATGGGGATTAGGAACAGAAGCACCTCTGTTTCGAAGCACGTTCATGTATTCGGGAAGTCGTGGTCCGCTGCATTCGTTAGTTTCGACAATCCTCCTCACAAGGCGAGAACAAGGCGTAACCCAGCTTCAATTTCGTTCAATTTTACTTTACTTATCCTCCCGACTTTCTCGGTGAAGAAAGATTTATCTATAGTGATCAATTGGGAAACATTCACTACAGATTTCTTTGGTAGACCGGACTCTTGTTCTGATAAGAAAACGTTGCCCGGCGCATCCGCTAACCGGAGGTTAGAAGTAATAACTGCTGCTATTACAGTGTTTATACGGCTCCTGTTAAAGTCATCCGACTGAATGATCATAAGGGGACTTCGATAACCGGGCTCAGATGCGGCCGGAGCAGGCAACGTGGCCCACCATATCTCTCCCCGAAAAATCACCATTCATCCTTTTGCAGAGATGAATACTGAAGCGCATAAGCTTGATGGTCTAAATTAGACGACTCTTTGGAATATATTTGGTCTAGTTTGCTTGTGACACGATCATTCTTATGTCTTTCCAGATACTCTTTTACAGCCTCTGTGTACAGCTGACTTCTTGATAGCCCGATCCTATGCGCACACTTCTCTGCAGACTCGAAGATCGGATCCGGTATTGATATGGCGGTCTTCATAACAATAGAGTATAACCGTGGTTATACCATGTCAAGGAAGAATTCCTCTGTATTGAGAGCTGGTCGTAAGACTAAGCAGCAGGGTCAATTCGCATCTCGGACTATTTTATGCTCTGGCCTCCTTTGCCACAGTCTCCTCCGCTATCGGTCGGCCGATAAGTTCCATGAATTCATCGGCCTCGATAGTCTCCCGATCAAGGAGTCTCTCGGCAACGAGATGGAGCAGGTTCTTGTGCTCTCGCAAGGTTTTCAGGGCTTCTTCCATTCGGGAATCAATTATACGTCTAACTTCATCGTCAATCATGCGGGCGGTTTCTTCACTTACCTCTTTGACGGGGAACTGAGGCGCCTGCGGCTGCAGAAACGGGCCGGGTTGCCGTTGATATGTGACTGCTCCCAGATTCTCCGTCATTCCGTAGACAGTCACCATACTGCGGGCAATGTCCGTAGCTCGCTGCAAATCGTTTTGTGCTCCTGTGGTGACGTCATCAAAAATGATAATTTCCGCTCCTCGTCCTCCGAGGAGCACGTCGATTTTCTCCAGGAGTTCTTGTCGAGACATCAGGTATCGATCTTCCGTGGGCAACTGTAATGTGAACCCAAGGGCGCCGATACCACGAGGCACAATGGAGATCTTATGGACTTTCTCGGCAGTGGGACGAAACGCTGCCACCAGAGCATGACCCGTTTCATGGTAAGCAACTGTTTTCTTTTCTTTTTCATTTAGCCTACGGTTCCTCTTTTCAAGGCCGGCGACAATCCTGTCAATGGCTTCTTCGAGTTCTTGCGGGCCGACTTCAAGCTTCTGTTTCCGAGCCGCCAGCAACGCGGCTTCGTTAACCAGATTGGCTAGGTCCGCGCCCGTGAATCCGGGCGTTCTGCGCGCGATTACATCCAGGTCTGCATCACGTGACAGCTTCACATCACGCGTGTGGACTTTCAAGATGTCGAGCCTGCCTTTCAAATCAGGTCGATCCACGAGGATATGGCGATCGAATCTACCGGGTCGCAAAAGAGCCGGATCCAGGATCTCCGGTCGGTTCGTGGCGGCCAGAATAACGACACCTTTGTTGGGTTCAAATCCATCCATTTCCACCAGGAGCTGGTTGAGGGTTTGCTCTCTTTCATCGTGGCCGGCCAAATTTCCCGCGCCTCGTGCCTTGCCGAGAGCATCCAATTCATCTATGAAGACCAAGCAAGGGGCTATTTTCGCGGCCTGTTCAAAAAGGTCCCTGACTCTGGCCGCGCCAAGACCGACAAACATCTCTATGAAATCCGATCCACTGATGGAGAAAAACGGCACGCCCGCTTCTCCAGCCACCGCTTTTGCCAGCAGTGTCTTGCCCGTTCCCGGAGGGCCGACGAGCAAGACCCCTTTAGGGATCT
The DNA here is from genome assembly GCA_035506215.1 of Desulfomonilaceae bacterium. GTDB lineage: Bacteria > Desulfobacterota > Desulfomonilia > Desulfomonilales > Desulfomonilaceae > DATJPW01. The sequence continues at coordinate 5,342 of DATJPW010000258.1, forward strand.
TTGCCCCCAAACGGGTGAAGCGCTCCGGATTCCGTAGAAATTCCAGGATCTCCTGAAGCTCTTGTATAGCTTCCTCCTGTCCGGCCACGTCTTTGAATGTGACACCTACATCGGTTTGGGCCACAATTTTTGCTTTGTTCTTGCCCAGGGTCATGATCCCTGCGCCCCCTCCCATCCTCTTCATGGCATAGTACCAAATCCCGACAAAAATCAGGGCAGGTAGCACCCACGACAAGAGTGTCACAAGAAACGTATTTTCGTTCTCTCCGATTATCTCAACATTATTCTTTTCGAGGAACTCCACCAAGTCTTTGTCTTCCACTCTTGGTGTCATATAGATCAACTTCGGGAACAGGGGTTCCTTTTGATTCCCGGCGCCCTTTTCATAACCTTTGAGGTACTTAGCCGAAACGACCACGGAGTTGATTTTGCCGTCCGCGATGAACTTCTTGAATTTCGTATATGACACGTTCTCGATTTGGGGCGCCAGCCATGATTGAAGCAGCATAAGAATCAAGAAAGCCAGTAATATATAAGCAATGGAAAATGATGGCTTTTTCTTCATGCTTTGATAGATTTGTTTCATGCCCTGTACTCCCTATAATCCTTAATGTACCATTTGGACATATTGCAAACATGTGTCAATGGCATCTTCTGCGCCTGGCGCCGACGCATTGTCACAGGTAATCCTTATTATTATAAAATAAAGGCGCTTCTCGGAGCGCCCCACCTGCATCATATGTACATTTGCAAGTTTAGCAACCACTTGTAGATTCCACTGCGTGAACATTTCTATTTCCACGAGTCGGGTCCGCCCCTGCGGACGGAGAATCGTGTTCGAGGTTGGACAGGACTCTAGTAATCAACTCCTTTTTGGGGTTCTATGCCTTCCCTGTATGCGTGCTTGATTTCTTGCACTTCCGACACCGTATTGGCCCTTGCGATTACCTCTGGATGGGCATCACGTCCTGTAAGGACCAGGTGCGTGTCCGGTGGCTTGCTGTCGATGAGGTCCAGCACTTGAGGAAGGTCGACCAAATGCAGGTGTAGTGCGTTGTTGATTTCATCACAGATTAATATGTCGAAATTCCCGGAAAGCAGCTTCTCTTTCGCGAGCTTGATTGCGTCCTGCGCGTTGGCTCTATGCTCTCTGTACGGGTAGGGATTGCCTTGAATCCCGCAGAATCCTTTCCCTGTCAAGTGATGTTCGACCTGTGGCGCCAACAACTTCAATGCATCGTACTCTCCCGCGTGCATGTCTCCCTTCATAAACTGAATGAAGCATACTCTCATGCCATGTCCGACAGATCTCAATATTATTCCCAGAGCCGAAGTGGTCTTGCCTTTTCCGTACCCCGTGATGACGACGACCAGCCCCACTTTTTTTTCGGGCTCCAACATCTGCATCGCCAATTCAGTCATTTTTGACCCCCTGGTACTAAACTACTTGTACCACCAATATAATGCTTTGCATCCTCCGAAGTGGATAGCCGATGGAAAGGGCTTCAGTGTGACTGTGGTCCCGAGCGCTGTCAATTTTTAGTGATTTCTTTTGCTGCATGCCCTATTTTGCTTATATGGTACAATTTTTCGCCTATGAGCCGAGGTCATGAGAATGGCTGTGATCACTTGCTACGGTTGCGGAGAAGAATTGGTCGAAACTCTTGAGTTGTGTCCTCAATGCGGCATCCCGGTAAAAGGTAGATTGATACACGCGACCGTCACAGGACATATTGAAATAGTGAGTATGCTGTTGAACTCAGGCGCAGACGTCAACGCGCGAGACGAAAAGGGCCGGTCAGCCCTCATTTTGGCTTGCATGCAAGGACAGACGGAGATCGCAAGTGAACTGGTGGCACACGGGGCTGATGTCAATGTGGAAGACAACAATGGCTGGACACCTCTTATGTGGGCCGCAGCATCCACTGGTGACGTGGAGGCCATCGAACTCCTGTTGGGCAAGGGAGCGAGTCATGAAGTTAAAGACCGATATGGAGCCACACCCTTGATGAAAGCGTGTCGACGAGGGTTTGAACATGTGGTGAAACTTCTCCTGGCCACAGGAGCGAATCCCAATGCCGAGGATGAATTCGGCCGCACTTCGCTTATGCGAGCGGCACGTCGGGGTCACACTGCTCTAGTAAGACATTTACTCGAAGCAGGTGCAATGACCGAAGCGAAAGATCAGTACGGAGCTACCGCGCTGATTCGGGCTGCATCTGAAGGTTACACGGAGATCGTCAGATTACTATTAGAAGCCAATTCCGATGTTCAAGCCGAGGATAGAAACGGATGGACTTCCCTGATGTGGGCTTCATCCACAGGCGCCGCTGAAATGGTGGAACTTCTCAAGGCGTACGGGGCCCGATAAATCGGGTCGGACCGGATGCATCCTGGTCCTCTAAGTCTTCAGGGCCTTCGGCGTGGCAGCCCACCTTGTTTCTCTATAATTCTTGTTTTAGGCCTGTCGGATGAGACATCCTTGATCACGTTTTCCGTTCATTCCTGAAGATTACGTGGATCACCAATAGGCAACCCCAACTCCCGGGCCATTAATGCTCGCTGCAGCATTATTCCGGAGCGGGTCTTAGGCAACTCATCCAAGAAAACAATCTCCGACAACGGGAGGTCCGGCGAAAAGTTCGCCTTGACAAAATTCTTGATTTCAAGGTTAAGCCTGTTTGACGAGGTATATCCGCTCTTGAGTCGTAGAAATGCTTTGAAAGTAGTTCTTCCCACCGGTGAGGAAGTAGAAATCACCACTGCTTCGGCCACTGCTTGGTGGAGAGACAAGACCTGCTCGACTTCATACGGGCCGGTATCTCTCTGACCGACCTTGATCAGATCATCGTTTCTACCTTGATGGTAGTAATAACCGTCTTCATCTTTGGTCACCATATCTCCGGTGAAAAACAAGTTCTCACCACGAAAGTAATTCCTGTAGCGTTCTTCATCTTCCCAAATGGCCGTCATCATCGAGGGCCAGCCCGGTCTCAGAGCGAGTTCACCCATTGTTAGAATCGGGAGCGGTTCGCCGTTTTCGTCCACCACCGCAGCTTCGACTCCAGGAACAGGTTTTCCCATGCTTCCCGGCCTGATAGTCATTGAGGGGAAGTTTGCAATGCAGATCATGCCTGTTTCGGTCATCCACCACGTGTCGTGCGGCGAGTGCTTAAGGGCATGCCGTGCCCAGTAGAATTGTTCCGGACTCAGGACCTCACCCACAGTAGCGATATGCCTGAGGTGAGAAAAATTATACCTTAACGGCAGGTCTTCTCCCGCTTCCATTAGTCTGGTTATAGTTCTGGGAGTCGTGTAACACACATCGACCTGATGTCTCTCCAAAGTCCGGTACCAGGTTGACGCGGCAAATTGGTCTCCCTGCACCACGGTTGTGGCGCCGCATAACCATGGCGCAAAAGCCCCGTATATGATGCTGGTCACCCATCCTGGTTCGCCGGCATCTGTCCAGATTACGGATCGCTCGTGAACATCCAGCACATAGCGGGCCGTTGCCAGGTGTCCTACCATGGCCCCATGAGTGTGTACTACCCCCTTGGGGGGTCGAGTGGAGCCGGAAGTGGTATAGAGCAGACAAAATGGCGTGGAACGCGTCAGCCATTTTATTTGGCTTCTCTTGGGAAGTTCGCCCACCACTCCTTTTATGGCTATTTCGCGCTGAAAGATGCCAAGTCCCTCCCCTTCCGTCAAAAATACGTATTCCACACTGGCCATCGCATGTGTGGGCAACCGCTCGACCATATCCGGGTGGACGATGATGCCCCGCGGCTTCGCATTTTGAAGGCGCACATCGATCTCGTCGAAACCCAGAGTCGTGAAGAATGCGTTAAAGATAATTCCGAGGCGGGCACAGGCCAGCATGGCAAAATAATATTCCGGACATGAGGGCATAAATATGAACATTCGGTCCCCGACGGCAAAGCCACATTCAATGAAGAGGTTGGCCCATTGAGAGGAAATCTCTTTCAACTCCAGGTAAGTAAATTCACTGACTTTGTCACTCTTCTCGAATATTAGGGCCCTGCGACCGGCAGTGTCGGGGTTTTCCGCCCATCGGTCCACCGCCTCGTAAGCCATGTTGATGTCCCCCGTTTCATGCCATGTGAACTCTTTCTCTATGTCTTCCCAAGAAAAATTCGCGTATGCTTCCTTGTAAGACTTGAGGTTCGCATCAGGGTTCTCTGGGGGTATTACTGCTTTGAACATGAATGATTCCTCCTTCCGCCGCTCCGGCCACTTGAGTCAACGCGCGCCAACGGCCTTTGAAACGAGCGGTCAGTCTTGAGAATCACTTTAGCTCAATCCGTCCAAACATGGTATTCTTTATGAATGCTACGAGCTTTTTTGACAATTTCCGCCCCATGCTGTGCTTCGGGAAAGTATAAGTTGCCTTTGGGATTTGAACTGATGAAAGTTCGAAGCACTTCCTGAACGCAACTCACCAACGCGGTACAATCATATCCTCCTTCAAGCGCCAAGAGAATCGGCGGATCCCCTGCTGAGGCACGGGCCTCGATGAGCAGTTCTGTTAGCCCGCGGAAAGAGCGCTCGGTTAGCCGAATCCGGCCAAGCGGATCGCTGTGATGCCCGTCGAAACCGGCGGACACGAATATCAGTTCGGGCCTGTAACGCTTGACAACCGGTTCCAGGACCTTCCAGTACAGGTAAAGCATGTCCGCGTCCTGGACGTCTTTGGACAAGGGCAGATTAATTGTGTAACCCAATCCCTCGCCCACTCCGGTTTCATGCCAGTCGCCGGTAGGAGGATACCATCCTCTGTAATGTGAGGATAAGTAAAGCACTTGCTTCTGGTCATAGAACATGTCCTGTATACCGTTTCCATGATGAATGTCCCAATCGATTATCAGTACACGTCGAAATCCGTGGCGCATGGTGGCATAACGAGCGGTAACACCGAGATTATTAAAGATGCAAAACCCTTCCGCTCGATCCGGCGCCGCATGGTGCCCGGGCGGCCTTATCAGGGCGAAACAAACGTCGCATCGACCGGAAAGCAAGGCCTGCAAACCTTTGATACAACCACCAACTGCCAACCAAGCAGCCAAATACGACTGAGAACATACAGGTGTATCAGGGGCTAAATTGGTGAATGCTCGTTCCGACGTCTTGAGCACTTTCCTTATATAATTGGGGGTGTGAACCAGTTCCAGTTGTTCCAGGGTGGCTAGTTCAGGCTGAATGGTCATCAAGGTCTCGCCGAAATCCGCGTCCAACATTTTATAAATTTCTTCCAAACGCTCAGGACGCTCAGGATGCACTAGTCCAGGTTGATGCAGCAAGTACCTGTTATCGCGAACTACGGCCACTTTTAATTCCATCTTTTAACCGGCACTCCTGCCATCGGGGATTATCTTGATAAGCATTCATATAGTACACGAACGGACAATTATAACAGAACCTATATTTGCTCGTTTTTTAACCGGACATATATCTTTATCGTTCTAGGTCTCAGAAATGAGCTATTTACAATATGTTAGCTGCACATCTGGAAGAAATATGCACGGACCGCCTGCTCAGGACCACACTGGTTCTATCCGGTCACAGACATGATCCATTTTTCACCTCCAATTGCTTATTCGCCGACAAAGTGATGCCTCATTCCCGGAAGCCTCCTTCTATGGTAGTTCCTGTGCGCTGTCAATCCCCTGGCTTAACGACACGGAGTTCGGCCGGACATATTTCACTCGAGCCAATTTATAAGAATCTCACGATTTTGCGAGATCAGCTACCAGAGAACCTTGTTGACATTCTGCTGGTGATTGGCTATACTTGCGGTTGACGATACGGTGCTATATTTGTGCCTTTTGTTCAAGCCTTTAAGTTAGTTGTTTAGTGTCCCTTAACCAAACTTTCAGAAGGGACGCTAGGGTATGGATAAAACGTGGTAATTTTGCACAGAGGGACTGCCCAAATTATTGATGTCTCAGGGACGGGGTACTCCCGATTTTGCCCGGCCCAATGGGCTCGTGGTCTCTGGATACCCCTCATAGTGTGCTTCTGTCTCTTTGCCTTAACGAGCCCGGTGTGCGCCTCTCAAGATCCCCTTTCGAAGTCCCCCTTTCAAGGGTATTTTGATTTTGCGACATGTGTCCGTTATGCACTCGTCCATTCGGATATATTTCTGAAAAATCGCCTGGAAATTCAAATTAGATCGGCGAATTTAAAAGACGCTCACTCTGAGATTTACCCTACATTGGAATTAAGAACACTGGTCTACATTAGTCGAGCCACCGGCAATGTGGGAAGTCCTCTCAACGTCTATGCTTGGGTGGCGGGGTTCAATCCGCTGGTTGCTTTGCTCAAGATTAAATCCAATGAGATCCTGGTTGACATTGCAAAGACATCCCACTTTCTTAAGATCAGTGAAGATGTTGCAGCCATGGGCAAGCTGTTTTACGGCATTCATGCCTTGGAGAAGTCTATCAAGGTTCGCAAGGAGATTATTGCCTTATCCCAGGACAAAGTGAATTACGGAACGAGCAGGAACGAACAGGGCACTCTGGATCCGCTTCAGGTAAGAATTTGGAACAACAACCTGCGGGGCGCCCAAATAAAATTGAAGTCACTGGAGAATGAACGAGAGCAGAAGATAGCCGAACTCAAGATGCTGATGGGCTATCCTCACGATTTTCACTTGCCGCTAGACACGCGCGATGCGGCTAATCAGATTTTGAACGGTTTCAACGGGCAGCCAATCACATTCGCCGACATTCAAGGGGGCAACCTCAGCCTGAAGATTGCTGCAAAGAGAGAACAGGTTCAGTCAAACCTGGTAACAGGCTCCTATGTGGCTCTCATTCCGCGCCCATCCCTTGTAATGGAGCAGATCGACAATCAAGTGGACCGAACCTCCGGGTTCAACTTTGCCCTGGGTGTGGAGTATACCGTATGGGACGGCTTTAAGCGGGTGCGTGAAATAAAGAGACAAAAGATGATCGCGGAACAATTGAAGTTGGACCGCAACGATATGTCGAGCAAGTTATATGGTCAATTCAAACGTCTCAGAGGCGGTCTGGAACTTTCGGGAGAGCGGGAGACGTTTGTTCGCGAACAGGCCAAACTGGCAGAACTCAGCGAGGAAAGGGCCCTGACCGATTATAAGTCTGGGGCCATCCCCTACGACCTGTATGTGGACAGGCGCATTGAAAAGGTGGAAGCGCATCTGGATTCCATTAGCGGGCCCCAGGAAAGGGTTTTTGATCTCATCGATTTGGCCACTCTGGCCGGAGGTTTGAACAAGTACAATGCAAGAATTGCGTATTGATAAGCCTTGGCGTAGAGCAAAAGTCTTCGGCGCTATTGTCGCTGGTATCGCCGGAATGGTCATATTGGTGCTTATAGCGGTTACTCACGAGCCCAAAAGTGCGGTGTCCAGCCCCGGGCCGGCAAAGGCCGCCATCGTTCCTCAGATCGCCGACACAAAGTCGGAGGCGGAACTCCTCTTTCGGGGAAAAAGCTTCTCTGTCCTGCAAAGAAAGATTGTCATGCCTTACGGTGGCGAGATACTCAGCATTCCGGCAAAGGAAGGTGAAACAGTTAATAAAGACGATACTCTCGCTACTTACAAGCTCGACCGTTTATCCATGATGGAAGTGCATCAAATAATTTACCCTCAACAGGTGCTCAGTCTGAAGAAGACCGCTGAGAACCAACAGATCGAAATAGAACGATTAAATAAGGTAACTTTGCCGTTAAAGAAAATAGAAGTTGAGAGAATCGAGAAAGAGCTTTCTGATTTGCGTGAGCTGCGTAGCAAGGACCTGGCCCCGGCGGATGCGGTAACGAACAAACAGAGGCAACTGGAAGCCGCAAAGAAAGAAATCCTTGATGTGACCGAAGCCCTGAAACAAGCTGAAATCAACCTCGCCAGGACGCTGGAGGACCTTCGGTTTTACGAACAAAAGCAGAAAAGAGACCTGGATTTTTTGGAGTGGCAGACAAACCGATCTTATTCCGAATCCGATGTTCCGTTGGATAACGCAAATCTCAAGGCGCCTATCTCGGGACAGTTGATATGGATGGCCCCGGAGCTAAGGGTCAACGCTGAAGTCCCCAAAGGACTTCCAGTTATGACAATCGCGCCGGTGACCCCGATGATAGTGCGATGCAAAGCGCATGAACTGGAACTTGTGAAGCTGAAGACAGGGGACCGGGGTACAGTCAATTTTGATGCCATTCCTGACAAGTCATACTCCTGCAAGATAAGCCGGATACCCGGCGTAAGCCGTAATCCGGCACTGGAAGTCCCGGCCGATTATGAAATAGAATGTGTGCTGGATAATCCGGACGGTCAAATCAGAGACGGGCTGAGCTGTAACGTCAAAGTGAGTGTCACACAATAGCCTGTTTCACATCGGCTCAATCCGCTTCCCGACTCATAACCGAACAAAACTCCTTTGCACAACTGCTGCTTCAAATAAGTATGTGTTGGAAATTATTCCAGCGGCAGATGTAGCCCCGCGAGTAACAATCCCTTCATCATCGAACACAACTATGGTTCCTTTTGACGATACAAATTATCTAGCTGGGAGAGAGTCAGCGACTCAATAGTCATACGCTTGTGAATCCATGAAAAGAAATTGCTCAATCGTTCCAGAAACCGGTTTATATGCTCGGGGGTTGGATTTTCGGGCGATCCGCCTTCCATGAGTTCGGATGAGTGGAAAAAAATCGTCAGCACCTGTCCACCCCGTGCCGAATGTATGAGAACGCCGGCCTTGATTCGCCTCAACCCTGTGCCGAGTGGCTGAACCGATAGCGTACCCAGATACATCGCAAACCACGAGACCCATGACCGAGGAAGGATAGGTCCCCCCAAAGCTTCCAGAAATCGCCCAAGTCCGCGCGTGAGCGGAACGGTAGTCAACGGAACCTCCAATATTTTTGAGTTTCCGGGGCGGCGAGGGTCCAATGGATCAGGCCGGTAAGGATCAGTGGGAGCACATAGGTGATCCGGGCCCCCATAGTACCTATGCATTGGTGCGATACTGCTGTCCACATTGATCCCGGTTTCTTGCAGAACCGAAAACATCTTCGGCCCCATGTTAAACCGGCCCATTCTGAAAGAAGTCGGCTTGATGCCCTTCTGGGCGAGGGCTTCCAAAAGTGTTGCAAGCTTCGCCTTGAGTAACTCGGCAGGCATCAGCTCAGACGGTACCGGCTCGTCGTAATTGAGCCTTTCAAGGGGCGGTGTATTCCAGGGATGCAGGTGCGCGCCTATCTCGCAATTCCAGGTGTCTCGTAATTCCAGCAGTAGATCGATGGCCGGATCGCATCGAGCAACGGGATAAGTTACCAGAAGAGTAGGATGTACGCCCCATTCCAGAAAGATCGGGGTCAATCGACGCAATTGCGACACATTTGCCACAGACGTATTCCGAGAATCGTAAGTTCCTCGGAAAAGCCCTTCTTCCTCCACATCAATTGTGACCGCTAGTTTCATGAACACCAGGTTCGGGATCGGCAAAACAAACGCACAAGGGCCATCTGTTTCGTTTGCATAGAATTCGGGGTGTCGCGAATCGGACGCGGCGGGCTTCGTTCTATCTTCGCTCGGGCCTGCCGGCCTGTTGGCTCATACTATAATGCACGAGCAATATAGGACACGATAGTTACTACCAGCGATCCCAGCAGCGCAGAGCCAAAAGAGTTGACTCTAAACCCCGGAATAATGGAGCCGGCCAACCAGAACAGTAATGCGTTGATAACGAATATGAAGAGCCCCAATGTCAGCAAAGTAATCGGCAGGGTCAGAATTATAAGGACAGGTTTTATTAGAGCGTTGAGAACACCCAGGACCGCCGCCCCTACTATGGCCGCGCCTATGCTATCCACTTTGATTCCTGGAATCAGGTACGCAGCCACAAATATCGCTATTGTGATTATGATCCATGTGAACAGAATTCCCATTGTCTTATCATCTCCTGATGAGAGCAATCGTTTGCCGACAGAAAACCCGCGCTTCTTAACCGTCTTTAAGCAAGATGCTTCACCGAGCTGATCATGCCTGAACAATGACGCAAACGTTTACCCAAGTCAATGAAGTTATTCACTATACGTAAGACAAGCTAGACCGAACCGCGATCTGATACACAGCATATTCGAAACAGGACACGGGTACAACGATCGGGTCATCATGGCGAAAACCAGCCCGGATGATTATGATGAATATGTGTGTGAATATCAGGTAACCATAGGAAACGCCAATGACAAGCATTCGAAAGTTCCGGTGGTAACCGCTCCTGTCTTTGACCCTCTCGTGAAGGGACTCTTTTCTCGGTGGTTGGCCTGGACTCGTTAGGAACGATAGTGCAAAAATGGATGTGGCCGGGAGACTAGAAAAAAATGAGTAGAAGCGATCATGAAAAGCTTGTCCTGGCGGGAGACGTGGGGGGGACCAAAACCAATCTGGGCGTGTTCGGACTTAGAGAGAAGAAGCCGGAAATTCGGGTCATGGAGTCGTATGCGAGCCAGGCCGCTTCCAGCTTGGAAGATCTTGTCCACCGCTTTTTGGACGAACATCCGGCGTCGATCACATCTGCATGCTTTGGCATACCCGGTCCTGTGATAAAAGGTCTCAGCAAGACGACCAATCTTCCCTGGGTTGTTTCGGAAGACAGAATAAAAGACCACTTTGGTTTGGACAAAGTGCGCCTCGTCAACGACCTTGCCGCCACAGCCAATTCCGTTCCTGTGTTGCAGGAGTCTGCTCTGAGCCCTCTCAATCCCGGCAAGCCGAACCTCGGAGGAACTGTAGGTCTCATTGCGCCGGGTACCGGCTTGGGTATGGCGTTGCTGGTGTTTATAGACGGAAGGGCCTATCCATTGGCATCGGAAGGTGGCCACGTGGATTTTGCTCCGAAGAATGAATTGCAAATACTGCTTTTGCGACATCTGCTTGCTGAAATGTCCCACGTAAGTGCAGAGAGACTAGGATCAGGGCCGGGGCTGTTCACTATATATTCCTGGCTAAAGGAGTACCGCAATTATTCGGAACCCACATGGCTTACCGAAAGAATGGCTCTTCAGGACGGATCAAAAGTCATTTCAGAAGCGGCCATTACCGAAAAAGAGCCTTTGTGCGTGGAGGCATTGGATCTCTTCATTACCATACTCGGATCCACGGCCGGTAATCTCGCACTCACCGGCATGACCACTGGCGGGATCTACCTGGGAGGCGGGATCGTTCCGCAGATCCTGGATAAATTGCGGGAAGGCCTCTTTATGAAGGCCTTCACTGATAAGGGACGGTTTCGAAGCATGCTGAATGATGTGCCGGTGCGTGTGATTCTCAACGACAAGGCCGCGATGATAGGTGCGGCTTGCTGCGCCTTCGATTTGTAAGCGTGATCATTTGACGTCATTGAGGGATCAAAAGTTGAATGAATGAGCCCAGAATGGTGTTAGAGGAGGCCGGAATGATACGGTGTCCAGGTGCAAAACACCAATCCCGGCTTGGACCCACATTGTGAGAAGGAGTTGAAACAGAATGTCAGACCAATCACTCTTTAATGGCTTTCCCATAGAGTGCGTGAATTATTATGCTGAGCTGTCAAAAAACAATAACAAGACATGGTTCGCGAATCACAAATCCGATTTCGACACGTACGTTATGACGCCGGCCCGTGACTTTGTGTTTGAAATGGGGAAGCGCCTGGAATCTATAGCGCCCAAGATTGTGGCTGACCCGCGCGTGAACAAGTCAATATTTCGACCTTACCGGGACACACGTTTCAGCAAGAACAAAACGCCTTACAAGAATCACTTGGGGATCTTTTTTTGGGAGGGGACCCGACCCAAAATGGAGTGCCCCGGCTTTTATTTTCATCTCGAACCCCCATACTTGATGCTCGGCAATGGAATCCATTGTTTCCCGAAGTCTCTGCTGGAGCATTTTCGCAATTCCGTGGTCGATCCCAAGCTCGGTCCGGTCCTGGACGAGGCTGCAAAAACCGTTACGGCAAAGGGTGATTACACTATCGGTGGAAAGTATTACAAGAAAACGCCCCGCGGATATGATCCGCAACACCGGAATGCCGCTTTCCTTTTGTACAATGGCCTTTATGCCATGGCCATCGGTGAAATCCCTCCGGAATTTTATTCAAAGGAGATCGTTGACTTCTGCTTTGAAAGATTTCGTGACATGTTACCTGTTCACAGATGGTTGATGGACATGATCAACAGTTTGTGATTATGGATAGTGTTCGCAAATTGCCTCCTGGTACAAGCGGTTGCAAAACCTCAATCGAAGAAACTAATAATGCATTATTTTGTAGGGGTCCCGCGAGACGCGGAATGAACCGCCCGACATCAGGGCGCTTCTCCAAGCGCCCCTATGTGCACCTAGAAATTTTGCAACCACTTCTAGGAAAACTTGATAATTTGTGTAGGTGAAGATCTTGACACATTTGCTGGGTTTTATTATTGTAGAAGTTAGCGAAGACTTGTCCGTAGTGTTCTTAGAATAATCTCGGACACGTAAAAAATTTCGGCATCAATTAGTACGCGATTCGGGGGATGATTGCGTCACCCGGCGCACGTACGATTCTGACTGCAACACCGAGTAATATGCCCGTGCGGCTAAAATACTACCCTGGAGGGGACATCTGCTATGGAAAATCAGGTCAGCCACGCTCTGTCCGTCTTGCAAGAGCCTGTTCAGTACATCTGTCTCGCCTTTATGGCAGCGATGTACGCCATTAAGATTTCTCAATTGATGAAGAAGCCCGGTCCTCCGGAAAAAGCTGAATTAAAGGGAGACCGCTTCGCCGGTTCGCTGCACTCTTTGGCCAATGTTCTAAGGCCCTGGGGCATGGAGAGCACGCGAAAGGATTTATATTTTTATACAGAGTTCATGATCTTTCACATCGCGGTTGCTCTCACCATCGGATCGACCTTCCTGATTCCACTTGCTCCGCAATTGATGACCCCGCTGGTCACGAAAATAATTATGGTTTTTATGGCACTGGCATTTCTTATCGGTCTGCGACGGATATATCGGCGTCTGACAAAACCGGAGATCCGCATCATAAGCAGCCCCGACGATTACTTCGCGGTAATCTTGATGACCGTATTCTTTGCGGTAGGGTTTTTCGCTCTGTGGCTCTGGCTGGAAGGTAGACCGGAAACTGGTTTCATGTGGATTTTCTTCCTCATGACCACTTTCTTCCTGCTTTACGTCCCCTTCAGCAAAATATCCCACTACGTGCTGTACCCGTTCGGACGGGTAATGTACGGCCAGATATTTGGCGGCCGCGGCGTCTTGAACCGAAATGTAAAGTGATTTAGGATAATAAAGATATCTCCGGAGGCAAAAAATGGCCGAAAAGGCAAATGATGCTTTAGAAAAAGAGTCTGAAGAGTTGTCACAGGAACCGGAAAAACTGGGTATGCAACAGGATAGAAAATGGCCCACCAAGACCGAGTTCACGCCGGAAATGCTACAGGAAATGGAGAACCTTCTTCCGGCGAAGCTTAACAGGATAGTCCAAACTTCGCTGGCAGGCTGTGTTCATTGTGGTCTGTGCTCGGACGCGTGCCACTATACGGTTTCCATACCGGACGACAAGACGCTGCTTCCCGCATATAAAGCCGATAGATTCCGCAAATGGTACAAGAGCAGATATGATTGGCTCGGAAAAGTGTTCCCTTCATTTGTAGGGGCCAGACCTCTTGACAAGGACTTGGCCGACGAAATGTACGACAAACTCTGGGGCGGCTGTACCATGTGCCGACGCTGCACATTCAATTGCCCGATGGGTGTCGATTATGGTATGCTGGTGCGTGCGGCGCGTGGTATCATGTGCCAGGTCGGTCGTGTTCCTCAGAACCTCCAGGATACCGTGGACACTCATTTCAACCACGGCAACAACATGGCCGTGCCACAGGACGAATTCATCGAGACTATTGAATGGATCGAGGAAGAACTGCAAGACGAGGATGGGTGCAAGGACTACAAAATCCCACTTGATAAGCATGGCGCCAAATACATGCTCACCCTCAATCCTCGTGAGCCCAAATACTATCCGTTGACTATTCAGGCGAGCGCTAAAGTCTTAAACGCGGCAGGGGCGGATTTTACCATTTCATCACGCTATTGGGACCTGACCAATTATGCCATGTTCAACGGAATCGATCCCGATGCCAAGCTGTTCGCACAATGGCTGTTCGATGAAATGGAAAGACTGGGTGTTGAATATCTTGTGGCAGGCGAGTGCGGGCACGGATATCGAGGTATTCGTTGGGAAATGGCCAACTGGATCGGCGGCGTGCCCTATAAAATAACCAGTATGATGGAACTAATGGCCCGATGGGTTGAAGAAGGAAGATTTAAGTTGGACAAGTCCGTCCATGATGGTAAGCGTTTTACGTATCACGATTCGTGTAACATCGCTCGATCCGGCGGGGTCCTTGAGGAACCCAGAATTGTAATTCGAGCTGCGGTCAATGACTTCGTCGAAATGGAGCATAACCGTGAGGATAGTTACTGTTGCGGCGGGGGCGGAGGCGCATTGGCCATGCCCGAGTTTGCCCCGCGGCGCATAGCAGCCGGTAAAGCGAAAGCGGACGAGATACGTGCCACGGGCGCAAATGTGGTGCTGCAGTCGTGTCACAACTGCACGGACCAACTCAAGGAGATTTGCCATCACTACGAGATTAAAGCGGAAGTTATGAATTTGGCCGAATTGCTCGCTGCCGCCTTGGTCCTCTGAGAGAAGAAAGACTTTCTCACCAGGTCCGGAGGACGGACGGGTATCGCTTTCTCGCAGATGGTTAAGCTCGCAAGCGAGCGTTTCATCACGTGCAAGGAGAATGGTCATGGCGAAAAAAATCCTGATCGTGGAAGATGAGCCTGACATGATCACCTACCTTTCCACCCTCCTCGAAGATCATGGGTACGAAACGATTTCCGCGATGGATGGAGAAGAAGGGCTGCGGAAGGTCAAGGACGAAAAACCCGATCTGGTAAGCCTGGATTTGTTAATGCCGAACAAAACGGGAATAGGGATGTTTCGGGAACTCAGGAGGAACCAGGATACTGTGAGCATTCCGGTGGTGATCGTCACCGGCTTCGGCACGGATGACGCTCCCCGGATTGATTTCAAGAAATGGATGCACGAGCGGTCCATCAAGCCTCCTGAAGCTTATATTGAAAAGCCGGTCGACAAGGATGTTTTCTTGGATTCGGTCAAACGACTCATAGGATGACAGTTTCGAGCTTTTGAGGCCTGATCGCACCGAACCATCCACTAAAGTCCCAGTTTCTAGACGTCCGAGTATGCTGCAAAATCCCATTCAATTACTCAAGAAATTTACGCATAGCCTGAGCTTCAAATTCAGTTTTTATGCGGGCCTCATAATGTTCCTCGCTCTGCTCGCATTCACGTATCACACCATCACCACCCAAGAGCGGAACACCATAGACAGAATGATTCAAACGGCCCTTAAAGACTCCGAAGTCATCAAAGCCGCAATCTGGGAAGGCATGATGACCAAGGACAGGAGGGTAATAAGGGAAATTATTAAATCCATCGGCGCCCAGGCGGCATTCAGAGAGATCAACATCTACGACAGACAAGGCACCCTGCATTATTCCAGTCACTCTCAGACAACGGAAAGCAATGTCGGACAACAACCGGAACCTTTGTT
>DATJPW010000259.1:0-14139 GCA_035506215.1 Desulfomonilaceae bacterium
AGCGCCAGGAAAGCGTTCCCAAGATTCAAGTGGGCTATCATCGAGTCGGGATCGATTTGCAATGCCTTTTGGAAACTCTGAACCGCCTGTTCAAGCATCCCCTTGTGTGTAAAAGCAATGCCGATGTTTATGCAACCTTCAATAAGGTCCGGGCGGAATTCGAGCGCTTTGAGGCTTTCCTCGATGCATCCGTCGTAATCACCTCTCTGAAGCAGGATGCCGGACACATTGACGCGAGCTTCCAGCAATCCCGGCCGCAGCTTCAATGCGGTGCGAAATTCATCAAGACTTCTATCCCAGTCGCCTCTTCGGGCAAGAGCCAGGCCCAAATTGTAATGGGAATTGGCAGAGTCGGGCATAGAGGCTACCGCAATTTCCAATTTCTTGATATCCTCATCAGTTATCGACATGGTCCTTGCCTGATCCGACGGTTCTTTCATTCTGCTTACTCCTGATTTGGAGGTGACTGTTAGTGTCTCGCATTGAGAATTGTAACTTAGCGCTTCAAATTATATTCCTCTTCCTTTGTCACTCCGCCGCTGCGGTAGGACCGGCATCTTGCCGGTCCTACCAATTCCCTCCCTCGACGGGAGGAGGTAGGGAAGGGTGACTTTCATCCGAAATTCAATGCGCTTCAAGATAATAGCAAGGCTAACCACTAAGATAGATAGAGTCAAGGATTCAGCTACAGCCTCGCGGAGTTTATTCATGATACATCGGTGCGTTGGATGTCCGGCTGAAAAGCCGGCTGAGTATTTCGATCTTGGCGCAAACGGAAACTTGTCAGGCTGAGAATCGGTGATGGAACGTAGATCCTACAAAGTCGTCCTGGAAGGTACTATCATATCAGGGTTCGACCGCGGGATGGTCTTGCGGAACCTCTCGAAACTTTTCAACCGGAGCCCGGAGCTGATCGAGAAGCTCCTTTCAGGAGAATCTCGAGTGATCAAGAAGGGTTTGGATTTCGCCACCGCCGGAAGATACCACGAAACACTAAAGCATGCCGGGGCCATGTCACATATCGAACCGGAATATGAGAGCGCGACGGAAATGCCCGAGCCGGAGATATCTCAATCCCCCAGCCACGGACCATCGGACGATCATGTCCTGGTCTGCCCCAGATGCGGTTACAAACCTTCATCGGCTGACGATGTCCTTGCGATACGGGGAGATTGTCCGCGTTGTGGACTCATCGTGCGAAAAGATACGCAAATAAGCGCCTTGCAATCCGATGAAGAGGAATCTGTGCTTTCGGGCGGCGCTCTGAACCCATACGGCGACCGCACACCAGCGTCGTGGAAAAGAAGAATCTTGGCTTCCATTCATACTTTCACAATTTTCTTGGCAGCATATTTCTTTCTCTTTTTGATTTTCATTTTGTTCGTTTTACCGGTTGATCGGATTTTCCAAACGATGATCAAAGATTTCCTTCCGACTGTTCTCGCGGCATTCCCAGTGTCGATCATGTCTCTGACCGTCTTTCTTGTTTGTTTTGTCCTGCCGTTGGTGACTGGCGGCCGCTCGTGGGGCCAGCAATTGACGGACATTGAAGTGTTCTACGCCGGTGAGACACGCGGGGGAGATCTCTATCTTTCATTGGCATTTCGAGCAGCGGCCGTATTGATCGTGAGTTTCGCACCCGGCATGGCCGCTGTGCGCATCGGTCAGTGGCTGGGTCTGCCGAGTAATCACTTGGCGACACAGACGATGATGATTGCCATGGGAGCTCTTGGCTGGATGCTGTCTTGGATCTTTGCTTTCTCAAGACTTGACGCAAGAGGTGTGCTTGACTTGGCAGGGAGCACAATACAGGTGGAAAGCGAGCCGCTCCCCGCGGACGCAGTCCGAAAAGCCTTGATCCCGTTTCTCGCTATAGTAGCCCTCTGGGTTGTTTTCGGACTCGTTATCCCTTGTTTGCTGAAAGGCTGAGTCCCGCCATCAACGCCAGGTTAGTAGACGTTTTCTTGACTCCATATTATTAGTGATTAATTAAGAAACAGTTGGATTAACGCCGTATGGCGAAGGAGAATGCCATGGATGACGATTACGAACCCTTCACAGCTTCGGATGTGATGAAGGTTTTGGTCGATACGAACGATGCGAGGATAGAAGAGGAGATGGTCAGACCAAGGGTGGAGGTTTGGCCTGACGACTGGAGTGAGTGGGTTGCTTCTCATGATACCCGCAACAGAAACCTGATATGCAGCCTGCCGGCCATGAAGGCCAGCCCGTTCTGCTCTTTGGGATACCACTGATTTAACCGAAGCCTCCTGACAAAGAACTTACCTAACTGTCCGACCCCGCGCATGTCGCGGGGTTTCTCATTCAGGGTCAGCAGGAATGGATGTTGGAAATGGATTTCAATCCGGATCAATTCTTCTCAATTGCAGTCAGCACCGCGTGGCATTTGCATGATGTAGCGACGATGTAACGACCCACAGCCACTTTGCCCGACAATTTGATGAGATCGCCCAGCGGATAACCGCCAACACCCGGGAGTATTTGGTAACTTTGCTGAACCAATACGGAAAATCCGGGTATTGTTATGGCCGCCAACTTACGATACAACGGCTCCTCTCTCCGGCCGGTAATAGTGCACCTTTCACCTTCCGGGCAGTCATCAGGGCATAAGAAATCGGCCCTACTGGCAAGGAGGGTCGAGGAATTTATCCGAATCGGATTCGGTGCCTTGGTTGCGATCTCGTCGGGTAACGAAATCTCATGTATGTTTTGGGACGTCTTCATGATGTAAGAAGCCGCGAGGTGAAACGGGACCATAGGGAGGATTAAGTCATCCGGCTCCAAGGCCTCAGTATGGGAAAGGAAGGCGACGGTATCCATATTGACCGCGACAGTCCCCGAGGGAAGCTTTTCCGATAGCTTTTCTCTGTCATTCTCGATTATGAGCGCTTCTCTATCCGGAAAGACCTTTTTCAATCTTTCCAGAGCGATTCGGCCGAAGCGACCATAACCGGCGATTACATATTTCACTTGGTCTTTCCTTTGACTACTCGTGCCTTTCCCGAAAGGTCCCGGAATATACGCACCTGGCTGAATCCGGCAACTGATCGGAGAATGGTTTCGACAGCCGCTTCCTGTCCTTCACCGATTTCCAGAATCAACGCGCCTGAACCTTTCAAGTAATCTCTGGCATGGGCGGCCAGTTTTCGAATAGTGTCGAGCCCATCCGAGCCTCCATCGAGGGACCTCAGCGGCTCAAAATTGCGAATTTCCGGAGCGAGCGTAGGGATTACATCGCTCGGTACGTACGGTGGATTAGAACAGATCACATCGAAGCAAGGGCCGGGTCGAACGGAATCGAAGAGGTCCGTAGCGACAAATTGTACGGACGCTTCCACCCCAGCTTCCTTTGCATTCCATCGGGCAGTCTCGACGGCGACAGGATTTATGTCCGTCGCCAAAACCTGTGCCCCGGAGTTCTCCTTGGCCACTGCCACTGCCACAGCGCCTGAGCCGGTCCCAATTTCGAGGACCCTTGGAGACGCGTTTTCTCGTATCTCTTGAAGGACCGCCTCTACAAGGGTTTCCGTCTCCGGCCTGGGAATAAGGACTCCGGGAACGATCCGCAAACTTATCGACCAGAATTCTTTTTTGCCTGTAATCAGGGCTACAGGCTCTCGCAATGCGCGCCTTCGGACAGCATCACGGTATTGCGACCTTTCATGGGGGAGTAGAGGTCTGTCCAGATTCAGGTACAAATAGAGCCGGTCAACGTTGAGGCAATGCGCGAGCAGAATTTCGGCATCAAGCCGAGGGGTCGTGATGCCCCGACTGGAGAGATATTGCGTAGTCCAGTTAAGGACGGCGGCTATCGTCCACTGCGCGGGAGTCTTGGATTGCTGTTCCATAGGAAATCAATGTCGAGTCTCTGGTCCAGTAAAGCGACCAAGTCGCTTTTCCATCATCATACCGAACAGACTTACGTTCCGGCAAGTTCCGAGTAACCATTCTCTTACAATGGGAAAGGACGGTCGGCACTTACTATCGCTGCTGGAGTGGAATCCCGCGTTCCGCAGATGGCAATCTTCGTCCTGTAGGGGCGGACGGCGTCCGCCCTCATTTGGGCGCATGCCATGCGCCCCTACCGCTTCGCTTGCAATGACATGTTCGCGAATCGGGGTTGTCTCCAAGTAGGCAAATGATTCCAAAAGGATCAGCTTGACAACAGATTGTTCCAAGGGCTATTTTTTGATTCCAGCCTCGTATTCTCCGAGGAGATGCATATGAATATAGTCGTTCTGGCTAAACAGGTGCCAAACACGTCGGAAGTGCGCATTGATCCGAAAACCGGTAACCTGATCAGAGAAGGCGTGGAAAGCATAATCAATCCGGAGGATCGACACGCCCTGGAATTGGCTCTCCGCATCAAAGACAGCGAAGGCGGTGAGGTGACGGTGCTCAGTATGGGACCTCCACAAGCTATCGACGTCATTTGTGAGTGTCTTGCCACAGGGGCTGACAGGGGAATCCTTCTGACGGACAAAGCTTTCGCAGGTGCTGATACTTGGGCCACCTCCACCACTCTCGGCCTTGCCCTTCGCAGGGTCGGGCAATTCGATTTGATTCTGGCCGGCAGGCAGGCTGTGGATGGTGATACGGCTCAGATTGGTCCTCAAGTGGCCGAGTTTCTCGGCATTCCACAGCTAACCTATGTAAGTAAGCTCGAAGTGCGACAGGGCACGGTCATCGCGGAGAGAACTCTTGAGGATGGTTGCGAGCGCATAGAAGCTCCGACGCCGGTCCTGGTAACGGTCCTCGCCTCGCTTAATGAACCTCGCCATCCCACTGTCTCGGGCCTTCTCGGGGCAGCTTCGGATCGTGCGCCTATAGAAATATGGAATGCGTCCGATATCGGAGCCAAGGCGCTGGACGTTGGGTTCCTTGGTTCCCTCACTCAGGTGATACGGACCTTTACGCCAAAAGAGGCCCGTGACACACGCCTTCTCGAGGGCTCGCCTGCTTCGGTGGCCGAGCAACTGATTCAAGCTCTAAAAGGCAAGGACATACGTCTCGGAGACTAGCATGGCTATTCGATTCGATTTGGACAAATGTAACGCATGCGGAAAGTGCACTCGCTCCTGTCCGTACCAGGCGATTGTCCTCGAGGAAAAGGAACCCAAATGGCTCGAAGATCGCTGTACCTTGTGCGGAGCATGCCTGGAATCGTGCAAATTTGAAGCACTTACCGGCGAGATTCCCACTCGCGATATTCCGGACCTGACCGACTATCAGGACGTCTGGGTGTTGGCTGAGCAGCACGAAGGGTCATTTCACGCATCAGCATACGAATTGCTTGGATGCGCCAAGTCTCTGGCCGATGAACTGGGCCAACAAGTAGTCGCCGCCATTCTAGGCGCGGGTTTGCGTGACAATATCCAAAATTTGATTCATCACGGTGCGGATCGCTGCTTCGTTGTGGAGCATCCGGGTCTGGAATATTACCAGACCTGCACATACGCTCATGTGCTCTCGGAGCTTGTTCGGAGGCACAAACCGAGTATCCTGCTCATTGCAGCGACCCATATGGGCCGCGACTTGGCCCCAAGACTCGCCAGGAGACTAGGTCTCGGATTGACCGCGGATTGCACAAAGCTCTCAATTGATCCTCAAGAGAAGATCCTTCTTCAAACGAGACCTGCTTTCGGCGGGAACATTATGGCAACAATTGTTACCCGCTACTCTCGGCCCCAGACCGCAACGGTGCGGCCGGGAATCATGAATGCCTTGCCTCCCGACCCGGCACGAACCGGAAAAGTCGTCACGGAAAAAGTCGATATGGCGGAATGCAGGGAATTCACGAAGGTTCTAGAGTGCGTCATGAACGAAGACAAGGGAGTAGACTTGTCATCCGCGAGAATAATTGTAGCCGGCGGCCGCCCGATTTGCTCCGGGCAGGGCCTGTCTGTGCTCCGGGAATTTGCTGATGCAGTCGGCGGGCAGGTTGCGTGCACCAGGGTCGTGGTCGAGGAAGGTTTGCTTGCGTCGGCACACCAAGTAGGCCAGACCGGTCGAACAGTGAAGCCCGAGCTTTATTTTGCCTGCGGTATCTCGGGAGCTATTCAGCACAAGGCCGGAATGGATGGTTCCCGCTATATTGTGGCCATTAATAAAGACCCGGACGCACCGATCTTCGAGATAGCGGATTTTGCAATCGTGGGGGATATGTTCGAAATTTTACCGGCATTGACACGTGCGGTGAAGGAACAGCACGTCACTCAGTAGGCTCGCAACCCGCCGGGCCGATTAAAAGGGCCTCCCGGACAGACATATTGTGTATCGAGACCAGCCTATGGGGCCCAGACATACTGTAGAGGAAAACAGTGAATTCGATTCCAAAGCCCAAGCCGGAAGAGATGATTCGCAAGGCATTTGCCCGGTTCACTGACGAGGAAATAATCCCCAAGGCCCGAGAAATGGACGAAGCGGAGAAATTCCCGCGGTGGATGTTCGAAAAAATCGCCAAGACGGGCGCATTCGGAATTCGATATCCGAAGAAAGTCGGGGGGGCCGGCGGCAATACCACGCAATTCTGCGTAATGGTCGAAGAATTGGCCCGAGGTTCAATGAGCGTCGCTGCTTTCACTGCCATGCAGTGCCTGATGGGCACCAATTTTCTGTACGAGTACGGCACGCCCGAGCAGCATGAGCGGCTACTCAAGCCCGCGATTAGGGGAGAAAAGGTTGCCTCTTTCGCGTTAACCGAGGCTGATGCTGCCACTGACTTGGCCGGCGTGAAAACCACTGCCAGGGCCGATGGCGATCACTGGGTGATCAATGGTTCCAAAACATGGATTACCAATGCGCCTGTGGCGGATTTCTTTACGGTCCTGTGTCAGACCGACAAGAGCCAAGGTCTTCGGGGCATGAATTTTTTCCTGATGGAGAGAGACACCCCGGGCCTGTACGTTTCCAAGAAATTCGATAAACTCGGGACGCGTGCCACGGAAATCGCGGAGCTGGCATTCACGGATGTTCGAGTCCCGTTTGAAAATCGGCTGGGAAAAGAGGGGCAGGGTGTTGGCAACCTCATGAGGATCCTGGCCGTGATCAGGGTTATGACAGCGGCTTTGTCTCTGGGTCTGGCGCGCGCGGCCTACGATCATTCGAAACGCTATGCTTTGGAGCGTACGCAGTTCGGAAAAAGGATTGGCGGCTTCCAACTGGTGCAACAGAAAATTGCGAACATGGCGACAGATATCTGGGCGTCACATCTCATGACCTACAAAGCCGCCTCTATGCTCGACAA
The DNA here is from genome assembly GCA_035506215.1 of Desulfomonilaceae bacterium. Lineage (GTDB taxonomy): Bacteria > Desulfobacterota > Desulfomonilia > Desulfomonilales > Desulfomonilaceae > DATJPW01. The sequence continues at coordinate 7,268 of DATJPW010000259.1, forward strand.
TGGAGAACGAGCCCTAAAAGAAGCGTCAATGGCAAAATATTTTGCCTCGGAAGTTGCCTGCCGCGCTTCGGACGAAGCCACTCGTATATTCGGAGCTTATAGTTACTCGATGGAATACGATGTGCAGCGCTTCTACAGAGACTGCCGATTTCTGCTTTTTGGGGGAGGGACGTCGGAAATACTTCAGACGATCATTTCCAGAGAGTGCGGGGTTTTCTAAGAAGCGATTCTTGTTCAGCGAGTGCCACTGCTGGCTTGTCCAGCAGTGCAAGGTCAGAAAATCCTACAGAAAACACTGCTGGCCAAGCCAGCAGTGGCACCCAACAATGATCCCAACTATTTGATGCCAAATCGAAAAAGACAGAGATTTTGTCGAATGAAATAATCACAGTTCGGCAGGTTTATTTCTCCGATTCTATATCGGCGTCCAGGAATCGCTGCAAATCTTCTTTTATCTGTTCGAGAGGCACCATTGTGGCTTTCCGGGAGGTGGTTATAACCTTCCCGCGAATAAGCCCGTATTCCACCGTTTGGGGATAGTGAAATTTCCGTTTTGAGATTCTCCGCTTAGTAACCCAGGGAGCCTGGTGAATCGGCAGATAAAATGTGAACCTGAACGGTTCGGCCACAATATGAAAATGGTAAAGGTCAAAATACCCTTCCTCGAATTCCACCTTGCATTTTGGCGTTAGATACATCCTCAGGTGATGTTTGTTCGAGCCGGTCTCCTTTTCCCATTTCTTTTCCGCTTCGGGAGACAGGTGATAGATCTCCCGGTCTCCGCGTTGCACGTAATTAACCGTCAAGCAGGGGTGACCGCTCTTGAAAATTTTCTCCAGGGCCTTGTGTTTGAGCGGAAAGAGTTCGCTGCTGCTCTTGGTTTCATGAACCAGGAAAGACATAAAATAGCAGGCCCTGACAATTTCTTTTTCAGGCGAGGGCATTTGATCGATTTCAGCGAGGGTGTCTATATGGAGACGCACCTTCTCAGGAACAACCGTCTTGATTTCTTTGGGCTTGCGTTGCTTCTGAGGTCCGGTCCCCGGGGGAGGTCCGAATTTGAACCCTCGGCTCTGGCGCAGAAAAGGCCTCAATCCCTTTTCTTCTCTTTTATAAACGATGATGGGGTCCCTTTTGGGAGGCTTCTTGGCCATAGGTTTCTCCTTGACCTGTATGCATGGTCGCCCCGTTTAACCTGCAATTATCTCAACCACTCCGACCCATGGATGAGATTGATGTCCATTCTCCGAATTCTCACTGAAACGGACAATTGAACAAAGGGGTGTTACGCCGGTCCCCACCTATAATTATTACCGGGACTGGAGTGCAATGCAACAAGCTCCGGATATCATAACAATAGGCGGTTCCCCTCTTCACTCGAATCGCTTGATTATCGGTCGGGCATTCGTCAGGTCGATTTTTTAAGCGGCACATCGTAAAAGCGGGCAATCGTCTTCCCCCTCCTCCGATGCGCGTCAAGCTGTTAGTTAAACCTCTAAACGTTTAGCTCGAAGGAATCAAGAGAAATCGTATCAACGTGAAGAGCGACAAGCCCGCATTAAGGTTGCACGAAAGGTTTGTTCGAGGATATAAAGATCTATCGGAGGGAAGAATGGAAATAATAGAAAAAGTCCTGAGCGAAGGCAGAACGATTCTCTCGGAATACGAATCAAAGCAGCTACTGGCAGCGTACGGCATACCTGTGTCGCGAGAAGCCATCGTCCTGGACAAGGCAGACCTGATGCCTGTATTACATACTATAGGCTATCCCATGGTCTTGAAGGGCTGCTCGCCGCGAATCAGTCACAAAACCGAACAAGGCGTAATTCACGTTGACATCAGGAATGATGATGAAGCGCTCGCCGCGTACAATGAAATACTCTCGAAGATGGATAAAAATGGTAACAGCGTCCTGGTCCAGGAAATGGTGAAAGGTCAGCGTGAAGTCATGGCCGGCCTCACGCGTGATCCTCAATTCGGACCCTGCGTGATGTTCGGCCTTGGTGGAATTTTTACGGAAATCCTCAAGGACGTCTCATTTAGGCTCGCCCCTCTGGAAAGGAGGGATGCATTGGACATGATGCTGGAAATCAAGGGTCACAAGATACTTGATGCGATCAGGGGAATGGAGCAGGTAAACAGGCAAACACTCGGAGAAATCCTGATTGCATTGGGACGCATCGGACTGGAAAACGAGCGGATCAAGGAGATCGACGTCAATCCGCTAATAATTCGCAAAGGTGAACCAGTGGCTGTCGATGCCCTGGTGGTCCTGGAATAGCGCCGGCATCTGAAACGGTCTCATTTACCCCATAATTCTTCCTTTGTTGGCAGGGTCGGGCAGGGATTCACGGCACGAATGCGATGGCTTCAATCTCGACCAGTGCGCCCAAAGGCAACTTGGCAACTTGAATTGTCGATCTGGCGGGCGGCGTCTCGCCGAAGAAAGAGGCGTACACCTGGTTAACACGTGGGAAATCACCCATATCCGCTAAAAATATCGTCGTCTTTAAGACGTCCTCCATTCCGCTCCCGGCCGCGCTAAGAATTTTGCCCAGATTCGTCAATACCGCTCGCGTTTGCTGTTCAATATCGCCCTCCACCTGTTTGGTTTCTTGATTGAGAGCCACTTGGCCTGAGACAAACAACAGATTTCCGAATTTCACGGCTTGAGAATATGGACCGACGGGAATCGGGGCCTCCGGTGTGAATATTTTTTCTTTCATGGCGAGACCTTTCAGGCCGGGTGTCCGGATTCAGCGAGCTTCGCCAGTGCATTGGTCAAAGCGCTCAAGTTCTCATTGGCTGCCTTGATCGAATCCAGGACTTCGAGATAGAGCGAAGATGCTTGGGCCGAACAGAGCCCTGCGAGCAAACGGTCCTCATGGGCGAGCGCAAAATCGATGGTTAGCTGCGAGATTTTTTTCTGTTGCGACCGGACATGCTCCAGGAGGTCTCTGTTGCGCGTGACTATCAGGTCACGAAAATTCTTCAGCATATTATTCATCTGGTCGAATAATTCATTCAATTCTTCGTTGGCCTTGTCGCTGAAATCGACTCCGTCTCTGGTTTTAGTGCGGGCAACCTTCAACATACTTTCCAGAAAGTCTCCGACCCTCTCAAGCCGACCCGGAAAAAGAACGAGCGCCTTGAGAACAGCTCCGGTTGTGGCAGGAGAACATACGATGTCACCGGTAAGGGACTTTTCTTCATCATGGATCTCTTGTGCCAGGCCCTCAGACTTCGCCGCTTTGGCCGGATCGAATATTATAAGAGACTTATGGACGAGATTGTTCAGCTCGACGAGCTTGCTGATCATTACGAGCAACCCTTCTTCCAGGCATGATACCTCGGCAGGAGGGGATTCGAAGTGTTCCGTGAGTCTCGATGCTTCGGCATCCAACTTGGGGCTGATAAGACGGAAGGGGTTGAAAAAAACCTCTTTTTCTTTCATTTCAAAACATCCTCCTTTGACTCGCTACTCCTGCCTGTAGAAACCCCACCGCACAGTCGCTTTCGCCGCCGTCAACGGACGAACAACCCCTCTGGTGCACAACTTGCGAGCAAGGATGAAGGCAGGAGAATATCCAATCCGATCTTTCTTCAAAAATATTCTCCGAAATCCAAAAGAGCAAGGATAATCGTCTGTGTCAGGCGCGGGCCGCACAAGTCTACAGCATCGGATTCCGTTATCAGGTCGGCGAATGGTGACGGTCGGAATTGTGCGTGCGGTTGCTACGCTACTGATTCAGACCTTTTTGAGAGGGCATACAATGCGATATACTTCATTCATTATTTTGGCGAAAGGATAAGAAATGGCCAATTACCGGAAATCTGCCGGGGAGATTCTGGCCCGTATCCGCGCGACCAAACCTGTGGTTCACAGCATCACCAATTATGTCGTGATGAACTCGACGGCAAACGTCCTGCTGGCAATGGGCGCGTCTCCCATAATGGCTCACGCGGCGGAAGAAATGGAAGATATCTTGGCCATAGCCGATTCGCTGGTAATCAACCTGGGGACACTCTCAAGATCGTGGATCGAATCCATGAAGCTGGCAGGGCGTATTGCAAAAGATAAAGGCAAACCGGTTGTGCTGGACCCGGTAGGGGCCGGCGCCACGAAAATGCGCACCGATACCGCCCGCGGCTTGATCAAATCCGCTTTACCTACGGTGATTCGGGGCAATGCATCCGAAGTCTTGTCCCTGTCAGGGCAGGGCGGGCAAACCAGAGGCGTGGATTCGATACACTCGATGGATGATGCCGTCGAAGCAGCAAGAACGATTGCGCAATCGCTGGATACGGTCATCGCTGTGACGGGTGAACGAGACCTGGTCACAGACGGGGAACGGTCATTGATAGTGACCGGCGGCCATTCGCTTATGGGTTACGTCACAGGGACCGGCTGTGCTGCTACAGTTATCATTGCCGCGTTTTTGGCTGAAGAGCGGGACGCTCTAACCGCCACCGCGGGAGCGCTGTCTTTCTTCGGACTGGCGGGTGAAAGGGCCGCTGTTCGAGCCCATGCGCCGGGTGGTTTCTGGGTCGGCGTGCTCGATGAACTCTATATGATAACTCCGGAAGATCTGGAAAAAGGATCGAGGATCAGCAGAGTATGATTCATCCTTCGTCATGGGATGTTTACCTTGTGACTGACAGGTCGTTCTCCAAGGGGCGATCCACTCTGGAGATAGTGGAAGCTGCTGTGAATGGAGGAGTTTCCGTCGTGCAGCTAAGAGAAAAAGATCTGGTAACTCGTGAATTCTACATAGAAGGCATACGAATCCGAGAATTTCTCCGTTCGGAGCGGGTCCCCCTCATCATTAACGATAGGATAGACATTGCGATGGCCCTGGATGCAGACGGGGTTCACCTGGGGCAGGAAGACATGCCCATAAGAATCGCCAGAAAGATCCTCGGACCGGACCGTATAATCGGCCTTTCCGTGAATGAGCCGAAGCAAATTGACGAGGAAGCATTTGCATTTGCGGACTATTTGGCGATCAGCCCGGTTTTTTCCACCGCCACGAAGGTTGACATAACGCCCCCCTGGGGCCTAAAAGGGCTTCGGCACGCTCGCACGTTAACCGACCTGCCGTTGATTGCTATAGGCTCCATCAACCTTGAAAATGCCGGAGAGGTTGTGATGGCAGGAGCGGACTGCATTGCAGTGGTCACGGCAATTGTGTCAGCCGAGGACCCTGCGGGCGCTGCTCGTTCGCTTGTCCACGCGGTGAAAAAAGCAAAAAGGCCTCGACCGGCTAAGACCTGACGAGGCCGGAACAAGACCTTGCTGTAGTTCAGTTTCCGTTATTCTTGTGTCGAGTATTGTTGCGTAGCAAAGACAGCGGAATCTCACATAGCCCGACCCGGCACCTTTACTTTCTTCTTCTTTTTTTGGATTGCTTTCTTCGCGTGCACAACGGGCTTCTTCTTTCCTATAGCCTCAGTGGCCTCTTTGCCCGCTCCTTCCTCTTTCGTGGCTTTTTCCTCTAGCGTGGGTTTCTCTTTCGGCCCCTTGGTCTCTTCCTCCGGTGTAACAGCCGGAGTTGCACCGTTGGTCTCAGTCGTTTCGAGCTGGGTCACCATTGACCTCACCTCTACGGCTACTGAATCTAATGCCGCCGCTACCTGAGGGGAGTAGAGCATGTCATGAAGCCTGTTAAGAGGGTCCGGGATGATTCCGCGGGCAATTAAAGGCGAACAGTCGCATGGTTCCTTACCCACCACGTAAAGGCCGGCAGAATTTGCGTTGCCCAAGGAAGCGGCCAGGAAGGCAAAAACCAGCCCCAAAACGATATAGTACCGCATTTCTATTCTCCTGGTTGAAGCAACTTTATTATATTATACCAAAATCATATAATAAATCAAGAACTTCTTTGTTGAGTTGCATTCAGAGCCTGGAACACCACTATCCGCTTAAGCGGATCATTATGAAACGGGCGGTATGCCTGCTACGTTACATGGTATATTCCGACTTGGCTCCGGAGGATGCTGTGCAAGCTGCCTCTGTCGTCTGTCCAAGCACGCCAAGTGATGCTATCGTGTGTGCGCGATCAGGGAGTCAGTATTTGGCTATGTCTTCGCACCTCGCCTCTGGATTGCAGCGCTTGACCAAGCCCTGACGCTGAAGTATATTTCAAACCAATTTGGATTGATCTGCGGATTGTCAGTCCGCTGCAAATTCAGTGAGGACTGTGATGACGGTTGCAGAAATACTCAAGAGATGCAAAGCAGTCCTTGAAATCAACTACGAATCACAGTTCAAGGGACTGATTCTGTTCGGATCTGTGGCCCGCAATCAAGCCGGCTCGTCCAGTGACATTGACTTGCTTGTTTTGCTAAGTCCCCCTTTCGACTACTTTCGTGAACTCCGCAAGATTATTGAACTCATATATCCCATTCAATTGGAATCGGACCAACTGATTTCGGCCAAACCCGCCGCCTGGGACGACTTTGAGCGCGGGACCATCCAACTCTATCGCACAGTCAAACGCGAAGGAGTGGCGGTGTGACTTCGGAATTCACCGAGGAAATCGCGGCTAATCTTCAACGGGCTGAGCAGTCCATCCAAGCCGCGAGGCAATTGGCCTCAAACGGCTTCCACGACTTTGCGGCTTCGCGCGCCTATTATGCAGCTTTCTATGCAGCGACTGCTCTTTTGTTGCACGAGGGGTTGGAATTTGGCAAGCACGGCGGTGTCATTGCGGCGATTCATCACAGATTCGTCAAGACCGGCAAGCTGGACAAAGAACGGGGCAAGGCGCTGAATTGGCTTTTTGAAGTACGAAGCGTAGGCGATTACGGCGGTACGGCCCATATCTCCATTCAGGAAGTCGAGCAGGCGATTGAAGCCGCAGAAGAGTTTT
>DATJPW010000260.1:0-11804 GCA_035506215.1 Desulfomonilaceae bacterium
TCAGCTCCGTTGTTGATTCAGTTTCCTCTCCTGCGCCACCTTTGGTCAGGATCAGCGCTGGATGCTCGATGGAAAGCTCGGTCAATTTCATCAGGACCAAAGTTACTACGATGACGACTGATCGCGGTCTGGAGGCCCAACCGGTTCAACGGGCGATGCTGCTTTGCCATCGTCCGGAAGACCCGGTCGAAGAAAAAGAATCCGATTCCAAAGTTACTATCCATCCGTCCGTCGTCATTCAGAGCGCGGTGATGAATGTCGTGCAAACGGCGTGCCCTGGTAAACCAGACTCTTACCACGGGTACCCGTACCATCCAAAAATTACTTATATGCATCCGGTCATGCAGGTAGCTAAACATGAAGATGGGCCAGCCCAGCAGAATCACCATCACCAACAGCTGGTATTTCCAAGTCACATGTAGACTACACATGGATACCCAACAAACTCCCAGAATTAGTGCAGAAGGGACGACCCACTCCATCCCTATGTTTCCAACAGAGGCGCGCCCTTCTGTAGCATCCTTATATGCTTCCGACCGCATGGACTGGTCGGGGGCGTAGAGTTCAATGTGGTGGATCATGTGCGCCTTGCTGAGGGCAGGAAAGCGTTCACCGTGCATTACCCGGTGCAGGACATAGCCCGCCAGTTCGGCAACAAAGATCGAAAAGCCAATCGCCATTGCGACACCTTTGAGTGACATTCCCCAGAACTGGAGGTTCATGATCAGCACTCCTCCGTGCTCTGGTAGACAGTACGAGGCCTCAACGGAACAGCTCAAGCGACAAGGAACGCCAATCGACTAGTGGGCTGAGATGTCGTTATTTGTCGCGGTCTTGCGAAGGAATTTTGCTGCTAAGCACGTGGAGAATAACAGCTTATCGAGTTGACGACTAAGCGCGCGGCCCCATTGTCGTCCTTTGTCGCTTGAAGCGGGACTTCGCAATCGTTAGTGTGTCCCTGCACGGCGCAAATTTTGGCTGAAAAAAGAGAAGCCATGAAGCGTTTCGTATTGCCAATAATTAACGAATCGACCTCACCCCAGCCCGCGTATTTGCTCATTTCCACTTGAACACAGCAGCGGCGCTTACTTATTGAGAGTGATCAGGGAGGGGCGTAGCTTCTACGCATAACACTACTAGCCGGAAGGAGCCAGAAGGCTCGGCGGGGCGAACCACCGGCTGAACCGATGCCACCGGAGATTCCTATGACCCTTCGTGACAGCTTGCGTCTTACAACTACGATTCTAGTGGCGGCCGGACTGGTATGGATGGCACACCTCCAAGCGAATGCAGACGAACCGAAGCCGAAGCCTGAAAACACGATCAGCATCCAGCTCGGAGAGCCGGTTCCACCTCAAAAGTTTCAGCATCCACCCAAATTCTGGATTGCGGATGTTACCGATCGGTCGGGAAATCCGCAGCCGATGATGGTTATGAAAGAGCGAGGTGGTGTCTTTCTGGACAAACAGCCGACAGTGATTGTGAAGGAGGCGATCGAGCAGTCGCTGAAAGCGGCGGGCTTATTGGCCCCTGACTCGGGATCGGCGGACCTGGTGTTGCGCGTGTACCTGTTTCACTTCGGTTTGGCAGAAGGATCGGGACTTGATTTTTTCGGCAAAGTTGAATTTTCGACGATGGTGAAAAATACGAAGACCGGAGAATCGCAGGAAGTGAAAGCGGTGGGAACCTCAATCGCGAAGGGCGCTGTCCGAAAGAAGAACATGCAAAAAAACGTGGAAGAGGATATTGAAGAAGCACTGCGGGATGCGGCACGGAACTTCTTGCGGGGGACAGAACTAAAAGAGGCGGTAACAGCATTGTGGAAGGGAACGGAAGCGGTACCCGTGGAGGTCCCGAGCGCCACCGAAACACCGAAGCCACCATCGAGGTAAAGGATTCCGCATTTTCAAGAGTCTGAACAAACCAGAGAAGAGCAGGAGAGGAGATTCAATGCGTATCTTGATTTTGATGATGGTTGCGGGGACATTCGCGATGACGACGCTGGCGAACCCCAAAGATGAAACGCCGCAGTATAAGACAGCGGAAGCCAAACATTTCACGATCGCAGAAGGAGTGGAGCTGACCCCCGCTTTTGCGGACTATTTTTATGCTGAGCTGCGGAGCGAACTGACCAAATCCAAGCTGGTTAATGAAGTGGTCGGAGAAGGGGAAGTGGTGGATGATGCGGACGCGACGAAATCGCTCGTGATCAACGGAACAATAACCGAGTACAAGAAAGGGAACGTGGTGACAAGCGCCCTTATTGGCATAGGTAGGCAGAGCCTGAAGATGGATGCTGACGTGGTGAGACGAAGTGACAAGCAAAATCTGTGCGTGTTGCACGTACTCGTGAAGATTGATCCGAGGTGGAACGAAAAAATCATGGCGAAAGAGGCGGCGCACCAAATGGTGAAGGAAATGAAAAAGGCGCTGGCCGAGGGAACAAAGCCCTCTTGAAGAGTTGGAGAGCGTTTCTCATGTTGAAGACCATTCTGCAGCGTGCTGCAGTGGGCGGATTCACGGCAGCGTTGTGTTTGGCCTGTTTGGCTGTTACACAAACAGCTGCAGTAACAAAGACGAAGTTTCGCGGCTACGTGACCGGGCGAGCCGATACGAACACCCTGCTGATTCTGGACGACCGAATTGAGCTTACTGCTACTAGCCGCGTCCTAAGTAAGGATGCCGCTGGCGAGCATCCCTTCGATCCAGAGGAACTGTCTTTCGGAATGTTGGTGGAAGCGGAAGGGCAGTGGCTGGACAAACATCGATTTTTTGCGGAGAAGCTCATTGTTGAGAATAGAGAGGATGACAAGAAAATTCACGGCTCAGCATACCTGCAGGAAGAGCCGACGGACGCCACAAATAGTGGTATCAATGAAACGAGTGAGCTGAAGCTGGATGGCTACTGGCTGAATGTGGACAACACGACAAAACTCGCTTGGAACCCGGCCAAGGAGGGAGAAGGACTGGCTACTAAGACATCAGGGCAACATACACCTCTCGCCGGATTTCACGCGAAGTATGTGGGTACACGGCGCAATGACGGGCGAATCCAGGTCGAAGAACTGGAGCTAGGCCCGCCAGCTCCCAGCGACGACTACAAACTGCCACACAACCTGGAAGTCGTCCGGGCAAAGGACGCCCAGACGGGAATTGAGGTTCTCGAATTTCGCCAGGGGGACAAGGTCCAGGGGCGAATGAAGCTCTTGGCCGAGCGAAGTGTTCAAGAATATGTTTCTCACCTGGGCGATTCATTGATTCCAGCAGGAGCGAAAGGGACGAGGCGGCCCATTGAATTTCGCTTTTTTGTGGTGGAAGATCCGGAAATCAATGCCGCGTCGCTGCCGGACGGAACCCTGCTGATCAATACCGGTTTACTGGGTGCGCTAGAGAATGAAGCGCAACTCGCGTTCGTATTGAGCCATGAGATGGCCCATGTACTGCAAGTCCACTACCGGCGTGAAGTCGAAGAGACCCGCGCGTCCCGTGTCGGACTGACGATCGCGGGAGTCGCCGCGGGCGCGTTCATCGGAAACGCCGGCGTCTTCATGGCACAAATCGGAATTGCGTCCGTGGTGAACGGTCACCAGCGGGACCTTGAGAATCAGGCGGACCGGCTGGGATTGCAGAACGTGATCGAACACGGGTACGATCCGCGGGAGGCGCCAAACTTCTCGCGTATCATCATCAATCGCTACGGCGACCGTTCCGCGAGCAAGCTGTGGTCGAACCACGACTCGAGCGTGATCCGGGGGAGTTTCCTGACCGTACAACTAATGCGCGAATATCCAGAAGGCCGCTGGGACGGAGCGAAGAAAAACACGCCTGCATTTCAGACGATGAAGGACGATCTGGGCCCTGTAAAAATCATGTAATCCGTGAGGCTTCAGGTCGAACATGCGGGCGTTCAAAAGCTGAATTGGCCCACGCTGTGTTCAGCTCTTCTAGACCAAGTGCTCCTGACTTGACTTGCACGTTCAGATTATTCAGAAATTGGGCGTTTCAACTAGCGCTGCGAGTGTGCTCCTCAATTCACGAATTAGAACGTTCCCTATTTGGACCGCACAGCAATCATCGAAAGGTATCTGAAGGAATTTCAGAGATGGTGTGCTAGACACGACCTGGAGCTGTCACATTCTGAAGAGTCTGTTCAAGGGGGCGACTATGGTCAGGACGTGGTCTGGCACCACTAAATACCTTGACCCCTGATCGGATTTTTTCATAAATTCCGTTCGAGGAGTCCTCCAATAGTCAATAGCCTTTTCCATAGCGGAGCCTTCCCTCGCGGCACGGCTTGTGCACTGCTGGGATTGACGGCCGTCTTTCTCTATTACGCAAAAGCTCGGACCACGCTAATGGAACGTAAACCGGTAACAACACAATTTGCCGGGGTCCCGCAACGCGGACCCGCAGTATCGCCGGAAGTGCGTTTTCTCCGGTTCGGGATCGCTTTCTCGGTCATTGTCTTCTTGCTAGCAGGCGCTGCCGATGCCACTAGTGAAGGCTTGGCGATCCTGGTAGGCATGCTCATGGGTCTCTGCGGGGCCCTGGCAGTCGCCACCGCTGGCTTCGGTGTCGTTGCTCTTTCGAATCTCTGGCAGGAGCTTTTCCTGCAATTGCGCCGGGCTAAGACCAGCAGTCTGGTTGCGGCCTTGCCCCTTGCTCTTCTCGGTTTGGCCAGTGGTCTAAGTGCCTTTATATTTGCAGGCTGGCTGCTGAAGAAAGTTCCGGCAGTTCCCTCATCGTTGTACAAAGAGGTGATGTGGATTCTGATTACTTCGGCGTTCTATTTTCTTTGGATCGGTCGAAGTTATGCCTCCGTGTTTATGCGCCTTATATTGCTGACTCTTTTCTCCGCCATAATTCTTATATCGGTGGTTCTTGCCTTGTGGTGGGCTGGTTCACTCACTGCCCACGGCTTGGTAGTTTGCCTTTCTGCCATTGGAGCGATCAACGCACTCTTTTACGCTGTATTCGTTCGCGATATCGCGCTTGCCGATAATCTGATAAATCCTTCTCCCCCGCCGCCTCACGATCCGTCGCTCTGAAAGCTGCACTCAGACTAGCGTTCCGCCGCTAACCCCTTGACATCAGGTGAAGCAGGACGAAGCACACTTCGGAATGGCTTGGCCAGGTCCGCTAAAGGCGTTAACCGAGGCTGTGAATTCAATGCAGGTTCGACCTTCAATAGAACCACTGTGATCTCAGTACCTAGTGTTCTTGGCCTGACGATGGGAAACAATGGCAAAGCCACATCCAAGCGGCAGCCACGCGCCAATCATGAAATGCAGACTATTGAGGTCAGCGACGTGCGGAGTCAATTGATCCACTCCATGGATAAGTAAGGATAGCGAAAAATAGACTCCAAGTACGTTAACGAATTGGGCTGCAATTCGATCCTCGAAATCATTGGGTAACTTCCACACCCAAAGCAGAACAATTGCGGAGCAGCAAACATAAAACATGCTTTGCGAAAACTCGGACAAAAATCCGATTGCCGTGTGCGAGTCCCAGAACGCAGGAACCGAGACACTGAGCAATACCGAAGCAACAACCGCACCTGGGAGCCTGTACATAAGTTTTCCGCGCAGAATACTGGTCTTAACGAGATGCATAATCAATTCGCATATGCTGAGAAACAGCAAAACCGTCAGTAGGGCCTCGCTAAAGAAATGGAAATAGCTGTACCAGATGCTGGCTAATCCGAAACGCAAAAACGAGGCACATAGTATTACTTCGATTACTACCGAGAACAGAAAAAAGAAATTAAGGAACAGGAACCTACGGAATCGCCACCGAACCAAGAAGAGATGCACAACAAAAATATCGGCAACGATCGTGATGGCCCAAGCGATTAGATCGGATAATGGTGCCATTGGCTACCTATGTGGAGACTCTCGATTTCGGGCAACGCCTTTGAAATCACACAGATCACATGGCGGTTTCAGTGGGGCGACAAAATCGAAAAGTGAACAAGACTCTGGGGAGTACATTACGGCCGCTCAAGCAAAGTCAATGATCCGAACTGCTTCCGTCGAGATAATCCACCACCGTTTTTGCCAAAACACGAATGTCAGGTTCTCGTCTGCCATATGCCGCAACCATGACGATCGCTTTGCCCGAAAACTCTTCGAGAAAGTAGTTATTCTCAGAGGCTGTCTTATCCAGCATGAAAATTCTTGAACTGCCATTTTCCCGCTTTGGGGTCGCAATTATCTTGTAGCTAGCTATCAACGCAAACTCTTTGTCATTGCCGGTTGGATCTCCACCCAGACGGTGAGGCATGAAATACTCCGTGCCAATCACATAGTAGTTTTTCGAACTAGTGATAACTCTCGCCCAGGATGACTCGGCGACTGGAGAACCTTTTGCAATCCATTCCTCTTTGTACTTGCTCTTCCATATTTGGCGAACTCGGGCGGCTACCTGATCTGCTTCTTCGTACTTTTGTTGTCCATTCAGCGACATCTCTAATTGGCTCAGGAAATTAATATCATCGGGTGATTGAAGGAGGCATTGACGGGCCATCGTCTCCGCTTTTGCGAATTCTTCTGATCTCAAGAGATTCCCAATCTCCTGCGATTTTTGGGAAGGTTCATCCTGGGAGACCACGAATGTCGCAAAGAATAGAGCAAGTAGAGATGGCAGGTATAGCAGACGGAAATAACGCACAATGTCCCTCCTACGGAGCGAAGTGAAAAGCCGTGGTCGCGAATTGCACAAGCCGATTAACCTTCCACAGAGTTGGAACTCGCTGAACCCATTCCCGACTTATACTTGCGTTGGTCCAGATAGTTCAGCGTGAGCGCGATCATATACAACTGCGGGATGAGCATAATGAACCAAAGCCCGACCAGCGGTAGTGGTCGGAGGAACCATGGCCGCCCGTAGAGCGTTTCAATCAACGATAGGATCGAAACCAAGCCGACCACTGCCGCTCCGCCCAGGCCTAACCAAAGAGCGGCTAATACCGCGATTCTGCCTTGACGGCCTTTGCCGAGTGAATTGCCCCATTTGATGGCCGCAAGCGCGGGCCTATTTTCTAATATCGCCACGGGAAATCCTGGTGCAGTAGCAAACGCAAGGAACGGGAATGCAACCAATCCAAGTGGGCCGGTGATCATGCAGACCAGCATCACCATCCAGAACAGTCGCAACTGTTTGCGGCGAACCGAGCGAATTGCTTGCCACATGCTGACGCTTCGTCCTTGCCAAATCTCTTGCGTGGCAAACGCCGAAGCTGCCAAGGCGTGGTATTGCATCCCAAAACTTGCTAGAAAAACTACGACGACGCTGAGTTTCTGCAGTATGCCCATCTTTTCGTACACTTCTCGCAGTGGCATAACCTGAGCGTGGGGACTGATCACATATACGACGATGACGGACAATATCCCCAGTGCGGCTATGGGGATTCCCATAATCAAGAAAAACATGCCGGCGCGCGAATACCATAGCCGCCAGGTTGTGCTTAGCAAATTCGAGGTACTCATCCCTGCTTCAACAGTCTCGTCCATTGCTCTGACTCCCGCTTAAACTTAGACACTTCGCATCGCCATCAATGAAGGACCACAGTCTTTGAACATGACGGCAATTGGAGTTGCTCCTGATCGGTGGCAATCACCAGTACGCAACGGCTGCCACCGGGCTCCGATCCGAATTCAATCTTCCATTGATTGTGACTGCCCGAAGGCAAAGATTCCGCGGGCACTGCAATCAAAGCGTCTTCGGGCATTTCTGTGCCTTTGCTGAAGAAGTAGACTAGGTGTTCTCCGGTTGAGCCCTTCAGAAGTAGCAAATCGTAGATTCCTCCCCATACTGTGATGTTGCCAATTGCGGTGGGCTCGCTGAAACGGACTACTAGGTTGTATGCATCCCTGTCACCCGCCTCGCTATCAAACCTGACGATTATCGTCTGTTTGTGCATGACTGCTGCCAATTGCTGGGAAAACGAATCGGCACCTTTTGGAGACAAGGCGAGAGTTGTGTTGCGAAGTATTCCGTTTTCCATCCAAACAAGTCGCACCGAATACAATTTGGTCCGAACACCATGAAATACTTGCAAGGCTCCTGCCTGGGTGAGCAGCATGATGGGATATGCAGGAGCGCCAAGTGCACCCTCTCCTGCACCGCCGATCTCGGCTAACATGATTTCCGGATCGAGCCTTTTCAGTGTGCGATTTCGCGCTTCTTCAGCAGGTTTATGTGTCACGACCTCCTCCACTATGGCGAGGATCGATGAGATCGGGATCTCGTCGGGAAGAGCATTGTCTAGCGGCGGAGTCCCATCTGTTGAGCCGCCATAGGAAAACACAGATGTCTTTTTGGCGAAGACAAGAGCGTTCGGCTCCAAGTGAAGTTCTTTGTCAGAATGCTTTAGGCTCCACGTATGAATTCTATTGAGTCTCGCACTTTGGGCCGGTTCTTGCGCACCCAAAGCACCAATCATGAGCATGCTCATCAGCGGGCCAATGCCGATCCTTAAGCATTGATTCCATCGGCGCAGAGCTGGTTTTATACGCTGCATTGTGTTTCTAGTGGGGCTAGTTTGTGACTGTTAGCGCCAATGGTGGTCTCCGGCTAACACAGCATCGGCATAACCTACCTACTCAACCAATTAAGTTTCAGTGGATCTCCCCCGTGACGGTGACGGAAATGGCGGCCGTTCCAGCGGCGAATGGCGAAGAACTCACCGGAGTCAACGCACCTGTCGCGGCATTAAAGGAAAATGCCCAGATTTTTCCTTGGAACGTCGGTGATGCCCCTTGATCCGCGATATAGACATAGTGCCCGGAAGGATCGATGCCCATGTAGAACAAAGCCGGGGCGCCTGTTACTACGGAATTTGAAGGGGTCGTAGGAAGCGCTCCAGACGCGGGGTCAATCGCGAACGAATATAAACTCTCGCCGAAATCGGAGATCACATATTTTCCGGAAGGGTCGACGACTGATGCCACCGAGTAGCCTCCCAAAACAGGCATTGGAGAATATCCTACAAATTTCAAGGTCCCATCAATCGCGTCAATCGAATATTGGGATACGGCAGCGAGAGATTGATTTGAAAGATACAAGAACTGACCTGTTGGATCGATAGCTAGGCCACTCGGTTCTATGCCCCCCTCAGTTGGTCCTGTAATGCTGGTCAGAGTTCCATCCACGGGATTTATTTGGAATGCCGAAATTGGACAACTCGGAGACGGCGGACTGTCACAGGTATTGTTTTGATTTCCGACATAAAGAAATCGGCCTGCTGGATCGACGGTAACCGTCACCGGCTCTCGGCCCGTTGGATAAGGTGAACCAGGTAAGGCCGTCAGAATTCCACTATCTGGATCGATACTGTACGCCGAAAGTGTGAAGTCGTTGTAGTTGGTTGCATATAGAAATCGGCCCGAGGGATCTACCGTAAGACCTGCTCCCCCCGCGCCAGCTGGAAAAGGTGATCCTTGTATCGCAGTCAGGCTCCCATCTGAATTAACTACAAACCCTGAGATGGACTTCTCATACTGATTCGTATTGGAGTTCACGCCATTAGAGACATAGATGAATGTTCCTCTGGGATCCGTTGCTACTCCGAACGGACCACCGCCGGTTGCAAACGGAGCCCCGGGAATTGGGCTAAGAGTCCCGCTAGCGTCGTCGACTAAAAACCCCGAAAGATTGTTGCTCTGTAAATTTGTGGCATATAAAAACTTCGGTGTGTACATGACCGCTGATGCCCCGGAACTGAAAGCGATCGCGGCTGCCTGCTGGCGCGCGCGAATGCGATTGGCAACGGAGAGCGACCCGTCGGCCGCAATTGAGAAGACTTCGATTTCGCACGCGGTCAGAATCGGAACGTATGCAAAGTGTCCTGATGGATCGATCTGCAAAGCACGAGGATCGGCATCTACCGCGAAAGGAGATCCAGCAACGGACTTAAGGGTACCTGTATTGCCCAGCGCCAATACGGAAATGTTGCTGGAGCCGAAGTTGGACACGTACACAGTTTTTCCATCCGGCGACACCGTGATCCCCGAAATCTCTTTGCCTCCACCCGTCGCGAAGGGTGAACCTGCTACTGCGGTCAGAATTCCCGTGCTGGGGTTTACGGAGAACACTGAAACATCCGCCGAACCAGAGTTCGCAGCGAGCAAAAATTGCCCTGTGGGATCCACGGCCACTGCAGACGGTCCGGTCCCTCCAATGAAAGGCGACCCAGAGACCGGCGTTAGCGCGCCAGTGTCTCCCGCGATGGCGAACGCAGAGATACTGTTCGCAGCTTGGTTTGCCACAAATAGAAATTTGCCCAAGGGATCTAATGCTAGGGCACTGGGTCCTGCTCCGACCGTAATCGGGGAACCGGGAATCGGAGTCAGCGCTCCCGTAGAGGCACTAATGGAATAGGCCACAACTGTGCTGCTACCCGAATTTGCGGAATACAGAAAGGAACCCGTAGGGTCGACAACCAGCGCGAGCGGATTGGAATCATCGGTAAACGGAGAACCAGGAAGTACAGACAGGTGTCCGGATGGATCGGTCGAGAATGCCGAGATCGAACTCGAGTTTGAATTTGCGGCGTAAACATATTTGCCTCGGGGTTCAACCACGACCGCTCCAGGAAAACTACCAACCAACTGGTAGCCGTTATGGCGCAACTGCCCCGTTCCAGGGTTCACGGTGAAGGCCGACAAAGTCCCGTCAACCATATTAGCGACGAACGCAAATCGGGGGATGTTGTTTGCCTCTGCACTCACTATAATGAGTTGAGTGGAGCCGCTTACAGCCCCCGACGTGGCTGTAATCTTTGGCCGTCCGATAGACACGGCAATGACCTTGCCGGCACTGTTGATTGACGCTTCCGAGGTATCAGAGGAACTCCAGGTGACTGCCGAGCTTACGTCACCCGTGCTGCCGTCACTGTATGATCCTGTGGCGGTAAATTGGAGGGAGCTTCCAACAGAAATGGACATAGAGGTAGGTGTTACCTGAATGGAGCTCAGAGTTTTTGACGGAGGTTCAGGTGTTCCACTGCCTCCGCAGGCCGCAAGAAGCGCGGCTATCCATAGAGTTAGCAACAGTCCTAAGGTTGAGATTGCAGTTCTAAAGATTCGATTCACCTGTCACCCCTCCACTTGGATTTTCAGCAATCCCGGCAAGTTCTTGGTAACCATAATCAGTCGCCCCCGTCAGACACAAGCGGCAAACGACGACATGAACCGGATGTCGTTTCTTTTCGCCCTCCTTTGAGATTGGGTTCTACCAGGAGAAGGTACTTGTGAAGCGTCGCAGGATGTCAGCCTCTTGGGTTGCTTTGATTAGGAAGCAGGCTTTCCGCCACTTCTCCATGCACACTACGGGCGGGAGACCTTTCTATCAAGCGACAAGGCACGACACGAATTTCTCTCACACGCTGTCGCTGTTTGTCGCTTCTAAGTTGTTTGGATCTATAACCGTTTATGCTATATGGAGCATTCGATGTCAAAAGAGGACAATCCCTGTGAAGCAGATTTCCTCGAGACCTTGTCTAGCTCTGAGGCACCATGACCGACTCCCGGAGGTTTTATCGCGCCATGAGTCATAGCACCCTCGGCCCTTCGAGACAGACCTTTGGCCCCAACCTGCGGATTCTGGTCGTTCTATTGGTGATCGGGTTTCTGTTTTCTGGCCTGGCATACGCCGTGGCACACGAAATCCGGGACCGCACTGCGTGGATAGTCTTTAATGCCCTCACCGTGGGTTTTGGGGTGACTATTGTGGGCTCTCTCGCCTCACGTGCTTGGTTGCATGACGGCGGAATTTCCTACCGAAGTATATTCGGATATGGC
>DATJPW010000261.1:0-9408 GCA_035506215.1 Desulfomonilaceae bacterium
AAGGTACTAAAAGCACACGGCGCCGAAGTGACGTTAACCATCGCGGCCATGCTCGGCGACAAAGGAACAGCTCAACGGCTTATTGAAGCGGGTTCTGATGTCAATGCTAAGTCCCGGGATGGGCTAACCCCACTTATGGGAGCCTCGGTAAGAGGGCACGAGAATGTGGTCAAATTGCTCCTTGAAAAAAACGCGGATGTCAATGCAAAGGACGTCAGCGGCTCGACCGCTCTCTTACTTGCAGCCGAAACCGGTCAAGTGGATATCGTGAATCTCCTCCTGGACAAAGGGGCCGATCTCAATTCAAGAGATGACCAGGGCAGCACAGCCCTGCAACGAGCCGCCGAGGCAGGTCACCCGAAGGTCGTAAAGATGATGCTGGACAAGGGTGCTGATGTCGATACAGCGGACGAGAATGGCAGGACAGCTCTTATGGTTGCTGCAGAACGAGGACACGCAGATGTGGTGAAGCTGCTCCTCGACAAGGGCACTGATGTCGATGTTACTGACCAACACGGCAAAACAGCCCTGATGTTGGCGGAACGAATGGGCCGAACCGATGTGGTCCAATATCTGAAAGAGCATGGTGCGAAATGACTTGACTGCACCGGAATCACACGTCATTCCCCTGAAAAGGGGAATCCAGGAAAGGGCGCATGACCATGCGCGCCGTACAGGAGATTGCCTCGCTTCGCTGGCAATGACGCGAGCCGCTACTGATTCGAACTGCTCTCGCAGGCAAAGGCTCGTTTCCCGCTGCTTTTCACCCGCAGCCGCTTGCATTTCCGGAGCATCCGGCCCCTTTGCTGCATCCGTTGCGTCGGCCCTTCAGTAGTTCCGGGTGACCGTTGTTATAAATCGCATCCAACCCCATCTGGATGAATCCATTCATCTCAACGACTAGTATTCGGTTTTCATCAAGCACTTGTCTAGGATTTTCGCCGATGCCGCTCACCAGGACCGCGCGGCAATCATGCAGGACCTCGGCAAGCGCATACCACCTATTAACACCTGTGCTTTTTTCCGGCGCTTTTCGCTCTTCCACCAGGGAATATCCATCCCCCGACGGGCCCCATATCTGAAAGCGCTCTGCTTCCCCCAGGTGCTGATTGACCAGTACCCCTTCCATTGTTGCGACAGCCACGTACGGCTTGCCGTCAGTATAAATGGGATACGTCATCGAGCACTCGGAAAGGCACTCTCTGAATTCCAATGAACGGTCGTCATCCAATAACCCCACAGCATCGGCTCGACACCTGGTGCAATGCCGCATTTGAGGTATGAATTTTTCCGCGGCGTTACGCACTTCAGTCATCAGCTCGGGACTTGGTTCACCAATGCTTTCGAAGGGTGTCCCCTGGTTCGAGTACATGGTCATGCAATTCTGAATATCTACCCCAAGCTCGGCCATTTTGCCCGCGACTTCGGCCACGTGCTGATCGTTCACGCCCGGAACCACAATGGTGTTGATCTTGACCAGAATGCCTGCGGCTTTCAGCATAGTTATCGCCTTGAGCTGTCGTTTCAGCAGCAATTTGGCCGCCTGCACACCACGGTAGATCACTTTGCCGTCACGGACCCAACTGTAAATTCGGGCGCTTATATCAGGATCCACGGCATTTACCGTCATGCTGACGTGCGATACATTCAATTCCGCGAGTTCACCGATGTAGGGTCCAATGTTCAGACCGTTAGTGGCGAGGCAGAGGAGCAGGTTCGGAAAACGTTCCCTGACCAGTCGAAGCGTTTCCATCGTCACCTTGGGATTGGCGAATGCATCACCAGGTCCCGCAATTCCGGCCACGGTTATGTTCGGACTCTTTTTCAGTACCTGCTCAAGATACAGCACAGCTTGGTCCGGAGTAAGCACTGAACTTGTAACGCCTGGTCTGCTCTCATTTACGCAATCGTACTTTCGGTTGCAGTAATTGCACTTGATGTTACAGTCCGGAGCTACCGGAAGGTGAACCCGGCCGCATGAGCCTTTTGCATCCACATTGAAACATGGGTGATCGTTTATATTCGGCCCGTTCATTTTCTGCGTTCCTCTTATATATAGGAGTACCCTATGGGTGAGCTTTCTTGTTTTTCCGCAATGACGGTGTTGATTATGCTGTCCAGCAGCGACTGCGCGCCGCGATATCCCAGGTGCAGCGTCCTGTGCCCTCCGAAGCGGTCATGAATGGGAAAGCCAACCCGAATGAGAGGGATGTGTAGTCTTTTGGCAAGATGGTAGCCTTTGCTGTTGCCCACAAGCAGGTCGGTCTCAAGGAGCTCGGCTTCATCGGCGATACCATAAAAGTCAATTCCTTCCCGAACTTCGGGAGGCTCCGGCAACAACCCCTCTGCAACTTGCGCGATGGCCGGCTCGAAATTCCGGCTCCGACCGCCCGATGCGCAGAGGACGGGCCTGATGCCGATTTCTGCAAGGAAAGCAGTGAGCCCGACCACGAGATCTTCTTCTCCATACACGATTGCCCTTTTGCCAAAGATGTATTTGTGGCCGTCCACGTATGAGTCGATCAATCTGCCACGTTCCAGAAGATGTTTTTCCGACATCTCTCGACCTGACAGCTCTTCCAGCACTTCAAAGAACCGGTCTGATTCTCGTAAACCGATGGGCATGCCCAGCGAATGAAGGCGCGTCCCAAATTTATCTTCAAGGAGTTTACCCGCTGTTTCTTGCGTGAACAGCGTGCGGCCGAATTCAATGGCTGCTTTGGAGCCGCCCATGGCCTTGATTTCGGCAATCGGCGTCCCGCCGGACGGAAGGTTCTCGTATTCCTTCAGGGCCGGCGCATCGAGGGTCATGGATATATCGGGCAGAATGGTCCCCTGGAGCCCGAAATCCTCAAGAATTTCCTTCAAATAGCGAATGTCGGCAGGTGACACAAACCCGGGGAAAAGGGTGATTCCCTGGTGTGGATCGGTTCCCTCGGCAAGCTGATCAACCGCGGCCTTGACTGCTGCGTAAAAGCCTTCCATGTGCGTGCCGGAGTAGCTCGGTGTGGAAACATTGACCAAAGCGGGTGAGCCGTGAGCTTCTATGACCTCGTCAAAATCCCTGCGAAACTCGTTGACGATCATGGGGACGTCGTCACCGATGGTCTCCGTGAGGCACGTCGTCGCGATCCCGATCATGCGGGGGTTGTATTTCGACATCACGTTTTTGAGTCCCAGCTTCAGATTAGGGCCTCCGCCATACACCGCGTGCTTTTCGCCCAAAGACGAGGATGCAATGTCAATAGGCTCCCTGAAATGACTGATGATATAGCGCCTCATATAAGTAGCGCAGCCCTGGGAGCCATGAAGAAATGGTACAGCCCCTTCTATGCCTCGAAAGGCCAGGCATGCGCCCAGTGGCTTGCATAGCTTGCACGCGTTCGTTGTTGAAACATAAGGTTCGGCTTGGCGCTGTACTTGTTTCATGGCATTCACCTCTGCGTGGAACACTTGGCCGCACCTGAAAGTGGTCGCAACAATTGGGAGTTTTTGAAGGGGGTGCTGGGGGAAACTTTTTGCAAAAAGTTTTCCCCAGCCTGCATTCTAAATGCTTCCGATTTTTTGCATTCCTTTTTAGGCACAAATTGCCACACGGGGCTCATGACTGTTGAGTAGACCTCTTTGGCGAAGTTGAGCATGCCCACGAAGCCTGCCAGGGCTTCTTTCCGCTCGTGGTTGTGGTCACAAAACCCGACTCCGAGCTTGTACGCAATGGGCCGCTCCTTTACGCCGCCGACAAAAATGTCCACATCCTTTTCCTGGAGGAACGCGGACAGTTCCAATGGGTTGGAATCATCCACAATGATTGTGCCGTCGTCAGTGATCTCATGCAGCTCGCGGTAGTCTTCTTCCGTGCCGGTTTGGGAGCCGACCAGCGCTACATCCATCCCGAGGAGCCTGAAAGCCTTCACCAAAGAAAAAGCCTTGAATGCTCCGCCAACGTAAATCGCTGCTTTCTTGCCGGAAAGTGCCCGGCGGTATTTTTCCAAAACGGGATACAAATCCTGAAGCTCGCTTCTGACCAGGTCCGCGGTGCGTTCCATAATTTCCGGGTCCTTGTCGGCAAAGAAACGGGCAACGTTGTAGAGCGACTCAGCCATGTCTTCGACCCCGAAGTACGAAACCCGCATGAATGGGATGTCGTATTTGTCCTTCATCATCTTAGCCAAATCCATTGTGGACCCTGAGCACTGCACCACGTTCAATGCCGCTCCGTGAGCACGCCGGATATCGGCCACTCTTCCGTCACCGGTGATGTTTGCGACTATCTCCAGCCCCATCTTTTGGAAATAGTCTCGGATGATCCATATTTCGCCGGCCAGGTTGAAATCGCCGAGGATGTTGAGGCTCAGCCGCGAAATATTCGACGTGTCACCTGTGCCTATCAGCCGGAACATGGCCCGGCACGCGGCATTGTACCCGGCACGTTTGTTCCCCTTGAACCCTTCCGACTGGACCGGGATCACGGGAATCCCTTTTTCCTCCCCTACCCGTTTGCACACCGCCTCCAGGTCGTCACCTATGATCCCAACAATACAGGTCGAGTAGACGAACGCGGCATTCGGATTGTGCCGGTCGATCAGTTCAGTCAGAGCCTGATAAAGTTTGGTTTCAGCCCCGAAGATAACATCCTGCTCCTGTAGATCGGTGGAAAAACTCAGCCTGTGTAACGCCGGGCCGGAAGATAGCGCCCCGCGAATATCCCAAGTGTATGCGGCGCAGCCAATCGGGCCATGAACCAGGTGCAAAGCGTCGGCTATCGGATACAGCACGACCCTGGAACCACAAAACACGCAGGCCCTTTGGCTGACCGCTCCTGCGAGACTGTCTTTGTCACAGGTCATTTGGAATGGCTGATCGCCCTTCCGATATATTTGATCCTGCCTTTCGGAGAATATTGGCGTTGTCATGGATCTACTTCCTTTTAGGAATCCCCTGAAAACGGTTGATGCCAGAGCGTTTCACGTCAGCAGGTACTTCTCTGCTGGCCCGCCGTTTTCCAGAGAGTCCAGGATCTCATCGACCGCTTCCTCATTGGTAACACCGCGGTACCAATATCCCTGGGGATAAACGACCATCATGGGGCCTTCATCGCAGAGGTTCAGGCAGCCCGTGGTGGATACCATCGCGTTCAGGCCGCGGTCAGCGATCTCTTCTTCAAGATGAGGGATCAGTTGCAGGGATTCCTTCTTGATACACATCCCTTTCGCTTCTGTGCCGCGAAAACTGGCACACACCAAAATATGATGATCCGG
This sequence comes from Desulfomonilaceae bacterium, assembly GCA_035506215.1. GTDB lineage: Bacteria > Desulfobacterota > Desulfomonilia > Desulfomonilales > Desulfomonilaceae > DATJPW01. The sequence continues at coordinate 5,259 of DATJPW010000261.1, forward strand.
TTTCTGCATTGCTCTTGTCCTTTCGTGTTTGATAGTTCCTGTTAAAGTTACCTGTATTAAGAATTACGCTTTGCCGCCTCAAGTTGTGTTCCGCCTCTCTTCCCGCCTACAGTAGGACCGGCGTCTCGCCGGTCCAAGCGGTGACCGGCAAGATGCCGGTCCTACCGGTCCCCTCCCTTGACAGGAGGGGTGGAAGGGAGAGTGGCCTTTGTAAGTTGAGTGCAGCTGGCTATAGAGCTACGTATTTGGTTTTTGTGTGCATCGTGCGTTTTGTTTTCCTACATCACGAGTTCAAAGCGTTCTTCCGGCGCGTCCCGGTCTTGCCGTTCCAGGACGGCGTCCAGTATCTTCTCCAGCAGGCGCATGCCGCCGCGGTACCCCACCGTCGGGAAATAACTGTGGCCGATGCGGTCCAGAATGGGGAAGCCGAAGCGCACCAGCGGGATGTCCTCATCGCGGGCGATGTACTTCATGTAGGTGTTGCCCATGAGCAAATCCACCGGCTCGTTTTTGATCCACTGATGCAACAGGAACATGTCGCCCGGAGCGCGAACGTTTACGGGGTGAGGCACATCCTTGGTGATCTCCTGGATGCGGTTTTCAAATTTCTTGCCTGCCGTGCCCGTCACGATGTGGATCGGCCACATATCTATGGAGACTAGAAATTCGGTTAGTGCGATAAGCTGGTCGGGATCGCCAGCGAGCGCGACTTTCTTCCCGTAAAAGTACTGGTGCATGTCTGTGACGATGTCCAAGAGCTGGCCGCGTTCCTCATTCAAAGCGTCGGGCACATTGATTCCCGCGGTCTTCCTCAAGGTGTCCACAAACCGGTCTGTGGCCTTGAATCCAATGGGCAGGTCCAGGATTTCGCATGGCACGTGGCATTTGGTATCCAGCGCTCGTGCTGCCGGTCCCGACGCGATCCGTCCCAGAGCGATGGTCGCCAGGCTGTCGCCGATGGTCGTCAGAGCTTCCACGGTCACGCCCCCCTTGGGGAACATCTCGTACTTTCCAGTCTGCGGCCGGTTGAGCACCCTGGACGTATCGGGGAACATGACCGTGCTTACCCCCATCATGTCCGCGATGCGCTTGACCTCCTCCATGTCCGACGGTTCCACGTAACCGGGGATGATGTTAATTTGATCAATCTTCTTCCCGTTGGACTGGGCAAAATAATCCACCATAGCCTTGGTCATACCGGCAAATCCGGTCACGTGAGTCCCCACATAACTTGGGGTATTCACATGGATGACGTACTTGCCGCGGGGAATCTTGCCGTCCGCTTCGGCTTTACGAACAATCTGCGGAATGTCATCGCCGATTGTTTCCGACAGACACGTGGTGTGCACGGCTATAACTTCGGGCTCGTAAATGGTGAAGATGTTGTCGATGGCCTGCACCAAGTTGGCCTGCCCGCCGAATACCGATGCCCCTTCAGTGAAGGAACTGGTCGCAGCCATCACCGGTTCTTTGTAATGGCGTGTAAGGGTGCTCCGGTGGTAGGCGCAGCAACCTTGCGAGCCGTGGCTGTGCGGCAGGCAGCCGTGAATGCCCAGGGCAGCATACATGGCCCCTATGGGCTGGCACGTCTTGGCCGGATTCACGGTCAGGGCTTTGCGTTCGTTGATTTCTTTCGGGGTATGTCGCAGTAACATGAGTGCGTTCCTTCTTCGATGGCTCAATCACAGGCGTACTTTGCCGCCAGTTCGGGACTTTCCTGCCATGGAGCTTTGAGGTACTTCCAAATCTGGCTGTTGACCATGCGATCAATTTCCTTGTAGAAATTGATGGCTCCCCTGAAGCCGGCGTACGGTCCGCCGGAATCGTAGCTGTGGAGCTGCTTCATAGGGATGCCCTTCTTCTGTATGGCGAATTTTTCCTTGATTCCCGCACAGAAAATCGCCGGCTTATAAATGTCGATGAGCCGATCAGTTTCGTACTGGCTGATATCATCGATTACTAAGGTGCTCGCCGGCATCTCGCGCATCATGCCGTCGTAGTCTTTGAAGCGAAATCCCTTTTCCTGGAGCCGCTCAACTTCCTCAGCCGTTTTGCGCGGGCGGAATTTTTCGGGATCAGGATGGACTTCCAACTCCTCGATGTTACGGCTGTCTGCGTCGACTTTGAGGAAAGGAAGTACGTTGCGCCCCTCGTAATCATCGCGGTGTGCGAATTCATAGCCGGCAGATATGACCTTCATGCCGATTTCGTTGAAAAGCTCCTGGTAATGGTGAGCACGGGAACCACCCACGAAGAGCATGGCCACTTTTCCTTCGCAACGGGACCGCACTTCGTCGCGCACCTTGATGACTTCCGGCATTTCCCGGGCGATGACCTCTTCAACACGCTCGCTCAGTTCCGGATCTTCAAAGTATTTGGCGATCTTGCGCAGAGACTTTGCAGCCGCTTCGGCGCCGATGAAATTGATCTTGATCCAGGGAATCCCGTACTTGGTTTCCATCATTTCAGCCACATAGTTAATCGAGCGATGGCACATGATGGTGTTGAGATCGGCCGTATGCGCGTTGGCGAACTGGTCGTACGTAGAATTGCCGCTGAAGGTGGAGACCAGAGTGATCCCGCAATCATCCAGGATGCGGTCGATTTCAAAGGCATCGCCGCCTATGTTGTACTCACCGAGCAGGTTGATCTTGTATTTGCCTTCTTTTACATTGTCGTTAAGGCCGACGACGTGCGTGAAAATGCCGTTGTTGGCGAGGTGATGTCCCGCGGATTGGCTGACGCCCTTGTAACCTTCGCAACTGAACCCGAAAACATTGATCCCGAGCTGTTCCTTCATTTCTCGCGCCACCGCGTGCACGTCGTCGCCAATGAGTCCCACCGGACAGGTGGCGAAGATGCTGATGGCCTTGGGTTTGAATAGATCGTAAGCTTCCTGGATCGCCGCCCGGAGCTTCTTCTCGCCCCCGAACACGATGTTTTCTTCCTGCATGTCCGTGGAAAAACAGTAAGTCATGAAATTCTCATCTGTCGGCCCGCTCGTCCGCGTCTGATTGCGCCGCGTGAGCCAACTATAGAAGCCGCACCCGATGGGGCCGTGGGTGATGTTCACAATGTCACGGGTAGGCCCCAGGATGACGCCCTTGCAGCCTGCGTATGTGCAGCCTCGCTGGGTTATGATCCCGGGAATGGTGCGAGTATTGGCGGTAATCTCCGGCGCATCCGCATTTTCGGCCACTTTGTTGATAACAATTTGTTTGGCTCGTTTCCGAGCCACTTTGGTCGGGACCTTTCTCAAAAGTTCCTGTTTCACTTCTTCAGGGTCTATGGATTCAGGCCCGAGATTGATGGTTTCATCCTTCATTGATTTCATGGTCTTCTCCCGTTAAACAAACAACCCTTCACGGCCACTGTTTGGCCGCTGGCCGGTGTCACACGTCATCCAGAACACTGTCGCCGCCTTCACCGGTGCGTACGCTTAGGGACATGTGCACCGGCATGACAAAGATCTTGCCGTCGCCGGACTTGCCGGTTTTATTGACTTTGATGATGGTGCTCACCGTTGTCGGCACGAGCTTCTCCGGCACCACTATGAGCAGCAAACGTTTAGGAATAAGGCGCTGGCTTTGCCCGAGCTGCGCTATGGCTTCCTCATAGCCCTTTTCCGCGCCGCCCAGGAGTTGGTAATCTACAAGGCCCTTGCCTCTTCCCAGGACATCCTTTGCGGTCATGGAAGAGATGCCCGCATCAGAAAGCGCCTTCTTGGTTTTGTTCATCATGTTCATGCGAATGATCGCCATGACTTCTTTCATATCTTCACCTCTTCGGCGCCGCCGGAAGCCGTTTCCTTGATTCCCGAACTAATGGTGTAGACTTCCTCCACCGGGCTAACGAAGATCTTTCCGTCTCCGTAAGCCCCCTTGTCCCCTGTGCGTGCCGCCTTGATTACTGTCTTGACCACAAAGTCCTTGTCCTCCTCGGGAACCACCGTGATGAGCAGCTCCTTGGGGATCTCGTCGTAAGTGATTTCTCCAATCTTTATGCCGCGCTGCTTGCCGCGGCCCACCACGGATACCTTGGTCACCGCGGGAAAACCTGCTTCCATCAGTGCGGCCAGCACTTCGTCCACCTTTGTGGGCCTTACTATGGATCTGATCATCAACATTTCCGTCACCTCGTTTGCTTATTC
>DATJPW010000262.1:0-4330 GCA_035506215.1 Desulfomonilaceae bacterium
TGTAAGATCGTTTAATTTGATACCTCTGGGAGTCTTGTAATCTTGTACCTTAACAGTCTCATAAAATCGTACCCTCTGGTTAAGCGGCCAGGGGCAGGGTCAATTGGATAGGCGGGAGAACCGGAGGATCTTTCGGCTCAGATAATCCGGTCAAGGTGGTGAAGTCAACACCCACCAACGGTCGTCTGCGGATTTCGCAGGGTTGACCTTGTCCATCTTGTTCGATGAATATCCATTCTTGTGTAACAGCATCGAGACGGACCTGGATATCTTTTCCCGCATGGGTCAAGCCGACTGTATAGTGTAATCCTTTGAGGGTCACCTGTCCGTTGCGATTGACCTTGCGATCGAAAGTGAAAGTAGCCAGGTAGCTAAACACGCGTTGGATGTCAAACAAGGCTGTTTCCCACTCTGGCTGATACAGGCGACGGGGTGCTAATAAGGCGGGATGCGCTTCAAGAGGAGGTTTTTGCTGGCAATTGCTGGCTCGGCTAGGAAAACGTTGATTGTAGCAAATACGTTCTTGATCCAGGGCCTGTTGAAAGCTAGGAATGTCTCGTCGGCTATCTTCATCATCGGTCAGTCCATCCAAAGTACGATGGTTGCGTTCGATCTGTGGCTGATCTGTCGGACGATGAGAACGAATGAATACGTGCTTGATGCCTAACCCAGCCAAGTAAAGGCTCAACCAGCTTGGGAAGGGATCATTGGGATTGCCTCCCAGGCCCATTTCGTTGTCAGTCTGGACACTATCTGGTAGGGTTTTCCATTCGCAAAAGCCCTGACGTAGCACCTGACGCACTTCTTCCCAGGTCAATTTGCGCCATCGTTTCTCCGTCTTGACTTCAAATGCCTGACTGGCGATCATCGCAGCCCCATATGGATCGCGAATATTACAGACGGTGGCAATACTCCCATCTTTCAATCGATGCCCTTCTTGATGGTCCAATTGCCACATCTCATGCACGGCTGTGGCTTGGGTTGGTCGGGGAACTTCTTTATGCTTGGTCCAGATATTCAGGCATTCCGGACACTGTTGCTGAAAATACGGATACAAGCGGCTCCGGTTGGGTAGCCTTTGCCCTTTCAACTCCGGATTGGAACCCAGTTCCAGCAATATCCGAGTTGCTCCCCAACGCTTGTGCTTGCGCTTCAAATTCAGGATAGCAGTTCGTACTTCAGGCGCAAATTCGGACAAAATCCCTTTTATTGGCCTGCCACGTTTCTTGAACACCAATCCTGCCAGACCACCTCGTTTTCCTCTGCGCCACCACTTGCGAGCACATTCATAGGAGATCTTAAGATCATCGGCTATCTCTTGCAACCTCTCGCCACTCTCTTTTCGCATATAGATCTTTTCATGATCCTCGTTCGTCAGTTTCTTCTGTACCATCGTACACCTTGCCTTTCTCCAGGTTGCCTCAAGGGTACGATTTTTCAAGACTTTCCGGGTGCGATTTTGCAAGACTCCCACAGGTACGATATTATTAGACCTTACACCATAACTCAGGTTATTTTAGGGTGTGCGGCCAAGCCGCACACCCTAAAAATGCGCCTGCTCTCCAATTTACGGACAGGCTCTACACACAGGCCGGCGGCTGGAGGGCTCGCTCCACTCCGGGTTGGCGCGCTTCCCCGGGCGGAAGTGAGTGAATTTGGGGTTTTGCGGTGCTTTGCACCGCCAACACCCCAACCTCGATTTTAGGAATGATCTAAATCATCAGAATATCGCTGGTGATTTCCCACATCTCCATACCCGTGCCCCTACCCCCATGTCTGGGGCAGGCCCCCGGCCCTCCCCTGCAGGGGTAGGGAGAAGTACCGGAAAATTGGGGTGTGAAGCGACGAAGTCGCTTCACACCCCAATTTTCCGGATCATTCCTGTTCTTTGGGGATATAAAGGTTAGAGAGAGGGATGCAGACGGGCGATTATCCAGGATATAAGTAATCACCAGAATATCGGTGTTGTTCTTGGCGGGTTTTTGTTATAGAATATACATAATATCCAAAGAATATGTTATTGAACAAATCCATATTTCGATGGCCTCGTTCCCGGTGAAACTACTTGCTCGAACGAGGGTTAATAACATATCATCAAGGCAGGCACAGCGACGAAAGAAACGTGATATCGAAAGTCAGCCGTGCTGTGGATTTTCTCATGGGTCAAACCATGAGTACAATGGCTCCTTAAGCGCCGCAACCCGTTCATGCCTTGGAATACACAATCTGCACATCCAACCAGGTGTGCGCATAAGAATGGCAACTGCGGGCAATGGCACGGCAGGGCGGGAGCCTCCATCACGAGCAACCACCCCCAGGTGAGATACTCGGCATAACCCCTATGAGACAGGGGCGCGTGTCCCGCAGCGTGCGGCTGTGCGGGATCGAATCCGGCCCGGGATGGGGCCCTCCATCCCACACTTTCATTATTGCAGGAGGAGATATGAGCTGGTATATTGGATGCTTCAAGAAGTACGCAACGTTTGCCGGTCGGGCCCGCAGGAAAGAGTACTGGTTCTTCGTATTGTTTAATTTCATTGCTTTCTTTATTGCCGCGCTGCTGGATAACCTGCTGAAGCTGAATTTCGAGAACCTCAATTACGGCTGGATCTACACGATCTATGCCCTGGCCGTGATCATCCCCAGCCTGGCAGTCGGTGTAAGAAGGCTGCATGATCTTGGGAAGAGCGGCTGGTGGCTGTTCATTTCCCTGATCCCGCTGGTGGGCGGCATCTGGCTGCTGGTGCTGATGTGCACGGACAGCCAGCCAGGCGATAACAAGTACGGGCCGAATCCGAAGGGTGTTGGGACACCGGTCGTCGTTCCGCCGGCTGTGTAGCCCGGAACGAACAGGAATTCCCTGATCTTCGAGCAGGCAGCCGCAAGGCTGCCTGTCTTTTGTTGTCTGTGTACCCGTAGTGGCAGCTTTAGCCGCACATTCCAACTGGGAGTCACGCTTGAAGCGTGACCTACTAATTTACCACAGCTTTTTTGTCTACCCAGCCATATTGGAAGATATCGAAAAAATGGTATGTGGAGAACGTACGCCCCACATACCATTTTTTAGAATCCTCTTCATTTTTAAAATGGAAATGGCGATTATAAAAAATTCCCCATGCTAACGTTTATCTTTCACAGCAGGGGAAAGATAAGTCTGCAATATTTCCCACTTTGGTCTTATCCCTTTCTTCTTTTCTTTTACTACCAAATCTAAATTCACTAATCTCTCTATATCACGCTCGACAGTTTTATCAGTAAGATTTGCATACATTTCTGCAGTTTTTGGGGAAATATGGCGTACATCGGTCAAAGGTACATAATCTTTGGTATCACTCAATTCAAGAACAAGTTTTCGCCTTCTTTTATCTTCTTCTCGATCTTTGTCTTGGAAAGTCCGATGCACGTGGTTAATCCAATGAACATACAATTGTTGACTTTGGATCATTTCTATTTGATTTTGTAGCCCATCTACAAAGCCTTGCAAAGCATATTTGATAAACTGTGATACATCACCTTTTGACTTAGATGACATATCCAGTTGCCTGTAATATTCACTCCTGGTGGCATTATAGTGGTTACTCATAAGATGGGCCGATGCAGCAGGTACGCCCACTGAAAGGAGGATTTGAAATTCTATCAAGCGAGCCGTTCTCCCATTGCCATCTCCAAATGGGTGTATCCACACAAAATATAGATGTGACATTATCGCTTTTAGAATGCCAAAAATCATTTCCTGACCCTTGGGCACAGAAAAATCTTGGTTTAACCATTCCACATATTTCTCTAATAAATATTCACAATCTTCAGGAGGTGCTCCCCGGTAACTACCAACTCCTACAGAATGTTTCCGAATTTCACCGGGAACGACATCTTTTTCTACCGGCAAACCATCCAAGACCAACTTATTAAAATCTTTTATCTCCTGAACATTTAGTTGTGTAAAACTATTAGCAAGTACTCTTCTACCAATTTTATTGTAAGCCACAACGATATTATCTATTTCCTTGCCCAAGTATTCTTTAGAGGGGGGAAGGTCAAGATTACCTTGTATTCGGCGAGCCACTTCCTCCTCTGACAGAGTATTTCCTTCAATAGCAGTTGTTGCTAATGCTCCCTTGACCAGAGCTATCCCGAATAATGATTTCACTACATCTGGTAAAAGCGGGGCACCTCTAACATGAAGGCATTTCGATTTTGCTTCACCACTTAAAATCCAGGTTTGATAATCCAGTTTTCTCATATCGAAAAGGAAAGTTATCCATGGATGAGATTTTAAATAAGCTCTTTCCTTGTTACTTATGGCCATAGTTCCTCTTGTCAATCGATTTGA
>DATJPW010000263.1:0-9283 GCA_035506215.1 Desulfomonilaceae bacterium
TACCAGCAACTGCTTACCTTCTCGTCTCATCTCATCAAACAGACGCCCGAATATTTGTGGGTCGGCGTCATGAAGCAGCACCGCATAAGTCCTGACGAAATTGTGCTTGAGGTCGGACATGAGCATTCCTGCCGCGCAGAAAATGGAGGATTCCCTCGGCACTATAAGGACAGGATTTTCTAACTCAAGAGCAATCATACAGGCATGGTTCGGTCCTGCCCCGCCGGCCACCACTAAAGGAAAGTCCCTTGGATCTTGGCCATGCTTCACCGCGACTTCCCGGACCGCAGAAGCCATATTCACATTGATCACCTTGTACATACCGGCCGCGGCCTGGTATGGGTCGTATCCGAGCGGCTTGGCGATTTTCTCTTCGATAGCTTGTTTGGCCTTGTCCACATACAAGGGCATTCTGCCGCCGGCAAAAAAATTCGGATCAAGATAACCGAGAATCAAGTCTGCATCAGTGCATGTGGGCAGTTCGCCGCCGATTCCATAACAGGCAGGGCCCGGATCGGACGAAGCACTTTGAGGCCCCATCCTTAGCAAACCGCCCTCGTCTATCCATCCGATGGAACCGCCCCCTGCGCCTATCGTAACCACGTTGAGCATGGGGAGCGCCAGCCGGAGCCTATTAATCTCACCTACGCTGGTGGTAAAGGGTGTGGCATCCTTTATCAGGGCACAATCGAATGAAGTTCCTCCCATGTCCATTGTTATGGAATCGCTGTAACCCTGGATTCCCGCGTATGCGATGCCCGCCACAGGTCCTCCGGCAGGACCTGAGAGCAGTGTCGTGGCCGCGTGATCCATAGCGAACGCGGGCGAAGTAACACCACCGTTGGATTGCATTATTAGCAGGACATTGGGAAAACCGGCCTCGTCCAGTTTCTTGACCAGGCTATCGAGATACCTTTTCAAGATGGGTCCGACATAAGCATTTAGGACCGTGGTCGATACACGATCATAGAACCGGATCGCGGGCAACACGTCGGTGGAAACCGAGAGGTAGGCTTCAGGAAGCAGCTCTCGCACAATGCTAGCGGCTCGCTCTTCATGTTCCCTGTTGGCAAAGGAGTTCATAAAGCATATTGCGACTGCCTCTACGCCTTCATTCTTGAGGAATTCCGCGCGGTCCCGAATCCCGGATTCATCCAGGGGCGCAATTTCTGTTCCTCTGTAGTCAAGCCGACCTCCAACCGGGACCCTCAAGTATCTGGGCGCGAGGGGTTTTACGTTGGTGAAACGGTTATTATATTGCTCTTCGCGTATACCTCGTCTCATTTCCAGGGCGTCCCTGACACCATTGCTTGTCAGGAGCCCGGTTTTGGCTCCCGTATAAGTTAGGACGGCATTGGTGGTGACGGTGGTGCCATGGACGATCACATCCACCGCGGCGAGGAAGTCTTTGAGGGACATTCCCTCGTCTTTGGCCATCTCGGCAATCCCCTGCATAGTTGCAATAGAGGGATCCCGTGGAGTTGAAAGCACCTTGTACGTGCCTGATTGGCCGTCAGAACGGGTCAGAAGAAAATCGGTGAAGGTCCCTCCGACGTCTATGCCGATCTTGTACCTCATAGCAGCCTCTTGGTAGTGTCTGGCAAAAATGTTAATGGCTGAAACGTGGAGAAAGGATGATGAATATTAGAACGCAGCGATCTGGTTGTCAACTTTGAAAAGGAGCGCTTGTGCAGCTTTATTTGGTGAACAAGCATATTGAAAGTGAGAGATGAGCCAATCGACACAGCGCTCTCCTAACCATAACAAGAGCTGGACTACCGCGTCATAGCCTGATATATCGGCAGTTGTTATCAATACGACATCAGAGATTTCCCAAGGAGTGGTTCTCGATTACGATGCCGAAGGCAAGCTGGTGGGCATCGATATCGACAACGCGAGCACGAAAGTCCAGCTCAAGGAGCTGAGCCTTCGCAAGCTGCCAGCAGATATTAATGCTGTGCGATGATGTGGTCATCCGATCAGAGGTCAGAGCATATGGATGAAGAGCATCGTTGGCCCAGGAAGGGAGACAATCCTTTCCTTGCCGGAACCATCGACCTTAGTTCCTCCACCTGGGCAGCGCTCCATTGGCTTGCTTCGAGGGAGGTCGATGATTCTTTCTTTGCACTGGCTTTCAAAGAGGCCGGCGACAAGATTGTCAAAGAACTCAACCGCGGTGAGGATCGGGAACGTGGTGAAAAGTTCTTTTTGCCGATAGCTTACTTGTACAGGCATTGTCTCGAACTGAAAATGAAGACAATCATCAGGCAGGGCATCAGACTTCAATTAATCGAAAAAAATAAGAAAATCTCTGACGTTTTGAGAACCCATAATCTCAGTCAACTTTGGAATGCCCTCAAGAAAGTTGTGCAGGCTTATTGGCCAGAGGGGCCTCAGGAAGAGTTACAAGCGGCTGAACAAATAGTTGAAAAATTTCATGCGGTCGATAAGTCTGGCCAGAATCTCCGTTATGGTAGAGATAAGTCAGGCGAAAGCACATTACATAAGCTTCCCGAGTCAGTTGAACTCACGCACCTTCAGGAGGTATTCGAAGCAATATTTAATTTCCTGGATGGGTGTCAGGCAGGCCTTGAATATGAAATTGACATGAGAAGCGAGATGTTGAGCTACGATCACGATGATACGTGACCCAGCAAATCAGCCGAGCGTTCTCACACGGAGTCCGTCGCGCAAGTAGATTCTCTTGCCCGCAGACTTTCTGCCCGTGCAACCGATTCTGGACCCAGACAACAAGCATGGTGGTGACACATGCCCATTGAGCTTCTCGTTATCTGTGCTGTGGCGATACTCTTTGTTGTGAGTTCCATCAGGGTTCTCAAGGAGTCTCAGCGAGCGGTTATCTTCCGACTCGGTCAGTTTGTTGGCGTTGGCGGGCCTGGTCTGGTTTTCCTGGTACCGGTCGTGGATAAGGTCAAGATCCTGGATCTTAACAAATGGGTACCGGGATGGCAGGCGTTATCGAAGACCGATTTGGACGAACGAGTCAAGGCAGTGGTGTTTTCGCATCAGGCGGACTAGCCTAAATCGGGCCAGTGCGGCGATCGCGGAAGTCATTCTGGAGGTCTTACATCTGAAGGGCAATTTGAACATCGTGCTGCCTTTACAGGGATTTCGGACATAGATAAGAACATACCCTTGTAGTCGGGTGTCTTGTCACAATATCGACGAGTTGTTTCCAGCAAATTAGAGCCAGCAAAAATTGTATTGGGGGGTGAGTCATGATATCCGGTCTGATACTGGTATTAGGGTATTTCGTCATCGTAGTTTCCCCCCTGCTAATACTCCTCAAATTGCACGTCGGCACTCCGAATGAAACAATCTACGAGATCGCTCGCAGCCTTGCGCTTTCAGGATTCGCAATCTTGGCGCTACAACCGGTGCTGGTAGCCCGACTAAAGTGGATTGAGCGCCCGTTCGGTATGGACATCGTAAGCCGTTTTCACAAATCCATGGGGGTCTTCGCTACTCTTCTTTTGATTTCGCATCCGCCCCTTCTAGTGCTCGGAGGCGGCGGATTGCCATTGATTTTGTCACTTGATCAGCCCTATTACATTTGGTTCGGAAAAATCGGCATTTCGTTGCTCGTGATACATACTATTTTGAGCGTGTTTTCGCCAAATTTGGGACTGAAATTCGAGCAGTGGCGTAGAATTCATTATATTCTGGCTCCTTTCATTATCATCTTAGTGTTTGTTCACAGTTTTGAAACCGGCGACGATTTGAAGCTGTTGCCCGTGCAACTTTTGTGGGTGATCCTTTTAATCGTAGCCTTGGCGGCTTATTCTTATCACAAGATCCTGAAACCGGCTTTTCTGGCTCGTGAACCTTATCGTGTAGCGGATGTTCAGCAAGAAACGCACAATGTGTGGACCGTGAAACTCGTTCCACCTGAAGGAAAACCCATATATGATTATTTTCCGGGCCAATTTCAATTCATAACGTTTCAGAGGGACAGAGATCTTCCTGTAGAAGAACACCACTGGACAATCTCGTCCAGCCCTACACAAAAAGCGTTCGTCACCTCTACAATAAAGGAATCCGGCGATTTTACGTCAACCATCGGACTGACTAAACCGGGCGATACAGCCATAGTTCAAGCGCCATTCGGGCGATTTTCCCATGTTTTTCACCCGGAAGATAAAGATATCGTGTTCCTGGCCGGAGGTATCGGGATCACGCCGTTCATGAGCATGCTTCGATATATGCGAGACACAAAATCCGAGCGCAATGTAATCCTGTTGTACGGCAACAAATATGAGGCTGATATTGTTTTCCGGAATGAACTGGCAGAGATGGAAGCTTCTCACAATCCACATCTCAGAGTCATCCACGTTCTCAGTAATCCGGAATCAGACTGGCCGGGAGAGAGAGGCCATGTAGATCGAGAAAAACTCGAACGACTTGTCGGATCGATAACAACGAGGACGTTCTACGTATGTGGTCCGCCTGCCATGAGAATTAAGCTGATAGACACATTGAGAAGTATAGGGGTGCCGTATGAGCGCATCCGGACAGAAATATTTGCACTTTGAATTTCAATTCGGACGAAATTGATTTCCCATATCTAGAGAGGAGCTGAAGAAATGATCTACATAAAATTGCGAATCGTAATCGCCATTCTAATTGTCGCTATTGTCCTGTCATGCATATGTGTGTCGCTCGTGAGAAAATTCGTGTTCCCGCCTCCTGCTCATGAGGAAGAAGCCGCTATCTATCCTCTCGGGCAATGCACAAGATTGGTCTGCTCGAACGAATGTGTTCCGATTGAATCCAACGGTCTATTTTCGGATCAGAGGATCCAGGCGTCCGCTTTATTGTCTCAGCCCACAACCTTACGCTCAGGTTTGCAGATCTCGTAAACAACATTTTCCAGGATCGCTTCAGGATCACGAGCCCCCAATCTGGATGATTTGATAAGCACGTCAGCATCGAGGATCGCTTCCATAATGCCGATCAACTTTTCCATGGTGAATTTCTGAGAATCCCTGAGCAAAGTATAGAGCGCATAGTCGTTCATAGTGAGCAGGTTGAATTTTCCCTTTTCCTTCGCGCCGGGAGTATCTTGTCGGATTCTAGTCAGAATCGGAACAAAACGCTCATATGACATTGCCGGTTTCCACGTCCCCCTGAAAGTTGTGAACAACAACTCACGAGCCACCATAAGCCTGCGAACTTCATTGGCCACAGTCGCCAGGGTTTGCAACGGGTGTGACACTATTTTCAAATTCTCGTGAAGCGCAGGAAGGCATTTGGCAATGTCAGCGGAGCGGAGGGCATTCGTGAAATCGAAGAACTCGGCTTCATGCACATCATTAAAAAGTGCGTCCACATCCTCAACGTTTATTTCGCGTCGCTCTCCGAGGTATGCTATGAGTTTGTCAATCTCGCTGTGAAGCTGACGTAGGTCGCTTCCGGAACGCGTGTACATCTTCTGCATCGCGCTGGGAGTGATGGTTTTTCCCACATTGCTTAGCGCCTGTCGGACACGGTCCTCGAAAAATGACTTTTCCAGAGCAGTGCCGCGTTTTTCATGACGCGCGGCACATTCCACCACTCGACCTCGCTTTTGCACCGCCTTGAAAATCTTCTTTCTCTTGTCTGCTGATGCCGCAGCAAAGATGAGGAAGGTCTGTTCCGGAAATGAAGCCAGGATCATTTCCTCGATAATGTCATCATCTGCCTTAGCCCCGACACTCCCTCTTTCAGCCAGAAACTCTCTCGCCGCCTGAGAGAGAGTTTCCCGATCCCTGGAAGTCCCGGACTCCCCCAATATTTCGTCAATCCAGTCCGTGCCTTGCTCTACGCTGTCCAGGTCGATTCCAACCATCCCAAACAATTGCCCCAATGCTTTGAACGCGCCTTTTCGGTCATCGCTGGTCCAACAATCCATAACCTTGGCCAGAACCTTCTGATGGTCGGTTCGCCCGGAGAACTGTATGGCATTTTCCACCAGTAACACCCGAGCACCGCCGAAAAGGGACGGAGTGAAGAGCTGTGCGGCGAGATAAGAGATATCCAGACTGGCGCCGTCAAGCACAATCAAGTTTGTGTCCCTGAGGTCCGGCTGCAGAAGTGCATTCAGCAAGGTTTGAACTTGTTCTTTTACGAGGAACTCGTCGCCGTAGAAAAGGTGTACCGAAACGGGGGTCTGATAGTCAGCAGCGGGGGTAACTCGGGTCTTCATAAGACTTCAGGCGACGCCTCCAGTTCCGGCAAACCGAAGCCGAACATCGGACTGCCTCCTGACCTTAAAACAGGCAAAATATTTTTTGAACTTTCCTCAGGACAAATGGTCATTATATGGAAAAAGTGTAGGTGCGTCAAATAGCTATAACGAGGGGGAACGCGCGTAAATGGACTGAGATGTCGGATTCCGGACAGTTCTCAGTTAAGTGGCTTGTGAAGCAGCGTTTCATGCACGAGGTCTTGCTGACCATGTCAGATTTTGGACAGTGCGAAACAGGTTCTTTTACGGTAGTCTATAACTAATTAAGTGAAATGTCAGATTATTATCATTCTTGGGTTGGTTGGCATTCTGGTTGCACATCTTACGAGGAAAACTCAGAGGAAGGCAGCATGGGTCAGAAAAACGAGCACACAGAAGCAAAGACCAACGATTCCCAGGAAGAAATTATAGCTACTCTTATTAACCCGATACATGTCTTTTCGGGGGCTGTGTCGCCGAAAGACTATATCAACGCACAAAAACAGCTAATCCGGGACTTTGGGGAGGACATCTACTTCAATTGGCAACTAGAGATCCTTCATGCGGAAATTGCTTCCATTATCGAAGAGATCAGACTTGAAAACAGCGGTCCTCGCCCCAACACCAACGTGGTAGGCGAAGCATGAGCCCACACAGGTTTGAAGTCCCGTCAAATGATACATACTCGAGATGTTGGCAATCGCATCTGTTGACCACCCCACGGCCGCTTTGGCCAAAAATCTGATTTCGCGAAGGACCATGCTGCCAGTCGGATAGGAGGTATCCTCGTCACCTCCTATCCGCTGACCGCAACCCTGATGCCTACACGGGGTCCTCGGAAGAAACTCAGAAGACGATCTGCCTCTTAGCAAATCACCCTCCATATAATTCGAGTTACGACCTACTGAAATCAGCAGCATAACCGGTTCACAACGGTTGCATTCACCGCCACCACTCAAGCGATCTCTTGCCAAATGGCGGGCCGGTTGGTGTATTATTGGCCAAACTCCACGGGATATGGCCTGACGAGGGTTTCAAAGGAGGACACAATGCTGAAAATTACCGAAGAATGGAGAAAGGCTTTTCCCGGCGCATACGCGGGCATACTCGACATGCGTGACGTGGTCAATCCTGACCACCATCCGGGGTTGGATGCCAGAAAAAGAAGACTTGAAGACGATCTGCGAGTCAGGTTCAAGGAGCCTGCGGAGCTAAAGTTATTGGCCCCTATCGCGGCCTACAAAGCCTTCTACAAGGGTTTCAAAAAGAGCTACCATGTGCAGCATCAGCTTGAGTCAGTGATTTTTAAAGGTAAATCCATCCCGAAAGTTGCCGCATTAGTAGAAGCCATGTTCATAGCAGAACTGAGGAACATGCTGCTAACTGCCGGTCACGATCGCGATTCCATCAGAAATGAGATAACACTCGACGTTTCGAAAGGGACGGAGAGATACGTCAAAATCAACGGGGAGGAACAGGAGCTTAAGGCCGGAGATATGATGATGGCCGACGCTGAGGGCGTCATTTCCAGCGTCATTTACGGTCCGGATCGCCGGACCATGATCACATCCAAGACTCGAAGCGCTCTTTTTACTGTTTACGCGGTGCAGGGCATTGGGGAGCAGGAGGTTAGCCGACACCTCGAGGAAATAGCCGACAACGTGAAATTAATCTCTCCGGATTGCCGAGTTGTGGCCCTGGAAGTGTATGCCGCCGGCTGAAGCTAATTGGAAAAGACCTTCAGCCAGCCACAGCCAAAGCGACCAAAGACCGAGTGCATGCGGGAGGCTTTTTCCTAGCTGTTACCTAAAAGAAATTAAAATCTATGGAAATTAGGCCTCCTACTGTCAGGGCGTGAAGGTAGTACTTAAACTTTTCATCAAATGTGAACGCGCCGCCAACATCGGTCGTCGTGGTGTACGGGTTAAAGTCAGTTTTGGCCTGGATCAGGTTCCATCGGAAGAAGCCGCCCAAATACGCATCACCAATTATTTTGCGGGCCGCTTCGATCCAAAATTCCGCGAAATAGCCGGATGTAAATGTGAACGGCGATCCATACTCGCCGCCTCCGTTTACAGGTGCTCCGGTGGCTAGAGTTTCGTTAAATGATTCCTGGAACTTGACGTTGCCTGGAACATACGGAAATCCGATCAGCCGTGCGATGACTTTCGAACAACTCGATTGATAGAAGGATTGCACGCCGACATACGGAATATATGCGTTAATAGTTACGTTATTGGTACCTGTCTCAGTCTCTCCTGTCGTGTCCGTCAAGCTTATGAATTGCCTGGACTCAAAGTGATCCCAGCGAAATCCGCCCACGATGGAGAATGTTCCGCATTCACCTGCAGCAACATTGAACAAACCCATGCCGTCGACGTATCCCCACTGATGGTCCGCGCTCAACTGAGCACTCCGGAGCGCCCCTTGGCCCGTGATCACTCCCTCTTGACGAAATTCTCCAGGGGTGTTGCTAACTGGAATCAGCAACCCTGCAGAAGCAGTTATACCGAGCGCCTCAGAAAGCCACACCGTTGAAGATGCCCCTACCCATCCTCCGCGCACCGGCATCCGGAATATCAAATTCGGCACGCCGGACCCATCTGCACGATCACGCGTATAGCTGAATCCTCTATTATCATCGAGGTATCCGCCATAAACAGTCACGGACGGCGGCAGACCGGCTTTAGCTTGTTGACATCCGGTCGAAGGTGGCGGCGGGCATGGTCCGGGAGGGCCTGAAAATCCAGGCATCATAGCGCCCTCAGGTGGCAATGGAGGAGCAATTAGCGGCATTGGGGGTCCAACTGGAACACTTTCCTCCATCTCTTGGGCCGATGCCACCACAGACGCGAAACCAACCAGCACTATTCCACAGATTATAATAACCATTCGTCTCATGGCCATACCTCTCGATACCTTCCGGACCTCATAGATGACTGTATACGTACTGCATAGTTACCAATATTTCTTCATGTGAATTCTACTAAACATCAACCTATTTGTCAATAAATGATCATAATTTATTCAATTAATTTGTTTAATTAATAAGCACTT
>DATJPW010000264.1:0-3465 GCA_035506215.1 Desulfomonilaceae bacterium
ATCTGGTCGATCATCTTGAGATCCACCAAGAGTCCCCTATGTTTTCGCATTTCCTCCTTTGCGGCTTGCGTGAAGCTGCGGCGGGCAAAGAGCGCATAATGAACCTTCCAATCCTTGCCATCCCATATATCCTTCAAAACCAGAGGAGTCTTCTGTTCGATCAGCTCTCGAACGACCTCTCTGCTTACGGCGTCATTTCCCCATTTGCATTCGCCCAGAAGGATTTCATGAGTTGCTCGATTGATCGCTACTACATCCACTTGAACCCGCGCGCTCCAATGACTTCCTACTGCCTCGGGTGCGAAAGGAAGCTTGCCGGCTTTTCCCTGCAGACGCACCCATTGTCTGGCAAGATCCTCGAAGGTTGTGCCGCCGACAAAACCGCGTAAGTTCTTTGAGACTACATCGAGCAATCGGTCTGGATCGAATGGAGGGGATGAGAGAAACGGCTCAATGAAACGGAAATAGAATCGAAAATAAGGATCGCTCAAATGATAGCGGCCATTGCGAGCGCGTCGCGGATCTGCGGTTTGTGTTACTGGCAGGCGGCGTTCCACGAGTCGCAGGTCCTGCAACGTTTGCAGGTAGAAGGGCAGGCTGGTCACCGGAATAAAGGCGCGGTCTCTTATTTCTGTGATTGTATGCGCACCGCCGCCGATCGCTTTCAAGATGGCCAGATAGTTGCCGGGTTCTTTGACTTCATCGTACATGATGAACATCGGCTCGTCCAGGAATTGCGAGCCCGGCTTCACGATGATCTGCCGGATGTTGCGGCTTAAGTCCAAGTCCGGATCGAGCCGAGTCAAATAGGCCGGGACACCACCGGCAATGGCATAAGCCGCGACTCGCTCGCTTGCATCCCACTTTGGAAAGAAATCTGCCAGGCTCGAAAAGGGCAGCGGCTCGAGATACCACTTTGCGGTAAAGCGTCCAAAGAGCGGTGATTGCTCGGACGAATTCAGCGTTTGCATGACGCGTACGTGGGACCCGCACAAGACCAGTACGATCTTGGATTTCTGAAAGTATTGGTCCCAGGCATATTGCAGGGACGAAAGCATGGCGCCGTCTGCGGCCGCGGCGTAAGGCAGTTCGTCTAAGATCAGTATCTTGCGTTTTTCTTGAAGGGTGACCGCAGCTGCGTCCCATAGCTCTGGCCAGGAACGATAGACAGGTGCGGCTGAGGCGGGGATACCTAAAAGCCTTCCGTAAAAACTGGATCGCTGTTGTGTGGGGTTTTCCTTCACGGCTTCCCAGTATGTAAAATCCATACCGCTCTTGGATGCCCACTGCAGAAGCAGTTCCGACTTTCCGACCCTTCGTCTGCCAGTGAGCAGGCATAGTTGGGCAGGGCCAGGATGCTTTCGGGTCAGTAGGCCATTGAAAAAGTCAAGTTCTATTTGGCGGTCAAAAAACACAGGGATCTCCAATACTATAGCCTAGGCTATAATAGTTTAGACTATTATAACATGAAATGAGCGAATGGAAAGTCTTTTTGATTACCGCGGGGGTCCCCGGAGTTTGAAGCACGAATTGCTTATCAAACATTCCGCTTGGAATAAGAAACGCCAGACTCATCCAGTCCGGCATTTCTGAGCCTCATTCGCGCAACGATCGTTACGGGCATACATCTGGGGCTCTAAAACAGTTCCCCAAAGCCTGCTTACCAGTGCCTGCGCCTGGCTTCCGAGGCATAGCCGTATTCATCAACGAATATCCGTCCAAGCTCTATCAGGATATCTTCGGGTTTTTCCCCGGCGATTTCTAGCCCAAGTTATTTTTCCAGTTCGGTGAGGGTAGCAGCGCCTATGGCGGGGGAGAGAAAGACTGCAGATTCCTGACATATCCCAGACACCTATTCTCATGCCCATGGAGGGCAAAACCCATAGGCGTAATCGGTGAGCGATCTTATCTTGTTCTGAAGCCATAATAAATCTCCTATTCGTTGCCAGATCCAATTTATCGCGGGATTGCATCCCACAATTGGTCAGCATATTCGTTCATCAATATTCTTACACTTCCAAGTGCGGCATTCCGGGTAACTGCCAAGCCCCAATAATACGGTCCATTGCCCAGAAAGCGAGTAAGGAGATAAGCCTTGTCAATCGCCACCAGGTTGTCTTCTACACCACCCATTCCGATTTTTTCTGAGACCCTTTCCGCTAAGTGAGCACTCACTCAATGAATTCAGCAAAAAAAGATCACTGATCAAGGTGTGACCATCCGTAGCCAGGCAGCTTTGAGATGATTGG
Source organism: Desulfomonilaceae bacterium (assembly GCA_035506215.1). Taxonomy (GTDB): domain Bacteria; phylum Desulfobacterota; class Desulfomonilia; order Desulfomonilales; family Desulfomonilaceae; genus DATJPW01. The sequence continues at coordinate 2,250 of DATJPW010000264.1, forward strand.
CAAATATAGCCGACTCTTTTTTCCAAGCCTTCTCGTTCAGATGGCGATAGCGCAGAAAAAACATAAGGATCGATGACGTATACATGTGAGCAACGGTCTTGGTATCCACCAACGCCGTAATCTTGCCCGCCTGCTTGCCAGCCTCTAGGTACCGTTCAAGGGTGGTAGCTCCTTCTTCAATAACTTGGTAATGGATATGACCGATTTCAGGATTGATCAGCGCCTCTCCAAACAAAATGGAGAAGATTTTCGCCTCACGATGCAACAGGTCTAACCAGACTGACGCTACTCGTCCCATGACTTCTGCCATAGGCCGTGCTTCGGAATCCTTCATAATTTTTCGGAGATCACCAAGAATTACATGGGGGCTGCCTGTCACCGCCCGCACCAGATCAAGTTTCATTGGGAAGTATCTGAAAATCAATCCTTCCGCGACATCAACTTCTCGGGCAATTTGTCGGGTTGTTGTTCTGGCCACGCCTTGCTGGGCAAAGAGTCGCACGGCTGCTTCCAGTATTTGTTGACGCCGTGCAGCAGCTTGCAGCTGACGAGAGTTCTGTTGTTGGGGCGGTGTTGACGTTTTCATCTGCTTAACCACTTACTTTGAGTATGGGTGTAGTTTATGATTGATTGAGTACTCACTCAATATACTATATGAACAAAGGTTCGTCAAGCACCGTGGAGGGGGAGTGGTTCGGGAGGGAGTAGTCACTGAAAATCAAAGAGCCTCTCCAGACGTGGGGAGGCTCTTTGTCAACATCAACGGCTAGGAATGGTTTTCCACCGTTGCATGAAATTGTTTGGTGATCGCCCGACTACGCGCTTCGAGGATGTGTATGCTCCAGTCGACCGCCGCCCGAACCAGCTTCACGGTAACTTTCGCGGCCCACTCGTTCCAGAATGGTCCAGAGATGCGCAGAACAATATCCTGCCTGGCGCTCCTAAGGTGTTCGAGTGTTTCTTCCATCAGCTCCTGTGCGCCCAGACTCCCAACCATCTTTTCGTCCAGCCATTGAATGGCTTCCTGCTGGAAACGGGCTTCGATCAAGGCGTCGTCGAAATCGTAATCATCATAACGACGCTTGGTGATGTGATCGACGATCCCCTGATTGTCAAATCGCCAGGCAATGTAACCTCGCCAGAACGGATAGCGTTTTTCCAATCCAGAAAGGAATTCTGCAGGCGGGACGGCAAGAACCAGCACAAGTTCATCGTC
>DATJPW010000265.1:0-5030 GCA_035506215.1 Desulfomonilaceae bacterium
TGAGCAGCGCCTTGCCAATGGAATGTCGACGCTGGGGTTTGCCAATCCCACGCTATACCAGATTGCAACCGGCACGGGCTATGGAGCGGGTTTTCATGACATCGCGGACGGCAGCACAAACCTGTTCTATTTGGCGGCGACGGGCTATGATAACGCTACCGGCTGGGGGTCTTTCAACGGAGCCAATCTGATGGCAGCGCTGGCACCCGTCGGGCTCACTACTCCAACCGGCTTGACTGCCACCGCCGGCAAAGGGAGTGTTACCTTGAGCTGGACTACCAGCTCCGGTGCGACAAGCTATAACGTCTATCGCGGCACAGCCTCGGGGCAGGAGGGCGCTACACCGATCAGGACCGGCATCACCGCAACGACATACACTGACACAGTGACCAATGGTGTGACTTACTACTACAAGGTATCAGCCACAAACGGCATAATCACTTCGGCGTCTTCGAATGAAGTGTCGGCCACGCCCTATGCGGTAGCTCCCCCGACCGGCTTGACTGCCGTCGCCGGCAATGGGAGCGTTACCTTGCGCTGGACTGCCAGCCCCGGCGCGACAAGCTATAAAATCTATCGCGGCACAGCTTCGGGGCAGGAGGGCTCCACACCGATCAGGACCGGCATCACCACAACGACCTATACTGACAGGGTGGCCAACGGCGTGACCTACTACTACGAAGTATCAGCCACAAGCAGCGCAGGTACTTCGCCGCTTTCTAGCGAGGTGTCGGCTACGCCCGTTGCTCCGCCCGCCGCGCCCAGAATTCTGACTTACGCGGTGAATTCTCAAAACCCACCTGCCGCGGCTGTGACTATAAATTGGGCAAGCACCGCGACTAATGCCACCTTCACGATCCAGAGGGCAACCAATACGTACTTTACGTCGGGGTTGGTCTCATGGAGTGTTGTGAATGCGACCACCTACCTCGACTCAACGGCCGCGGTGGGGAACAGGTACTACTACCGGGTACGGGCCTCCAATACGGGAGGGAACTCCCCTTGGAGCAACGTTGTAACTGTCATCACAATCGTGCCTCCGTCCAACGTGACGGCAGGCACTCCGAGTAGAACCTCGATCCAACTCACTTGGGTGAACGATTCTACGACCGGCATAACTGGATTCTCCATACAAAGGGCGACGAACGCCGCCTTCACGGCCGGTCTCTTCACGACCACTGCAACCCCGGGAACCCTTACTAGCAGGACGATCACCGGCTTGACGCCCAACACCACCTACTACTTCAGGGTGGCTGCGAGAACAGCAACGGGCAGCAGCGCGTGGAGCAATATCGTCTCTGCCGCTACATTGCCGTAAGATTCCAAGCGCTGCCTGTGATTGTTCGGTTGTGCACTGCGGGACCACTGCCCGCATATCTAACCAAAGCGGTACCTATCAATCAGCGTTGACAACAATGGGGAAATGGTCTGAAGCATGAGCTGAAGGGAGGGGCTCTATGGCCAGCTGCACTCTTCCGCGGATGCCGGTACACAGCCGCCGGTGCAGACGGGTTCGCCGAAGCTGTTGATCGTTGCCGACCCGTACATTTCAGCAGAACAAAATGCCTGCCCAAATGCGCTGATCATACACTTTCCCGGGCCACAAAGCATCCGGCCGTCGAGAGTCCTCACAATGCCGCCAAAAGGCGGTGAACAGGCAATCTCGCCGGTCATGGTCATCAGGCAGGCGCCCCCCGGCGGGGGACAAACTACTTTCCCTTGAGCATTGGTCACGCAGCGGCCCTGCTCGAAAGACCAAGCCGGTGGCGATAACACCAGCCACAGCCCCAGGGAAACAAGGATACTTGTTCTAGATAAACCCATATGCGCCTCAAGTCCGTAAGTATAGTTGAGCGCGGCTGGAGGAACGGAGCGCGCTCGCGCAATAAGATTTCACATGAAATAAGGATAGGCGAAACGGCCTCGCAAGTCAATGCGGATTTGATCGCAGCCGCATTCCACAAAAAATTCCCCGTTCACTGCCCACTAAAATAGCCGCCGCATGTTAAGTTAGGATTCTGCTTATAAATGTGGTAATGACGACAGCATGCAGGCATTTCTCCTCGGATTAAGCAATGGGGCGGTATGCATCGCCTATTGCGCCCCAGTTCTCGTCCCGTATCTCTTTGGAGAGGGCAGGGCGGTGTTGCAGAATTTTTCTGTCGTTGTCCAGTTTCTTTCCGGAAGACTTCTCGGTTACCTCCTTTTTGGCATGCTAGCCTGGGCTTTGGGCCAGACGATATTGCTGGCATCACCATGGCGCGACCTGACCATCGGATCTGCCAACATGATCCTGTCGGTCTTTCTTGTTCTGTATGGTTTTTTCAGAGTGGGTGCGGTCTGCCCTGCCGAAAGAGCAGGGAGATGGATCACGAAGATCAACACGTGGTGGCCGTTCATGCTCCCTGCGACTATGGGACTCTTTACAGGACTCAATTTTTGCCCGCCTTTCCTTTTGGCCTTCACCAATGCCGCCGGTGAAGCGAGTCTTTTCCAAACACTCGCGTTCTTCTTCCTGTTCTTCCTCGGGACGTCGGTATTCTTCATCCCCTTTCCTCTCATCGGGGGCTTGCGGCGCGTGACCGTGTTTGGTGTTGTCGGGAAACTGGCGGCCGGTGTCATCGGAATCTATTATTTTTACACTGGTCTAATGTTATTCATAAATGGTATGCACAGCGTATGACTGAGACAGGAAAACTAACCGCCCCCGCTCCCGAGCGCATGAGCCTGGTCAAGACGACCCTCTTCGCATTTCCGATTATGGTTCTCACCTTCATGATGCTTTCAGGGGGAAGAATCCCGGCAGAGCCGAAAAAACTGGTTGCCATGGTGGTTACGTTTCTGCTTTTCAACACACTCTTTTTCCTGATGATCCGCTCGGAGAAAACAGACAATTACCGGGCCACACTGTTTTGCATGTACGCCGTCTTTTTCAGCATCTCATTCATTTCACACTACATTGAAGTGAGGGGAAGCATGTCGCTTTCGGCGGCAAATGTGCTCGAGTGCAAGACCCCCTTCTGCCATATCGTAATACCGATGACCATAATCCCGATTGCCTTTACGCGGACGATCATCTTTCCCGGAACGATGGTAGGCTCAGGCGACACAATCGCGTCTATGTTCGTCATCTGGATCGGGGCGACCCTCGCCATGGGACGGGGATTCTGCGGGTGGGCCTGTTTTTTCGGCGGGTGGGATGATGGCTTCTCGCGCATATTGAAGAAACCCTTTATCAAGAACATCAACCCGAAGTGGCACTATCTCCCGTACGCGGTGCTGTTTGCTGTTGCCCTTGCCTCGGCGGTTTATCTCTTTCCCGTTTACTGCGCGTGGCTGTGCCCGTTCAAGACGGTCTCGGAGTTCGCTGCAATTACTTCCACCGAGATACTGATACAGACAATCATATTCGTTTCACTCTTCATAGGCCTCGTCGTCGTCCTGCCCATCCTCACCAAACGAAGGACGCAATGCGGCCTCTTTTGCCCTTTCGGCGCCTTCCAGTCGTTTGCAAACAAGATTGATCCCTTTGAGGTGAGGATTAACCAGGAGGCGTGCGTGAAGTGCAGGCGCTGCATGCAGGTGTGCCCGACTTTTTCTGTAAATGAGGCGTCGATCGAAAACGGAAAACCCCGCCTGACATGCATCAAATGCGGCAAGTGTATTGACAACTGTCCGAAAAAAGCCCTCTCCTACCACATAAAGGGCACACCCTTAGGCGGGAATATTCCGGCACAGAGATTGTTGTTTCTTTATCCGGGCTTTCTTTTTCTCACGACAATGTCGGGAGGCAATATTCAGGACGTAATTGTCAGAGCGATCAAGCTTGTAACAACAGGGAGCATTTTTTAAACGTATAAGGAAACGGCATGGGTAGGCTAAAGTCAATTCTGGGTTATACGGCGGCTGTTCTTGCCACATTCATTGTGCTTGCCACTTTCATGGGAAATGATTATTTCAGCTATAAGTTCGCCTCGGCAACGGGGATCAAGGTTTCACCCCGCTACACCGGGGGGGAGATTGTGAAAGTGGTCGAGCATGGAACGTACACGACGATCATTCACCGTCCTGTTTATGACGGCCTCCTGGGGGAGAGGAAAGATGGTTTCATTCAGATCAAATGGAAATCCGTCGCCGGACTGCCGCCAGTGATTCACGAAACTGTCGATTACGACGGGGATAATAAAGCGGACCTTCTCGTAACTCTGGACACTGCAACAGGCGAGACGATGGTCGTCGGCTACAATCCTGCTGTTGTGTCAGTTAAGAAGACATATAGACTGGACACGGGTTGGGCTGTAAGAATTCTCCTTCGAAAAACATCCTGATTTACATTATTTATGCTTTCCACAAATCTGTTGCCAATAATCTTTTTTGACTTGTGCATTGAAAGAAAATAAGGGTTCCACGGCCTATATTTATGGATTATCTTGCCTGTTTCCGCCCGGAATCGGAGCGGAGCAACCGGAAATTCAGCAAAAACCTGAAAATTTCAGCTTGATGGACGTTTTTTGTCATTGACACCTCGTTTTCCACTCCTTACACTGTTCTTGATAACAAACGGAAAATCAGGAGATCAAATCTTTCCAAGAAAGCGGTGTCGGAGTGAATATCCCTTTGTTTATTGCGGGACTAATCTTGATCCTCGTAGTTTTGGGGGATGCCTTTGAAACGATGGTGCTCCCGCGCCGCGTGACACGCCGGGTCAGGCTGGCCCGTCTTTTCTTCCGGTATTCGTGGAAATTCTGGTTGATGATCGCAAGGCTGATACCCGGGCGCAGAAGCACGGACACCTTTCTCGGCTTCTTCGGTCCTTTCACGATGCTCATGCTGATCATCCTCTGGGCGACGGGGCTGGTCTTCGGCTTTGCGATCATGCTTTTTGCATCCGGTTCAACCCTTACGATGCAGGCAGGGGTCGCCGGCTTCGGAACATATCTCTATCTTAGCGGGACGAGTCTTTTCACCCTCGGTCTGGGAGATGTCACTACTACCACTCCATTAGGGAGGGCATTGATCGCCGCAGAATC
>DATJPW010000266.1:0-6077 GCA_035506215.1 Desulfomonilaceae bacterium
AAGACATTTATATTTGAGCATCTTCCATAGACTCCCTAAGCCAGCCTCATGTAGACGGCGTCTGCAAGACTCGAAGAGCCTGTTGACGTTCCTGTCTAGGCAGATTTCCAGCCGTTCGTCGTTGGGCATTCCGATGAAGGGACTAGCCAGATTCGTGCCACACCACATTGCCGCAGTTCATAATTGTTGATTGACAGGTCCGAGCCAAGCGAAAAATCAAGCCGGCACAGTGGTCCACCACAGGCACCATCAAACAGCTCTTGAATGCCTTTGAGGGTCGGGCCTACGGGTGGAGGGGCAGGTTGAGCCGAGTAGGGATCGCTTGCTTTGACAGCAGCCAAAAGGATAGCACACAGTAAAGTCATACGCTGCCATAAAGCCCGCTATGTCTCCTGCTGGAGAGGCGGGTATCGTCACTTCACCGTATCACTTACATGTAAGCCAACTCCAATTGTCACTTGGCTTACATCATTTGAAAATGTCATTCTCTATGAAAGTTCGGAAATGGCCTCTATGGAAGGAATTCTATATCCTCGGGAATACACTCCACTGTGTTCCAAAATTCATTGGCCCGTGCACGGTGGTTTTGGGGGCGCCACGTATTATTTCTTCACACTCGGATATTCTGAATCATTCATCGATAACTGCCCACTCGTGGGTTTCCGACATCCTTTTGTCCAGTTCGGATTGTTGAATGATTCCAGAGGCGACCAGTTTTCCAAAAAGGCTCCGAAGACCTTTCGCGGAAATTCCGTATCTTTTCATCAAGGACGAATCATCCATTCCGGATCTTATGCATTTTGCAGCGTCTGCACCGCTGATGACGGGCTTTTCTTTGGTCATCTCAGGAAATTTGGCTTGGACTAAATCTATTACGACTGAACCTGGGGACAAGGACCTTCGCCTGTCAACTTCTGATTCGGTCAATACCTTGGCGGCCACCAACTGGTCCATGAGACTATGGAGTGCCTTCGCGGAGAGGTTGAATCGCTCCATTAGAGAGGCTTCATCTGTCCCCGATTTTATCAAATGTACGATTTCTTTCGTCGGGATCTTTATTGGGCGTCGCCTCAAGGTCATAGGTTGGGTTCCAGATCGATGGCTACCCGTCTTCTCCTTGGCAAGGATTGCCAGTCTTCGTCGCTCAAGGGCATTAGCTACGTTGATCAAAATCTCGTTTCGTTCAAAGGGCTTGATGATGTAGCCGTACGCCCCCAGTTCCACGGCAAGGATCCCCGTATCCCTATCATCTACCGCGGTGACCATAAGCACGGCCACGTCAGGGTACAAGGACCTGACGACGTTCAGAAGATCAATGCCAGACATTCCCTGCATAATGATATCCGCCAAAACGAGCTGAAACTTGTCGGATTCAAGTGACTTGAGGGCCTCTTCTCCCCCGGAGGCGACGCGGCAGTTGTACCCTTCGGCCGTGAGATAACGGGCAAGTAGCTGGCAAATCTGCGGCTCGTCATCCACGATAAGAATATTTGAGGGCTCCTTTTTTATCATCGGCGCTCTCCTCAACAATCTTACACGTGAGCTGCAATAGTGCCGCGCACTCATCACATCGCGGGTCTTCAGTCCGATGACAGGTCACTCGATGTTACCTGGACCCCCATGCGCAGTCGCGGCTGGTTTCATGAGCCACCGAAAGACCTCGACTCCCCCACCTTAAGAAAAGGATTTAACTCCAGTTTCTGTAGGTGTCAAGGTAGTGTGCGGCTGCGTTCCAAGCTTCGCGGAATGAACGCTGCTGATCGACCACAATTACCAGCAATAATAAGCTTGACCACAGGTCTTCATCAAAATGAACAATGCGCATGGCGTCACGGGTGGACGCCCAGGTATTTGAGAAATATATCCGAGTTCCCGACGAGTTCCTCTTTGCTGGTATCCATGCTCTTGATAAGAGCGTGCGGAAGGTCGCCCAGGAGAGCGGCGCCATAACACATGTCGTCGAAATAGAGGTCATCGGCAAAAATGAGACGGCCTGTGGCCTTGAGTACGTCAGACTTGTCCAGGACGGACATGCCGATGATGTCCGGCCCCGCATCCACCCCTGAACGAACCCTGGCTGAGCGCCGACCGGAGAGCATCCTGGACGCTTCTTCCACCGCCTCGATTATGGCAAAGTAACCCGTACATCGGCAGTAATTGTCACTGAGAGCCGATAGGATGTCTTCTCTGGATGGAGATGGATTTCGGTCGAGAAGCGCTTTGGCGGTCAGGATAACGCCCGGTGTACAGAATCCGCACTGGATCGCGCCTTTGATGATGAACGCTTCCTGGAGAGGATGCAATTCTCCCGCGGCAAGGCTTTCGATAGTTTCGACCTTGGCTCCTTGCAGTTTGTTCATCCGAACGAGGCATGACTTTTTTGCCACACCATTTACCAGGATCGTGCAGGTACCGCACTCTCCCGAGCCGCATCCGCACTTCGTGCCGGTTAACCTCATATGATCCCGCAGGAATCTCAGCAGGGTCATATTTCCTGGGACAGTAGTCTTCAGAGGTTTACCATTTACGGTCAAACGGACTTCCAGCCTCGACATTCCAGACTCCCCAGCCTGTTGTCTCCCGATTCTCGCGGTCGCTTGCAAAATCACTGAAAAAGGCGTTCACCGCGGTCACATGATCGGGCATCAAAATTCGCGCCGCGGGCTTTATGCGCCCCCCTGCGTACCGGCAGCCCCCTGTCTGGCGACAAAGCCCTGTGTCTGTAGGCCGGTGGCGGATGGTGTCCCGGCGATTTGGGCAAGATATGTTTCGCCGAGCCTCTCGATGTGATCACTGACGTTGTCAAAGTAGTTGAAATGCACTTGTTCTTCATCAATGATCGTTTCAAGAAGTTTCACACTGGTGCTGTCGCCGTTTTCTCTGCAGGCTAACAGGAATTGGTTATACGCATCGATCGTGTCATCCTCGAGCTTTGCGTCAAACGAAAAGATCACTGTGACTTGCTGGCCTTTTTGGGCCTTTCCTGCAAGCTCTGTAGTCGGTTCTCCGCCCAATTCCTTAATTCTCTCTGCAAACATCTCTGCATGGCGCATCTCATCGATGCCTATCAACTTGACCTTCGCGGCCATATCCCCATAATCTATGTCGTCTAAGTTGTAATGCTGGTTCATGTACTGGGCAATGGCCAGCAGCTCCATGCTTCGGGCTTTGTTAAGCACTTCGATGACTTTTTTCTTCCTTTGTTCTTTGGTGTTTCGAGCCACGATGCACCTCCTTATTTGGTAATTTGCAGTAACCGTTTTCAACTAGGGCTCGGCGGCCATTATCCAGTAACCCTGTTCGGTGGTCAATGAGACTTACACTTTACCACGAATAAGAGGCAACTTGAGCAACTCCTCGGCTTACTCTCTAATCCTTCCCATGTCTTGGTGGAGATCTGTCTACCAGGCGCACCAGAGAGCGTAAGCTGCTATTTGGATCACTTAATAAAGGCACACATCTTTCAGCAGCGACGGAGAAGTTTGTTGACGCAGAGGCGAGGGAATGGATATACTACGTCCGCCTGTCGGAACAATTTTGCCGACACTCGCACCAGTCGAATTTGCCCCACTTTTTTGCGTCAACGGTTGGCCTCCATCTCCTCCATTTGGGAGCAGGACACAGAATGGTGTACCTTGGTCGTTGTTTTACCGGCCCTTAGGTACCCTCTCTTGTCACAAAAGAGATAGAAAGGTCTTCTCTATGGACACATCAGGCGCACAAATATCTCGAGAGGCTTTTTGGAATATCATGGGACCCGGATTCCCGACTGAACAGATTATCCTCTACGTTCTCGCAGTGGTTGCGGTTGTCCTGTTTGTGCTCGGCCTTTCCAGGACCGGATTTTTGGCTCGACTCAAGGTGATTTCCAATGCTACGGGCACTGACGTAGACAGGGTGGACAACCCATGGGGAAGATTCTGGTATGCGGTGCTCGATGTCTTCATCCACCGGAAGATATTGAGAGAGACGTACGCGGGCGTGGCCCATTTGTTCATTTTCTGGGGATTCGTTGTCCTCACTATCACGACCGCCGCCTACTTTCTCCAGGATGACGTGATCGGGCCGATCTGGAAAGTCCATTACATGCAAGGTCGCGTCTACCTTGCATTCAAACTGTTTGCAAACGTTTTTGGCATCCTCGCGATCATCGGAACAGTCATGGCCTTGATCCGCCGGTATGTCATGAAGCCCAACTGGCTGGATGAAAAGCCGGAAGATACGCTTATTCTGTGGTTCCTGCTGGGCGTCTTGCTGACAGGCTTCATCGTCGAGGGCTTACGAATGCAGGCAACCGAGGCCAATCCTGCGAGCCCGATGAACCCGTATATGTGGTACGCGGTGGGAGGCCGCATCGTCGCATATCTGTTCTCGGGGATGAATGTCGAGACGATCAAATCAACCCATGTGGCGCTGTGGTGGATCCATGGTATCGGCGCCCTGGGGTTCCTGGCATTCGTAGCATATTCAAAGCTGCTCCATATTTTCATGGTGCCTGCAAACATATTTCTACGGCCTGTGACCGACGTGCCGCCGATCAAAGCGATGCCGCCGGAAATGTTTGAGAACGCGGAGACATTCGGTATCCACAAGCTGGAAGAATATTCGTGGAAAGACCTCTTTGACACCGAAGCGTGTATGCGCTGCGGACGCTGCGTGGAAGTTTGCCCGGCATTCAATACCGACAAGCCGCTGAAGCCCCGCGATGTGATTCAGAGTATCCGCACCCATATGGAAGAGAAGGTGAAGTTCCTCCTCGACGCCGATGGCAAATACCGCGTCATTTCCGATGAGGAATATACCGGTCCTGCATTGATCGAAGACACCATCGCTAAAGACACGATCTGGTCCTGCACCACCTGTATGGCCTGTGTCGAAGCCTGCCCGGCTTATATCCTCCAGTTTCCCAAACTCGTTGACCTCAGACGCTACATGGTCATGATGGAATCCGATTTTCCCTCCGAGGTTACTGATGTCTTCAAAGGACTGGAAAACAACTCGAACCCGTGGAACATTGGCGCCCATATCAGGCCGGATTGGGCCAAGGCGCACGACGTCCCGCTCATGTCCGAGAAGGGCGAGGCGGAGTACCTCTTCTATGTGGGTTGCGCCGGATCGTTCGACGATCTGAACCAGAAGGTTGCGGTCTCACTGGCAAAGATCTTCAAGGCCGCGGGCCTCGATTTCGCCATCCTTGGTACCGAGGAGGGATGCTGCGGCGACTCGGCCAAGAAAATCGGTAACGAATATCTTTACCAGGCCCTTGCCACAGCGAACATAGAAACCTTCAAGGGGTACAACGTGAAGAAGATCATCACCATGTGCCCGCATGGGTATAACACCCTGAAACACGATTACAAGGAGCTCGGTGGTGATTTCGAGGTGTACCACTACATCGAGATACTCGATAAGCTCATCAAAGAAGGTAAGCTCAAGCTGAAGCAGCCCATCGCGGATCTGGGCGCGGTCACATACCATGATTCGTGCTACCTGGGCAGGTACAACGATATCTATCATCAGCCAAGAAATATCCTCGAAGCCTTGAATCCGGGTAGTCTCGTTGAAATGCCCAGCAACCATGCAAAGAGCTTCTGCTGCGGCGCAGGCGGAGGCAGGATGTGGATGGAGGAAAACCTTGGTACGAGAATCAATCAGAAGCGGACCCGGGAGGCGGAAGCTGTAGGGGCCAAGACCGTGTGTACAGCGTGTCCGTTCTGCTATACGATGCTCTCCGACGGTGTCAAGGAGCTGGAACTGTCAGAGAAGCTCCAGGTCATCGACATCGCACGACTCGTTGAGAAAGCTGCGGATCTCGACGGCAAGTAGCGCTTCCCATAAATATAGTGATTCCCGAGAGCAATCACGAATTGTCACGAGCGCTCGTGCGACGCCGGGAGGTGCCGTCCGTCCCAGTAGGTGTCGGCGTCCCTGCCGACACACTCATAGCGGGCCGGCACGGAGGCACGGCCCCTACTGAATCAAGCGGATTGTCCCGGCTGTTAGATTACGTCAAGACTTTCGAGAACCGGTATAGGTCGTATTTTGCTAGGATTCGGTTCCCGTGCGGACCGCATCCT
>DATJPW010000267.1:0-23120 GCA_035506215.1 Desulfomonilaceae bacterium
TTTCATCTCCCGCGACATCGGCCCGAATTGCGCTGTTCCTTCAATTAAGGCAGGAGGCGCTGTGGACGAACCTTTGCCCTCGATGGATATCTTAACACCAGGATACTTCCCTCTGTAGCCCTCCGACCAGAGCGCCTCCAAGTTGTTCAACGTATCTGATCCCACCGATCTCAAACTGCCCGATACGCCGCTAACCGGGCTATATGACGACAAGGCAGGATCTAAATCGACTGCAAAACAGGCGCCTGCTATCAGAAGCATGCTTGAAATGGCTATTACGACAGCCTTTGCGTGCACTTTCCACCTCCTCTAAGGGCATGTTGTCCAAAACACAACGAATCGCCTAACTGACTTGAAAACAAGATGGGGTTCTTCTGTTAGAATTGTGTTAGGACAAGAATAGAAAATCATGAGCGGGCCATGGCCGCTGGCTACTGATGGACATGAGATTCAAGGCTCCAATACTCCCGAACAGGCAGAGGCGCACTTCAAATGTTGACAGCCGTCGCGGCGCTAACCTGGAATGAGCAGATCCTGGGTGCCGTCACCCGGATGGACAGTATGCGAACCGTGGGGCAAATACGCCAAGCACCTATTTGTGATGCTTTCCACCAGCGGGGATGATCCCGCTCGCATGGTTTGCGCCGGAATCAAATCCTTTGCTTGAAAACATGGAATGACATCGTCGAGCCTGTAACAGTGCTGCGACCATAGAAGAGAAATGTAGCCATGCCGACCGCTTGAAGGAAGAGGATTACCTCGGGGCTCCAAAGAGAAACCAGGCCGGCGGTCAAATCGGGTGGCGGAAGTGGTTGGGACGCTGTGGCGGCGGGGAGAATGTAAGCTACTCCCATTACAAACAGGATGCTAATTATAGCCATGATCTGATATGCAGAAATCCTTCCCTCGCCTCTGTAATCCGCCCTTAAGGTCTCAGACCAGACCCTCCAGAGCTGAGCCACGACCAATGAAAGAATGAGCGCTGTAGAGTAATACGAGTTAAGGAATAGCAGTACTCCCACCAGCCCCACGGATGTGTTCGCAACGGCTGTCATCGCTTGAATAGGAACGACCGCAACACCGTCCAAGCCTCTTTCGTAGGCAATCTTCTTTGTCTTGCCGGAAAAGACGAATGCCCATGAGCCAAGCAGTTTCCGGGTCAATACGGAACATTCGGACAATGGCTTTCCGTAGCAGCAACCGAAGCTTATGCAAGCCAACCGTCCAATTCCCTCTCCCATAGCATATGCCACCGCCGGCGCGGCCAATATTGCCGGCAATCGTACTCCGAGGTCAGGAGACGGTCCAAATACTTTGCCCAAGCCCCAAACCAAGGGAGGAGCCGCAAAAACTCCAACGAACACAGCGCCCGCCACCGTAAAAGTACCAGGCTTCTTTTCTACCAGCACGGCCATGATCTTGGCAGCAGGGATGCAAACCATAAGTAGCGAGCCGATGGCAAGGATAGTCATTTGGGCCGGGACCCCAACTGCACCCAACAAAATCAAGATGACCATGACTCCTGCTACAGTAGCCCCTCCCAATATCAGGCCGTATGAAGTGATATTTAAACCTTGCCAGGTGTTTGGACCTTCTTTGGACATGGGAATTGATGCAATAACCTGCCACTCTTCGCGCAGCAATGCATTGAAGGACCAACGGAAAAGCAGTCCGAGAAAGATTGCAATCACTGCCACAAAAGTTATGTTTATCATGTACTGGTTCCTTCTGGCTCTTGTGTGTAATTATTGTTGTCGGACCGCAGTTGCTATGAGCGACCGAACCTTGAGGTCTGTTTCAGCCAAAGGGGTGTCGAACCCGATAGAGAACCTGCTTTGCACATCAGAGCGTCGCATGTTCGTGATCAGATCCTCGGCGAACACGATCCTTCCCTTTTGAAACAGGAGCAAGTCCGTGCTGCTTCCCGGGCGGTAGAGACTCTTTGGAACGCCTTTTTTCAGAAACATGCCTTGGGCAACGCTGCACGGGTTTTCGTAGTTGGTTTCGCTGTAGGCCTGGACAATGTCACCGATCATGAGGGCCACGATCTCAATCATGGCTACAAGACCGACTCCAGTGCCGTTCTCAACGTCCGTGTCTATTATTGTCACGACACGTTTGTTTTTTGAGCATGGTGTAACCACGTGGACCACCGCGCCTGGGTTGCAGGAGTGATATCTGCCTGGAATCTCATAAATATCCAGCACTGTGCCGGATACCGGAGTATGGTTGTAATGATATTTGTCCGGAGTTAGCCTGAATATGGCGAAATCCCCCTCCTGGAAGGCTGATATGAAGTGCGGCTTGTCTATGCCGAGGAGTTCGTCGAGATCAAAGAACTTGTCCTTGATAAAAAGCAGGGAAGTCTCACCGAGCGAGCCAAGTATCACCCTTGAATCTGCGGGAGAAACGATGGCGTTAGGATTGTCCGGCATGGGTCTGTATTCCCAGTATCGGATCTGTCGCTCGAAGACCTTTCTGCGGGTGTCCAGGTGTTCAGGCGGCTCGACGCATTCACTAAAGTCTATGCCGCATTCACGAAGAAAGCGCTTGCCAGACGGTCCAATTGGAAGATCATAGCTGACAAGTCCCAGAAGGCGACTCATCCTCGCGCTGGTCAGGGCCCGAAACATCGTCGGAGCTTTCTCTATTGCGAACGAGTACAACACGTTTACGGCCCTGTCTGACCGCAGAAGCTCAGTACGAGCCTCACCAGTTTCCCGCTCTACGTATTGGTGCCGGATCAGTGTCATCGCGTTGAGTCGTGACCAAAGTCGTTTCCGATTTAATCTTGTCATTGTGTATCACAATGAGAATGAGATTTATCAGCCTTACAATAGCATTACGCGGAAGTGTCTCGTCAGTAACGTCGTTGCGGACTGCCGCCAGGAACTCGCACGCACTCCGATCCTGGAGTAAATAACGAGCGGCCTTCTTCACGGCGAAGTCGAGCGAGCCCGCGTCAGAATCCATTGTCTTGAAGTCTTCAGCTAGAAACGAAAGGGATTCTTCGATGTGCCTTTTTCTGAGAGTACTTCTGTAATATCTTTCCGCTGCGATGTTGAACTCGGTGGCATCTGCACTGAGCGGAGAAGCGACCCCCAGTTTGCCGATTATGCCTTCCGTGATCTTGCCCGCTGCTGAGTACCTTCGAGGCTCCTGGAGCCGTCTGACAAGGTTATCCACTGTGTCTTTAAGGCCCAGAAGCTCGATCAGGTCCGTCGCATCAGACTGTATTAGATTGGCCAGTGCCAGACGATACTGCCGATTGTAAACCCGAAGGTAGCCTCTGTACCGCCTGCTGTAACGGACTCCCCAGGTTCGTTCTATTATCCTCTTCAGGAAGACGTTGCCAGTGTCTGCCCGAACGAAGAATGTCGGGACCCCTATGGCGGCGCCGAAGAATATCTGGCGGCGTTCGCTTTCGATCAAAGGATCATCCGGAATATGCCCATGTGTGAATGTGCCCTGAAGCACGTATTTGAACGCTAACGCAGTGATGAGTGTCTGAAGACTCACCGCTTCACTCAGATCCTGTTCAAGGCTGTCAAATAAGCTGTAATAGCGGCCCTCAAAACCGGAGAAGCCGTTCTTGGCAAATTCACGCAGTCTGTACAACAGGTATATTGACATCTTCACATCAAAAACGCCCAACTCCGAGAGGTCCTTCTTCAAATGGGCTTCACTGCCGACTCTGCCGTTCAGGGCCGGGCTCTTCGGCGTGCTCATCAGCGCGACCAGATAATCTATGAGCCTGAAATCCGGAACAAAATCTCCTCTCAAACGAAAGAGGAAACTTATGACTCGATCCAATGGTTTGAGCCCGAAGGGGGTCAAGGGCTGACCGAATATCTTCAGTCCAGCCTTTTTCTTCCAGCGTCGCCAGATCATTCTGAGGTGGGTGTAGTCCAACTCGTGCGGCAAGAAACCTAGGACCCGTTCGGGATGAAAATCGGTGAAATCCAACCTGTAGGGCGCTGCGCTGTATGTGTCCACAAACAAAGGTAGGAAGTGTTCTACTATCTTGATAATCAGGTCGCCCAGGTGTTTTTCGTGAACGGCGCCGTAGCCCGATGTGTTCTCTGCCAGGTGTTTGGTCAGTTTAATGCTTCCCAAACTGACGTGAACACCATTGTTGGCAAGGCTGATGTTGGACATATTCGGAAGGACGACAAGATTTCTGGTAATGATCCCAGCATCTCGCAATTTGGAAAGGGCATTTAACTGGCTTCGGCTCAGGACCTGGTGGCAGAGGCACATGTACTGATGTTTCGCCTCTCCGTCGTCCCACCCTGAAAGGCATGGGCTCATGAAGAGTTCGCGGTAGAACGCGTCCGAGATGCACTCATTTAACTGCTTCTGTCTGACCGGTGGATGCGGCGAGAAGTAGATTATCGCTTTCTGAGGCGAGTCCGGTGTCGTGAAAGTCACGTTAGCGTACATCACAAGCAGTTGCGTGAGCAGGAATCTCTTAGCCGTTTCCTTGGCGAGAGCTTTGCCCAAACCGATGTCCGGCCTCAATGGAACAACATGAAAGGAAACGGTTTCAGGAGAAGTATTGTCGCTGAGGAGATGGCGCATGATACGCGTGCCTGTGGCGCGGACAACGTCGGGAAGATCGGACTGCCCACCAAGCACATCCGCGAGAGATATCTTGATGAGATAACTTATAGGGACGCGGAGAAATTGATTTCCTTTTTCACTGATGATGAACTTAGCGACATCAGACCGAGGGTGACTGTTCGGATCTCGTCTGTTGGAAAGCAAGTCCGATTCGAGGATTTCTCGAGCGAACCGATTAAGATTCTTGATGGGAAACTTGAACCAACTATTCTCCCACACTTCTTCAGAATTGCTGTTGAGATACTTCTCCAATTCCGTCACCGTGTGTCTGGTTGTATCTCCTGTCATTGCTCGCCGGACAATGTTCGCGTAGTAGTTTGAACTTGCAATGGTGGAGGGCAGATCTACATGATCCTTTCTTCCGCAAACCGCCACCTGCAGTTCGGTTTCGGAGCCTGCCGTCGTGTCGTTGAGGGAAAATGGCAGGGATTCTACAAAGCTGTGAGATCTGGGATGAGGTATGCCCAGTAACTCACGAATATTATCGATTACAAAAGTATCCTCTTCTCTTTGTTCTGCAGCTCGCTTTGAGTTCGAGATAGTCACTGTTCCTCCGCCCATGACGGCGTGTTTCCTCGGCGATCTTGGTGAGTTAACCCCCAATCGGTCATCCTATAGCGGTGTTAGCAGTTAGTTAGCAGCAGAAGAGAACTTCGTTAATAATGGCTTTCCGGCAAGAATCTGGATTATTCGGCGGAAGTTCAGGGTTGATGGGAAGATTCGCGTGATGACGGAGGCGCTTCGAGAAGAGACTTCGATCTCTGAATTGTGTGCCCGTCAGGGAATTTCGCCGTCCGTTCAAGTGATTCTTCATGGCCGCTTCTCCGCTTCCCGTACAGGTATCCTCCGACTAGCGCCGTAAAGGGTGCAACCGTGATCAGTCCAAAACTGCCGACAACGGTTTTCAGGACCTCTGCTGATATGAAATTGAGGTTGGCGACCTGCAGCGGAGGAATCCCCTTGGAAAGCAAGACCATAAGCAAAGCCATGTATTCGGACATGTAGGCCATGAAAAGAGTAGTCACCATAGTGGTCGCCATGGGACGCCCCACATATAAACCCGATTTCATCAACTCTTTGATCGAGAGGTCTGGTCGTTTTCGTGATACTTCGTTCATGGCCGCTGAAACATCTATAGACAGGTCAATGACCGCGCCTGAGGCGCCGAGAAAGACGGCTGCGATAAACAGCCGCTCAAGATTGAGGTTTTCGAAACCTGAATAGAGCAAGGTTTCAGAATAAGCCAGAATCGCTCCATGCAAGCGGAAAGGCGGAAACAAAAATGATGCCAGTGCAGCAGTGAGAAATACACCTAAGAGGGCTCCAAGCCACGCGACCAAAGCAGTTCTACCTACTCCTGCTATGGAAAACAACGTAACACCAGCAATTACAATAACGGCCAAAAGAGCTGTCCAGATGGGATCATAGCCCATCAAGACGCCTGGAAGCAAAACCTTCCACACGGTTACAACGGTAAACAGAAAAGCGAGCAGCGCCTTCGCGCCGCTCCAGCCAGTAAAGCCGATTAAGACAGCGGCAAACAGCGCGATCAACAGCGCCTCAATTTTCAAGCGATAGTGGTCATATGCAGTCGCGGCTGTTATGTTGTTCCCCAGGGTCGTCAGGACAAGGAAGACCTTATCTCCACTGCGGAACATCTTGTCGCTTTCCATTTTGCCGATGAGGACATTGCTCGCGACGACTTCCCGCCCGGCGTACGGACCATCCAGAAGTCTGACCTGAAGCTTTTGAGAGCCGGCCTTGACAATACCGAACTGTTTGACAAGCGAGTCATCCACTGCGAGGACCTGTCCCGCGCAGCGCTCTTCCTCTCTGGCATAGGGACTGTTGTACAGGTTCGGCATAAGAAGCAGGGCGCACGTGACGAGAAGAATGAGGAGAACGAAAACCGTGTCCCGATTCAAGATCTGTATTCGCGCAAACATAAACGGTCCGACCGCATTACTTTTGGAACCCGACTATCTTCATCATTTTCGTGTAAATTTCGGTCTGGTCGTAATAACCGTTGAACGTTTCGGCTCCGACTCCAAGGGCCGACGTCTGCACCGGGACGCCGGTATGCGAGTAGGACGTCCAGCCGATCCCTGCCTTGTTATTCAAGATAGTGGTCAGCTTGACTGAGAGTGGCTCGTACCCCCCATAAAGGAGATACGTATAGTCGTCTTTCGCCCGTTCCTTTTCTCCCAACATGCTTTGGTTGAACGCATCGTGAAGCACCTTCAACTCCAGATCGCTTAACGCCATGCCGCACTTGAGTTTCCGCTCCGCTTCCCTTGCCTCCTTTTTCGCAGACTCGGAAGCGTCACTTGCTTTGCCGGCCGAGACAACTTTTTCCAAGGGCTCCTTTTCCCCGGCAGACATCACAAACAGACCAAAGGTCTCTTTGATGAGCGGCATTATATCCTCTAGCCGGGCGTCTGCAACTGTGCGGCTTTTTTTGTATGCTTCCAGTTTCTTATTGAATTCGATGTAACTCATCCGCTGGTGCTGTATTTTATCCACAAAAGATGAATATTGTGTCCCGGCAAATCCTATTGTCATCCCGCCCGTCTCATGATCACCGGTCACTATGATCAGAGTTTCCTCGGGATGCTTTTCGTAAAAGCTGACCGCTCTGGCCACAGCTTCATCGAACGCCAATACGTCATGAACGGAAGATGCGGCATCGTTGGCATGGCAGGCCCAGTCGATTTTGCCACCTTCTACCATGATGAAAAAACCGTTCGGATTATTGAGCAGCTCTATGCCCTTGTCCAGGTACTCGGCAATGGTCACGTGATCCTTGCTGTTGTTCTGGTCCAACGTGTAATACATAGCAGCATCCCGGTCAACAGTCGCGTTCATGGCTATCACTTTATTCGCCTCACGTTTGAGCCCTCCAAAACCGGTTCGACCCATAGCGACGGTGTAGCCGTTTTTCCTGGCTGTCTCGATGGCATTGGGTTTGCTCGGATCTTTTTTGTCCACGGGTTCCAGCATCTGACCGCCGGCAAAGTAATCGAAACCGGAATTTGCAAGCTGGACTGAAATGTCATACATCTGCTGCCGGCTCGGGACATGAGCGTAGAACGCAGCGGGCGTTGCGTGGTCCAGGGATACGGTAGAAAGGATTCCGACCTTCCAGTTCATCTTCCTGGCTCTCTCCGCGATAGTCTCATAGCTCACTTTCGCCTCTGCGTCCATTCCGATCACCCCGGACTTGGTCTTGTACCCACACGAGATTGCCGTAGCAGTGGAAGCGGAATCGGGGATGACGCTGGTGAGGTCATAGGTAGTGTTCATGCCCTGGGCCGGCAGGGTGTTCATGACCAGCTTTGCGGCTTCGGGGCGGCTCAGACCTTTCTCTTTGGCCAGGTAGAGTTCCGCCGCATTGCGCTGGGCGGTCCCCATTCCATCACCAATGAACAGGAAGACATATTTCGCTTTCGCTTGCTCACTCGAGGCGATTCCGGCCCCGCTCGTTGTGAATAGTATGACGAGTGCAGCAAAGGCCAACAGCCATTTTTTATGGGACATCATTTCTTCCCTCCATATCTGATATGTATTTTGAAGGCATAAGCTAGGCTTATTAAGAAATGGTTATGGAAGGGTAAACATTTTTTTGCGATCAGGTCGATCATGCGGGACGGATTGCTTGCGTACGCGATAACAGGGGACGTCATAAAATCAAATTTAACGGTCGTTGACGCTTACGCGGCCTTTGCCCCTTGGCTTGCGGCAACCTGACACTAAATCAAGGCCGTCAGGATCGATAGTGGGGAGCCTTGTAATAATCGATCCAATGCAAGCCCGATAAGAGCCTTAGACGCTGCTTGGCCTACGCTCGGAAGAGTGCCCCTCGTATAGTGTTTCCCAGAGATGGCCTCTCCCACGTCAATATAGCCTTCACGCGCAAAGAAGTCCAGGATCGCGCCAGAAGTCACGATTTCCGGATCATAACGCACTACTATACTGCCCGTAATGGTATTCACGAAAGTTGATGTGATGCCATTCAGGTCCTCCAAGAGGCCCTGAATCTCTACCGCCTCGTCCGAATTCCTCCTCAAGGCCGGAATCTTGATTCTCATACGTCCCGGGATCTCATGGAGATAATAGCCCATACTTTTCTCCTTTTTGCTTCAGCCCAACAGTGCCGCAATCTTCAACGACGAAAACCATCCTTGCGGAAATCCGTCACTTATGACGCTGCTTCCGGAATGTTAGGACAGTATGAGCAACAAGTTAAATGTTTATGTAAATGCGTTTTCAGAGGTTGTCAGTTTACTAGGACGACGTGAAACGCTCTTTGGGGTACTAAGAATTAACCAAATACTAACTTGACATTATAAGGGATTGAGCATCACTATGTTAATAATGGAAGTTTATAATTTCCAGATTATCAAGGGGAGGAACGAACATGGCAATATGGGATTTCAGACCAAAGGGCGACATATGGACTGGTATTGCAGTCGGCGTTGGCGTGGTTGCCGCTCCTGTCGTTATACCACTGGCTTGGTCCGCTATAAGGCCCTTGCTAAAAGCTGTCGTTAAGACCGGTTTCATGGTTTACGAGAAAGGTCATGAGATTGTTGAAGAAGTAATGGAAGGGGCAACCGATTTTGTTGAGGAAGCGAAATCCGAAGTGCACGGTGAGCTTACCGCAGCTCGGAAGACAGTGAAAGCGGCGAAACCGGCCAAATCGTAGCAAGCCGAATGTGACCGATCAATTATGTTCTGATGTTGGGTTCGCCTAATATTTGATACACGTGGCACTCACTGAATATTAGATAGGTGAACGTGAAGGGCAAACCTTATGGACGCGGTTACTTTGCTTGGGAGCGCATTAGCGCTCAGTATGGACAATTTTGCGGTAGCGGCTGTGGTGATTGCGAGCTTACCTCGGCCCACGGCTTGGCACACATTTAGGCTCACCTTTAATTTCGGCGTCTTCCAATCGATCATGACTGCTTTGGGTTGTTTGGGTGGCACAGGATTGTCGTCGTTTGTCGGGGGCATTGGTTACTGGATCTCTTTCGGTTTGTTGACTCTGCTTGGTATAAACATGCTGCGTGACTCCCCGGAAGATGATCACTCGGGAAGTCATGACCCGACGAAGGGGTGGAGAATAATAGGACTCTCCCTGGCTTGCGCCATTGACGCTTTGACCGCGGGTGTTGCTCTGAGCCTCACGGGAAGGGACACATGGATGCTCGCTCCGGTTTTTGGGTTGTCCGCTGGAGTCATGGCTTTCCTTGGGACCAGGGTGGGACGCCGCGCGGGCCTTCACCTCGGTGCGTGGCCGCAGCGGATTGGGGGTTTTGTTCTGATCGCTATAGGAATTAGGGGCGAGGTCCAGCACTTTGTTTGGCAATAATAGAATCCTTAACCGCAACTTTTTGAACTGAATCACCCTCCATATGAATTGCTGTTCATCATCAACGAAATGGCGATAAGGCGGCCAAGCGAAGGGACACTCGTCGGTTAAAAAGTATCGCGGTTTCTCCTTTGCCCACTTTAAGAGTCTGCGATTTCCAAACCATTGCCATATGGACTGCCAAATAAAAGCTATGCAGGAGGGGGCACCCCGGCATACTCCAAAAGAGGGTCACTCGCCGATTCCTGAAACACGAGGTCATAGGTCGGGATCCTTGCACAGCGCCCCTCGAACACAAAACTAATCATACACAAACATTCTCGTAACAACTTATCAATAATCTCTGAAAACATGCATTGAGTATTAGTTCGAGGAATCATTGGTTGGAGCCGCAAAGGGGGAAGACCGGCTTGTCAGCCTATTTCCTTAATTAGCTCTAGGAGGGATTAGATGAGGACAACTTTTGACCATAGATTTTGGGTTAAATTGATCAGCGTGGCAATTGTTGCCGCTACCATCATGTTTGCTACCGTAGCGGTATCGTCAGCGGAGGTTCGGCTGACCGGTTCGGGTGCGACGTTCCCATTTCCTATCTACTCCACATGGTTCAAAGACTACAACCATGTTCACAAAGACGTCCAAATTAACTACCAAGGCAAAGGGAGCGGAGCAGGCATCAAGGACTTGCAAAATCACACGGTCGATTTTGCCGGAAGCGACGCGGCCATGACCGATGAAGAGATAGCCCAGGTAAAGGAAGGCGTGCAGTTGCTTCCCATGACGGCAGGCTCTATTGTTTTGGCCTATAACCTTCCAGGTGATCCCAAGGACCTGAAATTAAGCCGCGAAGCGTACTCGAAGATCTTTCTGGCGCAAATCAAGAAGTGGAACGATCCGCTAATCGCGAAAGACAACCCCGGAATGAAGCTCCCCGACCTTGATATTACAGTGGTACGTCGGGCTGACGCCAGTGGCACGAACTTCGTGTTCACTAAGCATTTGAGCGCAATAAACGAGGATTGGGCGAAAGGACCTGGGCAGGGGTTGACGGTGAAATGGCCCGAAAGCAACAAGATCGTAGCCGCTCCAAAGAACGACGGCGTGACGGCGACCATACGCCAGACCCCTGGAGCGATCGGATACATAGAATACGGCTATGCCATTCAGGCCAAAGTTCGTATGGCTTTGCTTCAGAACAAGGAAGGAAAGTTTGTTGCTCCCTCTGCTAAGAGTGGTTCCGCTGCATTGTCACACGTGAAGTTACCTGCGGACATGCGTGCTTGGTTGCCGGATCCGGAGGGCGACCAATCTTACCCCATAGCCACCTACACCTGGATGCTTTTCTACAAGAAGTACCAGGACCCCAAGAAGGCGGCAGCCTTACGAGACATGGTCGCATATTGTTTGAAGGACGGGCAGAAGATCTCGGACAAGATGGGGTACATACCTCTTCCGGAAAACGTCGTGCAAGAGGTTCTCAAGGCATCAGACACCATTCAATGAACCTGCTGCGCGTCCCGATAAACGGGATCAAGCCCATTGGTCCGTTTCCCGGGCTTGCTCCCACGCCCTCTCCACCGGATGCACACTGATCGGCTCCGGCAGGACCAATCCAGAGTGAAGGCCGGCTCGAAACACAGCCGGCTTCTGCCGTTTCAAGGATTTTACGGTGACACCTTATGCCTGGACGACATCTTATACGAGTGATTCTTGACGAAGACTCCATTTCATCTCCTCCATCAACAGCAGAAATGTGGTCGGACAGCATTTTTCGGAACCTGACGTGGGCTTGCACGTTATGCATTATCTTGCTTCTTTTCATCATTTTGTGGGAGATCGGAGGCAAGGCTGTTCAGGCAATGCGCGACTATGGGCTGGGATTTCTCGTGGGCACCACCTGGGACGCGAACAAAGCCAATTTCGGCATACTTCCGCACATCTGGGGGACGCTTTACAGCTCGCTCTTGGCGCTTATAATAGGCGGATTTGCAGGCATTGTGATTGCTATTTTTCTCACCCAGGATTTCCTGCCGACAAAACTTCAAGTTGTCTTTAAGAATATTGTTGAGTTATTGGCCGCCATTCCCAGCGTCGTGTACGGGCTTTGGGGCATCTTCGTGCTGATTCCCCTTGTGAGGCCTGCATGTGACTTGTTGCACCACAAGCTGAGCTGGATTCCTTTCTTTGGCACATCGCTGGCCGGTCCGGGCATGCTTCCGGCAGCCTTGGTGCTTGCAGTCATGATCTTGCCCACTGTTGCGGCCATAACGCAGGATTCGCTGCTTGCTATTCCTTACAAGGTGAAGGAGGCTGCGTACGGCATGGGAACCACAAGGTGGGAAGCGATCCTGAGGGTGATGCTACCCACAGCCGCTAACGGTATTTTTGGGGCCCTGGTTCTTGGATTGGGCAGGGCTTTGGGTGAGACCATGGCGTTGGCCATGCTGGTGGGGAATTCGAATCAGATCAGTCTGTCCCTCTTCTCGCCTGCAAATACGCTCGCTGCCCTCTTGGCGCTGAATTTCCCTGAAGCCGGCAAGGTGGAGACGCAAGCTCTCATGTATGCAGCCATTGTCCTTTTGGTGATCACACTGATTGTCAACGTGCTCGGTCAGGCAATAGTCACGCTGACCAGTAAGCACCGGAGCTGAAGCAATGAGCTATGCCCAGTCTGCACGAGTAGAAACAGCCGAGCTGCAGTTGCCGAAACTGGAGCGCAACCTCTTACAAAGGAGATCGCTGATCAGCGGCCTTCTGAGCCTGGGGACGTGGGCAATCGCGATTATTTCGTGCGTGCCGCTTTTTTCGGTCCTGATTATGCTGATCCTTCGAGGCGGCACAAGATTGAGCTGGGAAACTCTCACCGCATTGCCGCCCACTGCCTTTGAGTTGGGGGGAGGATTCGGCAATGCCATTCTCGGGACCGTGGTCATGGTGGGAATAGGAATGTTATTGAGCGTGCCTCTCGGGATATTGGCCGCGGCATTTCTTTCCGAATTCGAGCCTGACAGCCGCATATCTCAGGTGGCACGGTTTTGCGCCAAGACCTTGACCGGGTTACCGTCAATTCTTGCGGGCGTTTTCGCCTACGCCGCGGTGGTCCTGATTACGGGGACCTATTCCGCTCCGGCCGGCGGCATCGCTCTGTCCCTGCTCATGATTCCGACCGTGATGCTGACCGCCGAAGAAGCCATGAAAATGGTGCCTCAGACCATGAAGGACGCTGCGTTCGGCATGGGGTGTACGCCAAGCCAGGTGGTTTGGAAGGTCGTGCTTCCGACCGCCATGCCGGGGATCATAACAGGGGTGATGCTTGCCGTGGCCAGGGCGGCCGGAGAAACTGCACCGTTGCTGTTCACCGCCCTGTTTAGTGATTACTGGTTGATCCAGGGCGGCAAGGTCGATTTGATGCAGCCGACGGCATCTCTCGCTGTATTGATCTACAATTTTTCAGGCATGCCGTACGAAAACCAAATCGAACTTGCCTGGACCGCTTCATTAGTACTCGTCTCGTTGGTTCTTGTCCTCAATGTTATCAGCCGGATGATCAGTCGGCGCAAAGAACAGATGATCACCATGTTGCTCATTGTGAAAAGAGTCATACGACGACGGGGGGCATAAAGGAGTAAGAGAATGGAAGTCACTGCGCAATCTCAACAAGCAGAAGCGACTCACTCGCCGGAGGACAACGGATATAAGGTAGCCATCACGTGCAAGATTCAAGAACTCTATTATGGCGATTTCCTCGCGGTGCGAGACAGCGATATTGATATAGGATCGCGACAGATCACGGGGTTCATCGGTCCGTCCGGTTGCGGAAAGAGCACGGTCCTGCGATGCATCAACCGTATGAATGATCTCATACGTACCTTCCGCTTCAGCGGCGAGTTGCTTTTCCACGGTCAGGACATATATGCGCCGAACATCGATCCGGTAGCGGTTCGTCGGTACATAGGCATGGTGTTCCAGCAGCCCAATCCGTTCGCAATGAGTATTTACGACAACGTCGCTTTTGGGCTCAGATTGAATCGTTACAAGGGCGACATGGACGAAAAGGTCGAGCACGCCCTGACTCGCGCGGGACTGTGGGGCGAGGTGAAAGACAAACTGACCAATGGAGGGTTGTCTCTTTCCGGCGGCCAGCAACAGCGGCTTTGCATCGCGCGTGCTATTGCCACGGAGCCTTCGGTCCTGCTCATGGACGAACCTTGCTCGGCGCTGGACCCAATCGCGACACGCATCATCGAAGAGTTGATGCACGAACTCAAGGAAAAATACACCATTGTGATTGTCACCCATAATATGCAGCAGGCCATGCGCGTGGCCGACAAGACGGCCTTTTTTTCCGTGGAAATCTCCAAGGGCGGCAGGACCGGGTTTCTCGTGGAATTTGGCCCAACCAGCCGGATCTTCAACGATCCCCAGGAAGAATTGACCAAGGAGTATGTGAGCGGCCAATTCAGCTAATCAAAAGGGGCACTCTCATGATCGCCCGTCGAGTGTTAACGATCACCATGATCGCTCTGCTCTGCGGCTTTTTCATTTCCTGTAGCAAGAGCAATACGGAAAAAAGCGCGGATGTCATCCACCTTTCAGGGGCTGGAGCAACATTCCCGGCTCCACTGTACAAAAAATGGATTGAGGAATATCAAAATAAACAACCAAGTGTTGCCATCACTTATAAGCCTGTGGGAAGTGGCGAAGGTGTCAAACAGTTTGCACAGTACGAGGTGGATTTTGCGGCGAGCGATGCGGCCATGAGTGATGAGCAAATTGCTGAAGTGAAGCGAGGGGTGAAACTCATTCCCGCGACCGCCGGCATTATAGTACTTGCCTATAATATCAAGGACTTAAATGGACAGCTAAGATTGCCGCGAGAAGTATATGCCGACATTTTTGGTGGCAAAATCAAGTACTGGGACGATCCCCGGATCAAGAAAGCCAATCCGGATTTGAACCTGCCTTCCAAACAGATTCTTTTGGTGACCCGCCAGGACAGCAGTGGCACCACATTTGCGTTTACGAATCATCTTGGCTCCATATCTCAGGAATGGATCCATCAAGGGCCGGGAATCGGGAAGGCCGTTAACTGGCCCATTAATGCTATGGCGGCCCGTGGCAATGAAGGAGTGGCCGGACGAATCAAGTTGAGCGAAGGCGCCATAGGGTACGTTGAATATGGCTTTGCGAAGCGTGCCGTTCTCCAAATGGCTTGGTTGGAAAACAAGACAGGTCGCTTTGTCGAGCCCCTTCCCACGAGCGGACAGGCTGCTTTGAGCAGTTCCCAAGAGGAAATACCTCCAAACCTTCGTATGTTCTTCCCAGACCCCCCGGGAGACGACTCATATCCGATCGTGACATACAGTTGGATCCTTCTATACGGACAATACCCGGATACTCAAAAAGCTGATGCGTTGAAAGAATTTATTAAATGGGGAATCACCGAAGGACAGCAGTATAGCGAAGCAATTGGATACTGCAAAGTGCCCTCGCGCCTGGTCGGCCTCGCGCTCAAGGCGTTGGAAGAAATTAGACCATAAAAGGATATTCGATTCTATTGTCTCAGAATCGAGGGCTTCGGCGCTCGCGGCCTGGACAGCCCCCATTGGGGGCTGTCGCGATTGCTATTTTTTTCGACCCTCAGTTTGGCACGTTCTTGGTCAACTCTTGTCCGGCAGCGGCCAGAATTCCTATTCCGGCAAGCAGCCCGCGTGTCCCTGTCTCTCCGACAATTCTTCGTAGCCGCACGCAGTACACGTGGTCCGGTCCCAGAAGCGTCATAAGATAATCGAGTGCTCGAGTCTTCCACTGTACAAATGCGGCCTCATCCCTGGAGGTGTCCAGTATGTGCCAACCCAGCTCCATGAAATTGTTTATTGTGTGCTCGGCATGCATTTGTCACTCCTTTGCTAATTTGTACCAACGTTGATAATCCCGGTGCTTCAAATAAAGCTAAATTGGCTCCGACAGCGTGGGGAAGCGTCACGTCGTGTTGCAACAAGACTGTGGCTCGTGTACGCGCCCATGTCGCTTTGCAACTGGCCATAACCACGCTTGACGTCCCCCGGTTTCCCAAATGACGATAACGAGCACTAACCAACCGATTCAACATGAGAAAAAGAATCCGCGCACAGACCGAAGAAGAAGCTCGATTTCCACTATTTTGATTTAGGATCTCGGGCCTGACAAAACCACGGTGGTGTTAAAATTGTCTTAGCGAAAAATGTTTTCTTCGTTCATGTCATTTAATGTGGAGCGTCAGCGAAAATTTGAATCAAGAGGAGATCATCGTGTCGGAAAGTCTGGAATGTTGAAATGGATTGGTGAAGACATAGATGCGGCCGGCGACCCAAGAGAAGATGAGACCGCTCAGGTCGAAGCCGGCACGCGGGTACCTGAACTGCGATAGTAATGAACGGAGAAGACTTCTTGCATCCGCCTCCTGTAGCGGACGCAAGTTCGATGTTTCACCGACCGAGTGGTCGATCAATGCTATGCAGCATAGAGGGACCAATATTGGTCAAAAGCTCCGGAGAGGGATTTCGTTTCCGTGAATTCCCTGGCCTCCTTGCCCATCTTTTCTCGGTCCATCGTGCAAGTCAGAATCGTTATGGCTTCAGAGAGTGCGGCTGCATTGTCTCCAGGCACAATCAGTCCGTTAAAACCGTGGATGATGTTCTCTTTGGGGCCTCCAACATCGCTGACAATACAAGGAATCCCCGAAGCCATGGCTTCGAGAACCACCCTTCCAAAAGTGTCCGTTGTACTCGGAAAGACAAATAAGTCTGCGGAAGCGAATGCCTCGGCCAACTCTTCCCCGTGGAGTTCTCCGGTGAATGTTACCGGATAGCCGTCACATTCACGTTTCATCTCTTCAAAATAAGCGCCATCTCCTACCACGAGCAGCCTTATGTTTGGCGCGACAGCAGCAGCGTTAGGGGGTTTCATGCCGTCTGCGACATTCTTGAATGCCTCGACCAGAAGCGGTAGGTTTTTCTCTTTGGAAACACGGCCTACATACAAAGCCTTTATCGTTCCGTCAGCTGTGCCCCATTTGCGGCGCCAATAATCTGTTCGTCTATCAGGAGTAAAGAAAGAAGTGTCAACTCCTCTCGGATACACTTTAATTTTTTCCCGTCGCAACCCATGTTTGGCGAGGTAGCTCCTTGTGTGTTCCGACGGAGTGAAGATCACATCGGCGGAGTCATAGAACCAGAGACAGTACTTACGGCAAAGCTCTTCCATGAAGGGATCGTCGGTAACCTTACCTACGAACTCCGGTATATGCGTATGATACACGGCCTGAAACGGCAGCCCAAGTGTTTTTGCCGTTATCATAGCTGCTAACCCTACGGGGCCGGGGGTCGATGCCTGAATGTGGGTGAACTGCTCGGTATAACAATAATCCAAAATTTTCAGGATCGGCGGCCAGCAGAGTTTTTGTTGCTCAAATTCGGGGGTATCTATCATTCCCAGGGGTGGAAACACCTTAAGACCGCATCTACTATTTTCTCCGACGCAGGAAATTATTGTGTAATCCTTTCCGGTTCGTACGGCTTCACGAAGTTGCTCGTCAAGAGTCCGCGACACGCCATCGACTGTGCCAAACGTATCTGTGAATTTTGCCACCTTGATCGGTTGGATCTCTTTGAGCCCGTACCGTTGCAGAAGCTCTCTGCCGAGGGCGCGCTGGGAGGCATACTTGCCGAATGCTGCGAAAAATGGAGCAAGCAAAGCGTACAACGCAAACGGCAGCCCCGTGTTTGAAAACAAGCTGTGATAGTTTCTGGCCGCCAATTCATTGATCATCTTGTTGCCCAACTTCACGATGTGTTTGCTGGTGATCGCATCCATCAGGTGAAACCAGCGCTCGCAGTCCGGCAGATAATTGAATGAACCGTTGTCGGCTTTCTCGAATTCGCGACCTATTGCGGCTACAGCGATTTCTCGGGCCCAATACCGGGGGCTGACAACCAGCGAATTGAGCCAGCCTTTACCCAATGACCGGTTCTTTTGTACTTCGGGGGCCAAGAGATAGCGATCAAGGATGCTCAGGGAACCATTCACGACATTCGTGTGTTTCAGCCATTGCCAGCCCACGGAGTAAATGTTCCACGCCAGTGTGTGAGGCGTGGACTTCTTTTCACCAATAATCGTTTTGCCCTCTACCACTCCGTCGAAAAACTCTTTTATGCTTCCGGCCCCGGCTACCTCCGTCCACGCGTGAGCGATTGTGAGCCCTGAATGGTCATCGGAGCCGGCCGTAACTTTGTGATCGGGTTTCACTGCGTCCAGGATCAATTTGAGACAATGATTGGCCCAAAAGTCTTTTGCGCCATTGATTTCCCATGTGTCGAACAGCCTTAAGAAATGTTGGAAATGCTCCGGTGTCAACTTGGAATTAGGACCGAAGAGGGCATGAGCCAGCGTATGGACGATCCTGTGTCTCTTGAGAAATGCAGCCAGCTCGAAAATGTTCGATCTCACCTCCTGTATGCGCTGGTGCTGTTCCGGCGTAATATTGTAACAGACAACATGCGCCTTACAGCCATCATCGGGGAAGTAGGTGGTATATTCGCAACTAACGAAGGTGTCCGGATGATGAGCAATTGCCAGACAACCGTCTATGCTGTTGTGGTCCGTAATTGTTACCGCATCCATACCCCTGGCTTTGGCTATTCTGTAGACCTCTTCGGGTGGGGTATAGCATTCCTGGGCCCCGAGTTGTCGGAGGATCCATTCGTTGGGATGTTTACTTGAATTACTGTGGACATGTAGATCAATACGCATTTGTCGCACCTCACGTTTTTTCGAAGCAGTAACTTACGGAATTTCCTGCCCCTTTCCATGCATTACATTCATGAATAAGGCTGTAATCGGGTTTGATTTCCGCTGTGTGAATAACAAGTTAATTTATCGTTAATTGCAGTGTTGCAGGTCGGATGATCATATTTATCGATGATCCGGAGCGAGCAATCACAATAAAGGAGGTGCTTCAAGGAGTTCGAGCCCGGTCACGGGCTTTGAACGGATACAAAGATCCAAATTGGATTCGCCTTGCATTTGTTAAGACTAATCGTGGCGTAATCACCACTCGACGAGAATGGACTCTCCTGCTCGGACCTTATTGCCCGGCCTGACTTTGATCCGCATACCAGGGCGTTTCGGTAAAATCGTATCGACCTGAGAGCCGATTTTGATCATTCCGAATATCTCACCTTTTCCTATTTGGCTGCCTTCCGGGACGTAGCTTTCGATGCAATTCACATTTTTGGCCGCAATTTGGACTACATAACAGCCGATTTCATCGCCATCATGTTTGCCCCGGATTCGCGTGACGGTCCTCTCGTTTTCCAATATGTGACGGCTGTTTTTGTAATAGGGCTCCAGGCGCAACAAGGTACGAAGGTGCATCATGCCCATGTGCAAGTTTTCTTTGTTGCATGGATAGTTCCGTATTGACTCGACTTTTCCCGTCAGTGGCGCGCGGTTGTAATGAACATCAAGCGGGCTCATGAAAACGCCTATTAGCACTTTGGGCGAATCGATATCTTCGCGCGCGATATCTTTTATCGTCGCGGCCATTCCTTGCTTGATTACGATCACCTCTTGTTCAGGACCGACATCTTTTACGTAGACGACGGTGCCGTCCGCGGGACTCACTACGTTGTTGCCGGCCGGGACCACCCTTGGAGGGTTTCTGAAAAACCAGACATATCGCCAAAAGAGAAACGCTGCCACCAGAACTGCGGCAGCTACCAGTAAAGTCGGGACTAGTGAAATTCTTTCCATACTCGCGGCTCCAGAACTCGGACTAAGGCAACTCCTGAAGAAAACGGAAAATTGACGACCTCGAACGCCTTTTCGTCTCTCTTGATAAGTCCCATCCATCTTTTCACCCCGGCATGATGGAGAGCTTCCCGGACATAAAGGTTGGTGTCATGAAGGAAGATGTAAGTGTTCTTGTGTGAGCGCCCGAGCACGGCGGTGAAGTCGTATTTCACATCATCATAGGCGTGACTTCCATCGATGAAAGCCAGGTCAATGGGCGGCAACCGGAAATCATCATAGGTGGTAAAAAACTCATCGCTCCTCATCTTGAAATGCCTAACCATGTCGGCCACGCCAAAAAGTTCAAAATGGCTCTGAACCCGCACAGGGTCACTCCAGTAAGCTGTTCCCCCCACAGTTTTGAAAGGCCCGTCTTTCAGAAGAGAATAGGATGGATCGATGAAACTGAGCTTACCGACCCCGTTGTCTTTAACGCCCAGAGCCAGACATACGACACTAAAACCGTAGCCTGACCCGATCACCACAATGTGCTTCGGTTGCAAGGCCCTCACAACTCCATAGTAAATGAACCCGAATCCCAGATTCAGATTGTCGGGTTTTTCGTTATGTCCGAGCGGTTTCGCGTGTCGCAGAATATCTCTGAGGACGCTGGGATCGAGGCTGAATCCGTTCATCCGTATATCACCTCATTCTGAGAAACTTGGCATCGCCTTAATGGCTAAATGCCTCATAAACATTGCAAGTGTAAGAATGGTACTAGCATCTTGTTAATTCATAGTTAGGATTGCCGCCTCAACATAAGGAATTCAGAAGGGAAATTAGCACATTGCTACCAACACCGCTTTGCGTGCGCAAAACGCTATATCGCTCTTATGAGTGCCGCCGACATTCCTGCCGGCGCTTCGTAGAATGCTAACGAAATTCCAACCGACTTCTAATTTGATTCGCACAACACGCTAACAACAGCACGCTACAAGTGCATCAAACCACATGGTCTTAGATTGGGGGGCAGTGCGAATGCGCATTGATTCTACATCAATGTGGACGGCTCACTGTCTTTGCCTTTTCCAAGCCCAGGAACAGGAGAAATGAATCCCGTTTCCGGGTAATGATGATTTTTTTCAAGGAGGATATGCAATGAAAGGGTTTGCCCGCTTATTCTTGGCTGCACTGCTCATGGCTGCGGCCGCCGCGCCCGCCTATTCGTGGGAATTTACTATGAAGGGCGAAGCTGAATACCGATATCGGTACTGGACCAGGACCGGTAATGACGACATATTCGGCCATATGGACGGAAGCGACGTCTACCTGGGTGTTAACCATCTATTGACTTTTCCGACTACCGGGACTTCTAACCTCGGGAGCAGCACGTTTGGAGTCATAGCAGGCGAGAATCGATATGGTCCTGATATGAGTTTGAACGATTATCGCATGACCGTTTATCCCATAATAAAAATCAACCCCGCAATTGACGTTGCCGCGTCGCTGAATCTGACGTCGCTGGGCATCTACTCTGACGGTAACCCGTATAAGCCTTTTGGTGGGACTACTGCTGGTGCGGCCGCCACGGTTGGGGGCTTTCCGGGTTTCGTCAATTCTCTCTACGCTCCGGTTGGCGATAGAGCGGCCGCGTCGGACATTCCCAACACGTACGTGACGCTGCAATGGCTCAAGACCAGCATTAGGACCCCCATGTTCGATTTCAGCATCGGGTACAAGGATAGTTCCATCGGAATGGGGCTTTGGAAACACAAATTTGTCAGGGCATCCGCCTCATTTAATGTCAGCTCTCGCTATGGGCCCCTCAAGATAGGATTCAGCCCATACTTCGCTAGGAACCGTTCCACGTGGGCGCTAAATTCATCTATTAAGTCGCGAAACGAGAGCGCTTCGTCCATAGAGCGCCGAGATGATCGTCGAGATTATTTCGAGGCACTCGAGGGCGAAATCGAATACACGAACGGCCCTTTGTTCGTCCAGATCGTGTCCGACTCATATCGTCAACCGCTCTCGCAGACCACTAACGCCCGCGGGGCCGCATTAACAGCACCTACCTTCAGCACGAACGACTTGATCAGATACAGGATCGCTTCAGCCGTGAAGTACTTCAACGGGCGTTTCTTTTTCAACGCAGAGTCAGACTGGTTTAATACATGGAACTCGGGTCGAGGTACCGCAGGTGGTAACCTTCCTACCAGTCTTGTGAACGTGGGTGTGGATGTCAACGGATGGCTGTACGGAGTTGAAACGGGGTGTATTTGTGGCCCCGCCAGGTTTACTATGAACTACGTGCGTGCCACCGGCGATGACCCCAGCACCAGATTCACGAATGAGGACGCTGCCGCCGCGGAGCAGGGCGTAAGCTCGGCTTACATGAAGGATTGGGGTTACTTGATGTACTGGTTGTATGGGACCGGCACGTGTTGGGACGCAGACGGATACGGCCAGCCGACAAATTTCCATCACTTAGGTTTCAAGCTTGATTATGCAGTGGCTTCAAACCTTAATATTTGGGGACTCTTTTCAAACGCTTGGCGTGATCAACCTAATGCGTACAGGCTCGGCGGCGATTACGTGAGCGGAATTCAAGCACTTACAAATGCCAACATTCTGGCCGCGCAGACGGGCGGATTCGGGGGCCATGCTGTTCCCAACGATAAACGATATATCGGCTGGGAAATTGATGCGGGGATCAATTGGAAGCTTCTTGAGAACCTTACGTGGAACACCACGCTGGCATTCTGGCAGCCGGGCCCATGGTGGTCAGCCGCATTCCCGGATACCGCCTTCTTGTACCGTATAGGAGGAGGAGCGGCCTTGCCGGCGCCTGCAGCCGTGAACAATGCAGCCGGCGAAGCAAACGCAACACCGAATATAAATCGGTCCATATCACCGCTGGGAGCTGTGGAAACCAGCTTGCTGATAACCTTCTGAAATCCCTCCCATTATCTCGGAGGCCGGCAGATTCAAAGAGTTCTCCTTGACGGGGGGACGGAGATAATTCCTTCCAATCCACTGCCGGCCTCCGGTTTTCCCGCTGCTGAAAACCGGCTTTCTATCGAATTCCACACTCAGACATAAACGAAGAATGCACTTTCCTCTAAAACAATTCTAACACCACCATGATTTTGTTCGATCGTGGAACCCTGAATCAAAAAAGGGAAAACTGAACTTGTCCGGGACGTGTGTCCCAAGATTTGCATCGAGGTGAAATCATGAATTATCAAATGATCGAAATGCGTAGGAAAAAGAAGATCGCTCTAGTGGCTCACGACAATAAAAAGAGGGACCTGCTTGAATGGGCCCAGTACAACCGTAACCTGCTTGTGGA
>DATJPW010000268.1:0-5580 GCA_035506215.1 Desulfomonilaceae bacterium
GTGGGCGCACTGCTGTTCCGCAAAATGTCCGTCTAGTGGCTCTCTATCTGGGTCGCTCCGGTCTCGAAAATCGGATGTTGCGCAAGTCACTGCGCTTCTTCCTTCAGCGGAATCACGTGAAGATAATCCGCGATGGGTTTCTGAATAAATTCCAGATCGTTGTGTGTTAAATGGATCGGCACCATCTGGCCCTGTTCCTCTTCCGACAAGACCAGTTCACCACTCTCGGAAGCCAGGATGATGCGGAAGGGGAGATCCAGTCTCTGTTTCACCCGTTCCGGGATGCCGAAACCATAGTTGAGGTGCCCGCTTCCTGCGACCACCAGCATACTGCGGTCTTTGCCGCCTGGTGAGTCGAGAAATCTGACGACCGCTCGGGCCATTGTGGCATCACGAAGCGACTGGGCCAGAACAATATTGTCCAGGCTCTTCTCTTGAAATGCCTTATGAACTCTAAGTCTCAACCGCAGCAGCTTATCGTTCAGCGGATTGATCTGCTCAAAACCTTCGGGGAGTGACGCTTGTTCCTCGGGAGAAAGTCCTGCCAAACCTTCTCGGGCAACTTTTCTTACCAGCCTGTCCGGAGCATTGAGCGCGATTACCGGCACTCCGAGTTCCCGCGCGCTGGTCAATAGCGACTCGTAGTCCTGTAGATTCGTCCAATGCTCTTTTCCAAGCTGTTTTATCAATTCCGTGATGCGTTGCTTTCCGGAGAGCCAACGGTCGAGTGTGGTTTGCTGTTCTTCCGAGAACATCTCCATACCCAGGGCCGGCTTCATTTCCCGCTCACACAGGCTTTTCAAAATGTCTGTCTGGAGTTGATGATGGCGAGCAATGGTATGGATTTCGCCAAGATAAACGATCCTGACTCCGGCGAGGTCGTCGAGCATTGTTTCCACGGCAACCGGTTCACCCATGATCAAATCTATGATCATAGGCGCCGCCGCGTCTACTGACCGCACAGCAGGATAACCCCCCAGGATCAGAATAAAAATAATCACATGTAAGCATGTTGAATTACGAGTAAATCTTATCAATAGCCCCAACCCGTGTATCGGATCTCGAAGTCCGTGAATTCACCTGTGGGCCGTTCTTCATGAATTCGCACGTCGTCCACCTGGCTGCCCGACGGACCTTTGCGGCACCAAGTGACCATAGAGTTCACGGTATCCTGTTCGCCTTCAAAGACCGCCTCAACGCGGCCGTCCGGAAGGTTGCGCACCCACCCATTTACCCCTCTGTCGCGGGCGGCGGCCCTGGTATAGTACCGAAACGCCACTCCTTGAACAATTCCTGATATTAGTACCCGCCGACGTATCGCGGTCATTCGTATTCCCCCTCTGAAAAAAACGCAAAATCTTCGGTTCGATCATATGGCCCTAACTTGATGTCTCTTGATCGTGAACAACTCGGGAGATCATCGGGGTTCCAAAGTCCCCCTTTTCTAAAGGGGGATTTAGGGGGATTTTCAAAGACTTGGACCAAAATCCTCCCTGTCCCTCCTTTAGCAAAGGAGGGAACTTACCTCAAAGTTAGCGCCTATGCTCCTTCTCCCCTCTAATATAGGCTCGAACGCGAATCACTGCCATTTCATGGGCTGCGCAAGCTTCAAATCTCTGCCAACTCCTTAAAATCGTCCTCGGTCAGGATTGTTATCCCGAGTTCTTTAGCTTTGTCATATTTCGAGCCGGGCTGATCGCCGACAACAACATAATCGGTTTTGCGACTGACCGACCCGGTCACGTTTCCGCCGGCAGCTTCAACGGCTGCCTTGGCTTCAGCGCGTTCCATGGAAAGTGTCCCGGTAAAGACGAAGGTCTTGCCCGCCAGAAGCGTCTTAGCGCCGGCCCCAGGAGCTGGAAGCGGGACCGGCGCTACACCGGCGTTAAGGAGCCTTTCGATCATGTCCTTGTTGCGCGGCTCATGAAAAAAAACAGCTACGCTTTGGGCTACTTCCGGTCCTATGCCGTAGATCTTTTGAATTTCATCGGCATCTTGTCTCGACAAAGTATCAATATCCCGAAATGCCTCAACCAGAAGGCGAGCCACGTGCTCACCAACGAGCGGAATTCCCAGAGCATACAGGAAGCGATCTGCCGAAACGTTTTTGGATCTCTCCAGGGCTTCCAGAATGTTGGTTGCCGATTTGTCCGCCATTCGTTCCAAAGAGGCCAATGTCTCCTTCTTCAGCGCATACAGGTCCGCGGGGTCATGCACAAGCTCCCGATCAACAAGTTGTTCAACGAGCTTGACGCCCAGCCCCTCTATGTCCATTGCGCCCCTGGACGCGAAATGTCTTATGGTTTCTTTCAGCCGGGCAGGGCAAGACACGTTTACACAACGCTTTGCCGCTTGACCTTCCAGGCGAATGGCTTGCGAGTTGCACACCGGGCACTTGTCAGGAATCGAGTACGGCTGGCTGTGGCTGGGCCGCAATTCCCGGACTACTCTCACCACCTCCGGTATCACGTCGCCGGCCCTTTGTATGAGGACCGTGTCGCCTTCGCGAACGTCCTTCCGATCTATCTCATCTTGATTGTGCAGTGTAGCCCGGCTGACGGTAACGCCTCCCACGCCGACGGGCTCCATGATTGCCACCGGCGTCAGTGCTCCGGTACGACCGACATTGACTTCAATTTTCAAAATTTTGGTCGTGGCCTGGACAGGCTCGAATTTGAAAGCCACCGCCCAGCGGGGGGATCGAGTCTTCAAGCCCAAAGTGACCTGGTCGGCCAGTGAGTTCACTTTCACTACGGCGCCATCGATTTCGTGTGGTAGCCGCTCTCTGATCTTCTCAAGTTCCCGGTAATGGTTTAATGCCTCGTTGATGCCGCTGCATAAACGGGTGTGCGAGAGATTTGCAGGTAGTCCAAGAGCGTGCAAGCCTTCGAGCAGTTTCATTTGAGTGTCCGGCATGGGTCCTTCCACACGACCGACTCCATGAGCAAGAAACTTCAGAGGCCTTTTCGCTGTGATCTTGGGATCCAACTGGCGCAGCGAACCGGCCGCTGCATTGCGAGGGTTGGCAAACGCCGACAACCCGGCTTCATCGCGGCTGCGGTTGAACTCGTCAAACTCTGCTCGGTCCATAAATATCTCGCCCCGCACATCTATCAGCGACGCTGCTGCGAAGCATCCTTCTGATTTCACTTTCAAGGGGATTGCTTTGATCGTGCGCACATTTGCGGTCACGTCTTCCCCCGTGTAACCATCCCCGCGAGTAGAGCCTGATATTAGGACACCATTTTCATATACCAGCTCAAGAGCAACGCCATCCAGCTTAGGTTCGACGACGTAATCGACACGGTTGCCGTTACCGATGGTTCTTTTCACGCGTGCGTCGAATTCCATGAGTTCCGATTCCTCGAACACGTTGGAAAGCGACAGCATCGGAATAGCATGGGGCAGTTCCCCGAATTTTTCCAGCGGCTGCCCCCCCACGCGCTGCGTAGGTGAATCAGCTGTAACCAGTTCCGGATACTTTTCTTCGAGCTTCTGTAGCTTTCTGAACAGCGAGTCGTACTCCGCATCGGATATCTCCGGACTATCCAGCACGTAATACAAGTGATCGTGCCTGCGGATCTCCTCCCGCAGTCGGTTCGCGTCGTCGAATATCTGATCAGGAATCTTGCTGTCCGGCATGGTACTTATGCGTGCTCACGACAGGATGGAATTTCCTCACCAATTATGAAATTTGAGCCGCTGTTTGGCAAGAAACATGTGTGATTCTAAAGCAATTTTCGAGGAAAGGGTCCGATTGGCCGGGTGATGGGATGCGGAAACAAGGCTATAATACCACTTCGCATTCAAAATCCCCCCATTCCCCCCTTTAATAAAGGGGGGTTAGAGGGGATTTGCTTATAGACTTGAACGCGAATTGATATAAATTGTCAATGACATCAATCGGATGCAATTATTACCACCGGCAAATCCGACAGAACTTTTGAGGACTACTATAATTGTCGCGCAACACGTTCACGTCGCTGAAGATTAAGAAATTACTTCTTGGGCCATTTTCCGGAGAATGTGGCCCGCACCTCTTTTCCTTTTTCATCTTTGAACAGGGCCGTTCCGGCGGTGACTTCGATGGGAAAGGAGAAATCGCCGACGCTATCCCACCACTTCTGGACCAGTGCGGGCGCAGTGGTCTTCATTTCCTGCAACCGAGGCACGTTCGATGCCCCGACTGTGAGACTGCCGAGGGTGGGCAACGTCTCATTGGTTACCACAACCCTCAATTGATTGGTCTTGCCGCCGGGTATCCACTGATTCTCGTAAACCATCGCAGTGTTGACATCGAACCCTTCAAAGGCGGTCGTGAAACTCAGATCTTCAAGCATCACAGGAGCTTTGTTCGGGTTCTTGATATCCAGAACGTAAGCCATATTCAAGATTGCGCCGTTAGCCAGTTCCTTTCCCGGCTCTTTTTCGTCCTTGTATCCGACTCTGGGCTTGACGAAGAAGGGCTGAATGCTGGCCACTTCTACCTTTTCCAGGGTAATGATCGGTTTTTCAAGGGCCAAAGCCGGCACCATAGTGAATCCCAGCACTGCCACAAAAGCTACGACTATGGTTAACGTGTTCTTCATGATCCCTTCCTTCCATCAAAAACTTGTTAGGTTATCCAGCGCTTACGTCTCTTGTAGTGCTTGACGTCTCTGAAGCTCTTTCGTCCGCCCACGTCCGTAAGGCCGAGATAGAAATCACGTATGTCAGGGTTTTCTTTAAGTTTATCAGACGAATCGTCCATCACTATGCGTCCGTTCTCCATCACGTAAGCATGAGGAGCCACGGTCAAGGCCAGTTTCACGTTCTGTTCCACGAGAAGAATAGGAATTTTCTCGTCCCTATTGAGGCGCTGAATGATGTCGAAGATTTCTTTAATGAGTAGCGGAGCCAAGCCCATCGAGGGTTCATCTAGAAGCATCAATTTTGGTTGGGCCATCATGGCCCTTCCGATGACGCACATCTGTTGCTCTCCCCCGCTAACGAATCCGGCAATGACGTTGCGCCGCTCCCGAAGCCTAGGAAAATACTGATAAACCATTTGCAGGCGCTCTTTGATCCCTGTTGGCCGCAGGTGGCCTCCCACGATGAGGTTTTCCTCCACGGTGAGATGTTCGAACACGCGTCTCCCCTCAATTATCTGTATGATGCCTCTATTGGAGATTTGCTCTGCCGACAGCCTGTGAATTCGTTCACCCATGAACTCTATGCTGCCGTCAGTCACCTCACCATCCTCATGATTAAGCAGACCTGATATGGCCTTGAGGGTCGTACTTTTTCCCGCTCCGTTGGCTCCCAGGAGAGCAACAATTCCTCCTGCCGGGACCGCAATGGACACGCCTTTGAGAACCAGGATTACTTCGTGATACCTGACCTCGATATTGTTGATCTGCAAAATATTGCCGTTTTCAGCCACAACTGTCTCCCTGTCCGCTTTGAACATCTCTGAAAGCTGATCCGGTTCGTGGACAAATCATACCAACCACGGCGTTCACTACCAGCCCAGCCAACTCTCCCATTTGTCCGGAAATTTCTCCTTCATATTGATCTGGTGGAAAAACACGATCTTGCCGT
>DATJPW010000269.1:0-38253 GCA_035506215.1 Desulfomonilaceae bacterium
CGAAGTCCCTGAGATTCTTGCTGCAAGCGATTCAGTGCCTCTTTGCACTGCTCCGCGGCCTGATGGTACCATGCAATGTGCTGGCGGGATTCGGTGTCCTGGGCTTGCATCCGTTCAATTACACCACGATTCTGCTCTACAGTCCTTTCGGCCACATCTAACCGCGTTGTTGCCTCTTGCAGTTCCGCGCGAAGTTTGTTCGCTTCTGCTTCCGCTTGAGACTTCAGCTTTGACGCGTCGCCGACGGCGTTTTTCAGGCTGTTCAGCAGCTCGGACTTATCATCCAGGTCGTGTTTGAAGCGCTGCGCATCGGCTGAACGCTGTTGCAGTTCCTGGGTCATCTTATCCAGCCTGGACGTGAGTTCGGTCGTCCGTTTTTGATCCTTAGCCTGAAGTTCCTCAACTGTCTTCCTTAACGCTTCAACCTCGCTCTCTCGTTGTCCGGCAGTCTGTCTTATGGCCTCTAATTCCTTCTCTTTGAGATTCAGATTCTTTGTAAGTTCGTCAAGTCTCCGGCTCAATTGGTCAACCTGATATTCAGCAATTGCCTTGGCCCCAAGCAATTCGATCCTTTTCTCATCAGGAGTGATTTTCTCCATTGGTCGAGCAGCTTCCTTACTTGGCGCACTCTCGAGCGTTTGTAACTTTCTCTGGAGTTCATTCGTCTCTTGGCGGGCTTTCAATAACTGGCGCTCAGAGCGTGCAAGCTCGGATTGGAGCTCGGCAACTGTTTTTTGAGCTTCAGTTGCTTCAAGCGGCTTCTTTTCCACCGGAGTTTCTCCGCATCCGTGAAGCACCAACATCGCTGCGACTAAAAGGAGGCTGCGATGGAGAAGAGATTTCATGACCCGCTACCCTTTCTTGGTAAACGCGACGTACCGTGGATCAATCAATCTTCCATCAAGTTAGTTCTGGTTTGCTCATTAGAAGTTGATCAAAATACTTATAGTACACGAATGTACCATTATAGCTGGAGTTTGCTATGTTTGTCAATAAAAACCAAATAAATACAC
The DNA here is from genome assembly GCA_035506215.1 of Desulfomonilaceae bacterium. Classification (GTDB taxonomy): domain Bacteria; phylum Desulfobacterota; class Desulfomonilia; order Desulfomonilales; family Desulfomonilaceae; genus DATJPW01. The sequence goes on from DATJPW010000269.1 coordinate 1,014, forward strand.
CACAAACATTCATGGCCGTATCGGATTTCGATTCAGCACACGATGAATAATTGAAATTGAGAGCACCGGTGGTGCGTCCAGATTAATTGAACCGGTTCTGGTGAAAAATCAAGGTGAGAAACCGCCATGAATTCGTTTCCGAGGTGGGGCAATATGCCTGTGATTCCCCTGGCGCGAAATCAGGCGCATCGCCTCCGCCATCGAATAGGCAATGCCCCTCCTTTCCGTGGGCGGTCCCGCCAATGGCGGCTATCGGCGGGACTATCGGAAAGAAAACGCCATGAATCACACGAAAGTCATTTGATAATAACAGCCTCTTCCATGGTCAGCTTTTTGTCAAAATCATCCCAGAATTCCTGCTCTGACTTCCTCCAGGCTGAGCCAAATTTCTTGTCAAACACAACCGCTATATGATCGAGCGCCTTTCTCCACACTGATTGGTAGCTCAGTTTCAGAACATCCTCCAGGAATGGGCCTAAAGAACCAAGTTTTTCTTTGGGCAGATAAGCCCGTGCTCCTCGTTCTATGGATTCTTTCAAAGCTTCCGGATTCAGGGCATGCGCGGTAAGCATCACAACGGGCATTTTTTGGCTGACCGCTACTCGTAAGAGATCAAATCCTCGAACACCCATGATGTCAAGTATGACCAGATCGTAGGTAAAGGACACCAGGTATTCACGACCTTTTTCAAAAGAAGTCGCAGTGTGCACCTGAACTCCCGGATAGTCCGAAAGTTCTTCGCTGATGGTCTCCAACACATCTTCCTCGTCATCAACCGCCAGAATCAGCCTGTCCTTCAAGATTTCTGAATCAGTCATGTGTCTTTTCTCTTTCCTGGTAAGATATGAGCCGCCCCGCAGCTCTGGTCGTCTTGGCGTAAATGACAGAGAAGCTCGCCACTCAGGCATTCCTTGCGCGAAAATGCGAGCCACTCCTTTTCCGTTGTTGAATACCTGCTGAACCGACCAGCCTCCCTCAACTTAGGTAGGATGAAACGGATAATGTAACCAAAATCTACTTCAAACTTATTGTCGCTGTCGTCCGAAGTCAAGTGCAAAAGGGCTCGTCGGTCGATTGTCATACGAAGAATGATATCCCGCGCGAAAAGGCAATCTCACTTGTTTAGCCGCAGATTGGTATCGTCGTTTTTCGGTCCCGCGTGCCGCGGGATGGGAATGACAGCCTTTTGGTGCCCACAACTGAACGCGTATGCGCAACAGGTCCTCGCTTGACAACATGAGCGCAAATCTGTTAGAAAAATTTTCCGACGCGGGAATTCCAATTCTTGCAAGTTAACCTCATCCAACATATCTGAGTAAATCTTCTCGGACGGTCTTATACTTGAGTCCGCACCGTTTGAAGATATCGTGTTTTTTACAGCCCGGTCAGGCCCACGCCGCTGGACCGAGAGTCGTAAAGGCTTCCTGCATGTGTTCCGTTATGATCGCACAATTGACGATTTCGATCTAAGGGGGTTGAGAATGTCGTTGAATTTTGATCTTCCCAAAGATGCGGACCTCACCAGGAAGGTGGTTAGAGAGTTCTGTAAGAAAGAAATAGCTCCTATAGCCCAAGAGCTGGACGATAAGGAAGAGTTTTCCCTCGATCTCGTTCGTAAAATGGGCGAGCTGGATTTCTTCGGCTGTTTTGTCTCTGAGGAATACGGCGGCAGCGACGTCGGTTACTTGAACTATATTATCATCACTGAAGAAATCGCTCGTGTAGACGGCTCTCAAGCGGCGACCATAGCTGCGGGTAACTCTCTGGGTATCGCTCCCATCTACTACTTTGGCACCGAGGAACAGAAGCGGAAATGGCTGCCGGACTTGTGTAAGGGAAAAATACTTGCCTCGTTCGGTCTCACCGAACCCGAAGCCGGCTCTGACGCCGGTGCGTCGCAAACCACCGCTGTCCTGGACGGCAATGAGTGGGTTATAAACGGCAGTAAGATATTCATAACGAACTCGTCTTCCGACATAAGCGCAGTCTGCGTGGTCCAGTGTGTGACTGACTTCTCGAATCCTGCCAAACCGGAGGTCAGTTGTATCCTGGTCGAGAACGGTATGCCCGGTTTCACTGCGGAAACAATGCACAACAAGATGTGTTGGAGGGCCTCCAATACAGGACAACTGACCTTTCAGGATTGCCGCGTCCCCAAGGAGAACCTTCTGGGTAAAAGAGGTGAAGGTTTTCACCAGATGCTAAAGACTCTTGACGGAGGTAGGCTCTCAATTGCGGCAATGGGTCTTGGAGGAGCGCAAGGCTCTTTTGAGATTGCTTTGGATTATTCGAAGAAAAGGAAACAATTTGGTAGACCAATCGGCTCTTTCCAGGTCAATGCATTTAAGCTCGCGGACATGTTCACCGAAATCGAGATGGCCAGGCTGCTGCTTTACAGGGCGTGCTGGCTCATGGATAATAATCGGATGACTCCAAGGGATGGGGCCATGGCCAAACTGGTCTGCTCGGAGACATACTATCGGTGCGCGAATCATGCAGTACAGTTGCATGGCGGATACGGTTTGATGAAGGATTTTCCTGCCGAGAGACATTATCGGAACCAAAAGCTCCTTGATATAGGTGAAGGCACTTCTGAAGTACAGAGAATAGTGATTGCAAGGAACATTGGCGTACCAGGAAGGTCGATGTAGCGCGCCGTGCGGGTTAGTCGAGCCGAGAACCGGCATTTCGAAATGGCCTGAAAGGATAGTCTATGCCCGAAGACAAGGATGCAACCATTTATGAGGTTTTTCGGGAAGCGGTCGATGAGTACGCAGACCACAAAGGACACGATCTTCTCACCGATCCGGCTGCGATAGCTGCGGAGCAGGAAACGGTGGAAGATAGAAAGGCAATGGGCCCGGGTCAAAACCTTCGAACAACGCGTGAGAAACGAGGGTTTTCCATTCAGGAGCTTGCCCAAAAGACCGGCATTGATCAGCACGAGCTGGAGCAATTGGAGGCAGGGCATACCCTATTGCCGCTTGGGCAGTTGATCAAATTGAGCAAGGTCCTTTCTCTTAAAATGTCCGACATGATTTCTCGTGGTGATGAGCCGTATACCATAGTCAGGGCGGACCGACGTACTGAATTTCAGCGGTTTGGGAAATTGCGGCAAGCCAGTCACGGATACGAGTACGTTTCTTTGGCCCCCGGCAAAAAAGACCGCTTGATGGAACCCTTTATCGTGACTCTCCATCCTGCATCCTCAGATGAGGCATCCTCTCATGATGGACAAGAGTTCATCTATGTTCTGGAAGGCGAGATGGAGGTCATTCTCGGTGATGTCCGAGATGTTCTGAGATCTGGAGACGCTATTTATTACGATTCTTCGACTACTCATCTTGTCAGGGCCCACGGGGAAGAGCCGGCACGGATATTGGCCGTGCTGGTCAGTTAGACGGCATCCCAGTTTTCCTGAATTTTGTCTGAGGTTTAATGATGATCATTTCCGAGCCGGCTGACGTAGCCTTAGCCGGCATTCCGGCCCCTGCCATAGCTCTCGCGCTGCTTGTCGCTGCCCTGGTTTTATTCAGCTTCATCATTTTTCGTCGCATACAAGTCCTCAGACAGGGGGCGCCTGACCCTCGCTTTTCGAATGTGGGACAACGGATTTGGCTTGCTCTCGCTTATGGATTCGGGCAGCTAAGGCAACCGCGGTATCTTGTCGGCGGGACAATTCACATTCTGTTGTTTGCCGGCTTCATGGTCCTGTCTGTTCGTTCGTTGACACTCTTGGGTAGAGGTTTTTACTCACAATTTCACCTGCCGTTTTTGACCGGCTCTGCTGCCTCCGCGTACGAGATTCTGAAAGACTACACAGTATTTATGGTCCTGGTTGTCTGTATCGTGGCCATTATTCGGCGAGCGGTATTTAAACCGGCCCGTTATGAGCACACGTCCGGCCGCGGACACGAGAGTGAGGCGTACGTAATCCTGGGCCTCGTAAGCTGCTTGATGATCACCGACATGCTGTTCGACGGCAGCGCCTTGAAGGGTAACGGAGCTTCCGATGTGGGATTCTTCCCCGCAGCAAGTCTCGCGGCTACCTTGATGCCGGCACATCTCGCCACACTTAATGCCCTGCATATCGGCGGATACTGGGCCCATATACTGATCTTCCTGGCGTTCTTGAACTACTTGCCGATGTCGAAGCACTTCCACGTGATAACGGCCATTCCTAATGTTTTTTTTGCCAAGCTGGAGAAGGGCTCTATAAAACCGGTCCGATGGGAGACAAGCGACTGGATGGACCTCGAAGAATGCGGTGTCACGCGCTTCAAGGCGTTCACCTGGAAGCACATGCTTGATTTCTATTCTTGCGCGGACTGTGGCAGGTGCACGGATAATTGCCCGGCCAATGCGGTCGGCCGGGACCTATCCCCGAGGATGATTAGTATAAAGGCCAGGGACTACGCGTACAAATATTTTCCCGTGTTCGGCACGGCCCAGGAGCCTGACAGTCTGGAATTTGTGGGTGACGTGATAACCGAGAAAGAAATATGGGCGTGCACCACCTGTGGCGCGTGCGAGCGAGAGTGCCCGATTTTCATAGAATATATAGATAAGATAGTTGATATGAGAAGAGGTCTCCTTGATCGAGGATTGCTTCCGCAGTCACTCCAGAAACCGATGCAGCAGATAAAGAAGAAAGGAAACGCTTACGGCGGGAACAAGGCCAAGAGGTCAGCATGGATTAAGGAACTCGAAGACGTTGAAGTGAGGGAACTGAAGCCTGACGACCACGCTGACTTGCTGTTCTTCGTCGATAGTTGCGGCTCTTTTGATCCAAGGATTCAAGAGATATCGAAATCGTTTGCCCGGATTTTGACCAAAACCGGCTTCGATTTCGGCATACTCGGCCAGGACGAAACCGATTCGGGCAACGAGATCCGGAGACTAGGCGAAGAAGGCTTGTTCGAACAGGTATCGCAAAAGAACATCGAGGCGTTTCAGGCTCGACGATTTAAAGAGATAGTGACGTTCGATCCACATGCCTACAATACTATCAAGAACGATTATCCTGTACGATTCCCCATAAGCCATTCAAGCCGACTGTTGGCCGGTCTTCTTGATCACCACAAGTTGAAACTATCAAACGACTACATCAGAGACCGAATCGTTACATACCATGATCCCTGTTATCTGGGGCGACACAATGGTCTTTACCAGGAGCCCAGGCAAGTGCTGAGAGGCATTCCGGGAATTGAATTACGGGAGATGAAGCGTTCTTTCAGCCGGAGCTTCTGTTGCAGCGGCGGCGGTTTGCTCATCTGGTATGAGAATGAAGAAGAGAGTGAACGTATGGGTGAGCGCAGAGTCCGTATGGCTCACGAAATAGGCGCCCAGGTGATCGTTACCGCGTGCCCGTTCTGTCTGATAAACCTGGAGGATGCAATAAAGACGACCGGAAACGAGGGCAAGATCGAGGTCATCGACCTAGTGGAACTGGTGGACCGGTCGATGTTGTGAGATGATACAGACACTTGAGCCGATGCTGTGATAACGGTGTGCGGTCAAACAGTGGACTTGTGCGAAAGGCGGAATGTTTCGGAACGCAGTCACAAAAGCCTGGATCAGAAAGAGGCGCACCGTCCTGTGAACAGCTCGACCGGCTGTGGGAGGAACAATGGATATTATCGTTTGCATGAAGTGGGTACCGGACACTTCCGAGGGTGATCTCGTCATAGACAGGGATGGCAAAGAGATCAAGAAAGATACCTTGGACTATGACATGAACGATTGGGATCGTTTCGCGATAGAAGAAGCGGTCAGGATCAAAGAGAAATTGGGTGGGACGGTCACTGCTGTTACCGTGGGGCCCGACGATGCCGAGGAAATGCTTCGGGAATGTCTGGCAAGGGGAGCGGACGAAGCATTTGTCCTTTCTGATGACTCCTTTGAGGGATCAGACAGCTATGCGACTGCCCAAGTGCTGGCACAATTTATGAGAAATCGCAGTTACGGCCTTATCTTAACTGGTACATTGGCCGATGATGACTGCGCGGGCGAGTTTGGCGGACTGCTCGCGGCAATGCTGGGAATTCCGGCTTCCACATTGGTATCCGGCATTGAGCCGGACGAGGGCAAGGTGAAGTTCAAACGGGAATTGGAAGGCGGGCTGTATGAGGCCATCGAAATGAACCTCCCTGCTCTGCTCGCGGTTGCCACGGGTTTGAATGAGCCGCGATTTGTCTCTGTCCGAGCGGTGAGAAAAGTCGCGAGCATTGAGATCCCGGTGCTGGGACTCGACGATATCGGCTTGGAAGAGTCCAAGGTTGGGGCAGCCGGAGCCAGGATTCAGATCGAAAGCATGGTGCTACCCCCTGAGGGAGAAGGCGCCGAAATAATTAAGGGAACAGCGGAAGAGGCCGCTGCGAAACTTGCCGAGATCCTCAAGGAGAAAGGGGGTATCCTCTGATGAGGCAGATCTTTGTTTTGGCCGAACATAGGAAACATCAACTGAGAGATACCACCTGGGAAGCTGTTGCAGCGGGCCGGAAACTCGCCGGGGAGCTTGGAGCCGAGCTCACATGCTTGCTGCTTGGAAGCAACATAGATCCCATGACCGAAGTGCTTGCAAGAGAATGTCCCAAAGTAATTGCAGTCGATGACCCACGGTTCGCAAATTTCAATTCGGAGGCATTGACGAAAGGACTCGGATCGATCTTGAAAGGCCGCGAACCGTTCATGCTCATAATGGGCAACTCGAACTCAATTATCGAACTTGCGCCGGGCCTCAGCTTTGCACTGGACGCGGCTCTCGCTACGGATTGCTTCGGATTCGAAGTCCGGGACGGCAAACCTCTGGCATGGCGTCAGATGTACAGTTATAAGGTCAATACACTGGTATCTTTCAAGAATACTGAAAATATCATCGTAACGTTGCGTGGAGGGTTTTTCCAATTTACCCCCACAGCGGGGGCCTCCGGCACTGTCGAAAAACTCCCTTCTCCTTTGGGTGATGAACCCCTTGGGAAGCGATTCCTCAACTACGTTGAGGCTGAAAAAGGCGACGTCGATGTTGCGTCCGCGGACATAATCGTCTCTTTGGGACGGGGCATTGGAGATGAACCAGACATGGACGTCTTCCAGTCCCTCGCTGATACTATGGGCGGTGTCCTTGCCTGCTCCAGACCCATTGTCGACAAAAGCCTGCTGCCCAAATACCATCAAGTGGGCACATCGGGCGTTGAGGTCAAACCGAAGGTCTACCTTGCTCTGGGTATCAGCGGAGCGTTTCAGCATGTGGGCGGAATCAAGGGCTCGCCTCTCATTGTTGCCGTGAACAAGGACCCGCGGGCGCCTATTTTCCGGGTGGCACAATACGGCATTGTGGCAGACCTCAACCAGGTGGTCCCTGTGTTGGAAGAAAAGATCAAAGAACTGAAACGGTGAAAGGAGACGAAATGATTGAGCAAGTTGCTCACAGAAGCGGCGAACTTTTGGAGTCCGGGCTACACTGAGCCGAGAGTGTGCTCCTCGCCGTGGCAGAAAGCGAGAGAATCCAGTCCGACTTAATACCCAAGATAGCCACAGGTTTCTGTGGTGGTGTTTCCAGGACATGCGGCATGTGCGGCGCGGTGAGCGGCGGCATAATGGTGGTCGGCCTTTTTACCGGCAGAAGTGCGTCCACTGATTCGATCACCGAAACCTACAGGAAGGTGCAAAAGCTTCTGGAAGAGTTTAGGTTACGATTCGGTTCAACCAATTGCCGCGAATTGACCGGCTGCGACCTCGGAACTGACGAAGGCCAGGAATTTTTCAAAAAGAACGATATCAAGAAAACCTGCAGAATCTACACTGAAGGAGCAACCGGAATCGCGCTTTCTTTGGTAGAAGACAGACTTTCCGGCGGCAGGCGGACCAAAGCCTGACAACCTTCAGTCATGTAGGATGCGGTGAACAGGATGAACCGCATCGGTCGTGGCCTCGTCGTGCCCAGTCTCCAGTTTGACAACGAAACCCGGTCGACTTGAGTGAGAGGTACCATGAAGGAACAAGAAATTGTCGACATGTACGTGAAGCGAATTACCGAACTGCGGAGAAAACTTGAGAGTGGCGGGGTGTGGACCGGAGATATGGTTGAGAGTGCTTTTATGGGAGGACTTAGCATAGTTGAGTCTTTGTACGGTGTCCACAGCTCACAGGCGAGGGAGTTTCGTGAATACAAGAAGACTGCCGCTGTTCAGACAAGAGGAAATGGCCCAGGCCACTATAGTGGTTTTTTGGGAGATCTCATCCTGGGCGCGCTGTCGAACACCAAAGAAGAGCTCGAAGCAGGTTTGATCCGTAACCTCACTAAGGAGGCTGCGGGAAAAGTGATCGGAGACCTGGTTACGTTAGCAAAAGCTGAACTCAAAGATGGATTTACACAAGTTGCCGCTGTGTTAGCTTCCGCTGCTTTGGAAGACGCGTTAAAAAGAAAGGCTGGGGAACTGGGGCTGGATGTGGAAAACAAATCCCTTGAGGATGTTATTAACGCTCTAAAATCAAAATCGTTCTTTAGGGGCGCCCAAACACCGATTGTCACATCCTTCGTTCGGCTCCGAAACTATGCCATGCATGCGGAGTGGAAGAAGATACAGGAAGCCGATGTGACCAGTTTAATTGGATTCCTTGAACCCTTCTTGCTGGAGCATTTCTCTTGAACTGGCCCTGGGATGCCACTGCTCGTCAAGCCAGCTGTGGCACGCATCCCCCCAGCACCCATAGCCTTGTAGGATGTGGTGAGCAAAGCGAACCGCATCGGTCGCGTCAATTTGATATGTCTATGCCTGCGACCTCTTCCCTGCCTCAATCCTCCGGATATAAACTACGCCGCACACAATGATAATCGCACCAGGTCCTGGTAGGCGGTTTTGTGGTCGAGGGCATATCGAATCGCGTTATTCGCTAACCATCGGAATTGAGATCTTTGTTATCAACAATCGCGCGAAAGGAAGCTCGTCTGTGAAGCGAAAAACCTTTCAGTTCTTGACTTGAATGCGAACTATCCATGATACTCACTTAACCTGTTGGGAGAAAATATCTTGATGGACGATCTTTATAATGCTGTTCAGGACGCTGCCCAATATCTTCGACAAAGGCTGAGCTTTAAGCCTCATGCGGCAATCATTCTGGGCACGGGGTTAGGCGGATTGGCCGAGCGTCTGAGCGTACCTCAAATGATTCCGTACGAGGATATCCCGCACTTTCCGAGGTCCACCGTGGAGGGACACAAGGGAAGGCTGGTCGCCGGGAGCCTTGGCGGTGTAAATATCGTAGTTATGCAGGGGCGTTTGCACTACTACGAAGGTTATTCGCTACAACAGGTTACGTTACCCGTACGCATAATGCGGGAGATCGGAGCAGGGATTCTCATTATAAACAGCGCTGCCGGTGGCCTGAACCCCAATTTCCAGCCCGGCGACGTGATGGTAATTACAGATCACATGAACGTTCCAGGAGAGAGCCCTCTGAGAGGGACCCACCACTCCGAATTCGGAGATAGGTTTCCCGATATGAGCCAACCCTACGACCCGGATTTGATCGAATTGGCCGGCGCGGCAGCTCTTAAACTGAGGATTCCACTCAGGTTTGGGATGTACGCGTGGGTCGCCGGGCCCAACCTCGAGACACGGGCGGAAACTAGAATGCTTAGGATGCTTGGAGCTGACGCTGTCGGAATGAGCACAGTTCCTGAAGTCATTGTAGCGGCGCAGATGAAATTCAGGACCCTGGCCCTGGCAGCGATCACAAACGTCAATCTTCCCGACGCAATGGAACCGGTCTCCATCGAAAAAGTTATAGCCAACGCTCAAGAAGCTGAACCAAAGCTCGCAGCTCTTGCGGATGAGGTCCTCCGCCGGATAAAGGAACTGTGATGCCTCTGATTTTCTTCGAGCAACGTTGTCACATACGCAAGCACCTCCTGCCAAGAGGCCGCTAGAGAATGCATTACAGCCCTGAGCCATCCGATACCATACTGGTGAACGGTCTCATTCTTGTCGACCCATCCACCTCGGAGACAGTGCGTCACAGAAAGACGGTGATCTCCGGCAATCGGTTGGCTCGAGTGAACGTGGCGAAAGAGACAATTCAGAACCATGACAATGTCATAGATTGTTCCGATTGCCTGGTGATGCCGGGTTTAATCAATTGCCACACGCATGCGGCCATGAGCCTTTTCCGGGGACTGGCCGATGATTTGCCGCTCGGGATATGGCTTAACGATTATATTTTCCCTTCCGAAAGCAAGCACGCTGGCCCCGAATTCGTGTACCTGGGGACCAAACTTTCCGCGGTAGAGATGGCACTTGGGGGGATCACAACATTTGCCGACGGGTACTTCCACATGGAAGAAGCGGCCAGGGCCGCCAAAGAAGTTGGGCTTCGGGCGGTATTGGCGCAAGGTATTCTGGATGTTCCGTCTCGTGATTGTCCTGTTCCAGGGTCTTGGAGGTCCCGCGTCGAGGTGTTCCTTTCGGCATTTCCGAAGGATCCTTTGATCAGCCCTGCCCTGTTCTGCCACTCACCCTACCTGTGCGGTCCCGATACCTTCCAGGCGGCTCACCAAATCTGTGCCGAACACAATTTGCTCCTTTTCTCCCACGTTTCGGAAACTACCAGAGAGGTTGATGAAGTTTCAAAGAGATATGGCTTGCGCCCGATAGAGCTTTTGGCTCGACTGGGGGTCCTGCGCAAAGGCTTTATAGGAGTCCATGCCATTCACCTTTCGGACAATGAAATGGATATCCTCGTTGGGTCAGGTGCGGCAGTGGTGCATTGTCCGGAGTCCAACATGAAGCTCGCTTCAGGGGCCGGTAACGTGCAGCTTCTGCTCGACCGGGGAGTTACCGTTGGAATCGGCACTGACGGACCGGCCAGCAACAACAATCTGGACCTTTTCGAAGAGATGCGTTCCGCTTCTCTTATGGGTAAGCTGATCTCGCAGGATCCGCTATGCATGTCAGCGCGAACCCTGGTGCACATGGCCACCCTGGGCGGAGCAAAAGCCTTGGGCATGGAAGATTGCATAGGTTCTCTGGAAGAGGGCAAGAACGCTGACCTGATAATCGTAGACTTGAACCGGCCCCACCTCACCCCTTTGTATGATCCGGTCTCTCATGTTGTATACTCAGCCAAGGGCTCGGACGTGCGAGACGTGATTGTGAACGGAAAGCTAGTGGTGAGAAACGGCAAAATAATGACTGTGGATACCGCGGAATTGGGAAGCCGGATTCGAACCAGTGCCAAGACTATTGGCCGAGATCTCGGTATCAAGGACTACGGAGACGTTAGCTGACATGAAAAAAAAAATGACCTACAAGGACGCGGGAGTGGACGTGGAACTGGCTGATCGCGTGATCGGTTCACTGGCAGATCGATTACGGGCCACATTCAGGCCGGAGGTCCTGGGGCCGATGGGCGGGTTCTCAGCCATGTTCAAACCCGAATGGCAGCGCTACAAAGATCCTGTTCTGGTATCTGCCACGGATGGAGTGGGTACAAAGCTTAAGGTCGCCTTTCTGACAGGCGTACATAACACTGTAGGTATCGATCTGGTAGCCATGAATGTAAATGATATTCTGGTAAGCGGCGCGGAGCCCCTGTTTTTCCTGGATTACTTTGCTACCGGGAACATAGAGCCCGAAACGGTGCGCTCCGTGATTTCCGGCATAGCCGACGGCTGCGAACAGGCCGGATGTTCACTTATCGGTGGAGAGACGGCGGAAATGCCGGATTTTTATGCGCCCGGCGAATACGACCTGGCTGGTTTCTCTGTGGGTATTGTCGACAGATCAAACGTCGTGGACGGCGCAAGAATGAAACCGGGAGATATTGTGCTCGGCCTGGCCTCGTCCGGCCTCCACAGCAATGGTTTCAGCCTGGTGAGAAAGGTCCTCCTCGGAAGTGATAATTATCGCCTGGATGGGCATATGCAGGAACTCGGGAAATCTTTGGGCGAGGAACTGCTCGTTCCGACAATCATCTATGTCAAGCCGGTACTCATGTTGTTGGAAGCCGCGCGTGTTTCCGCGATGGCTCACATCACTGGTGGAGGCTTCGTAGGCAATATTCCGAGAGTCGTCCCGAATTCATGCTCAGTAATCATTGAAAAGGGCTCCTGGGACACGCCTCGCATCTTCGATATCATCCGTGCTGAAGCGGGATTGGATGACCACGAGATGTTCCGGACGTTCAATATGGGGATAGGCTTTGTCATGACCGTTCCTTCGGGCAGTGCGGACAAAGCGATGGAGATCTTGAAGCGTGGCGGAATTCAAACCTGGGTTTTGGGGCAAGTTGAGGCTCGCCCAAGAACCGGCGAAGCAATAATTTTTAAATAATTCATTTAAAGAGTTATGCGGTCAATTGGTTGATTTATGAAAGCTCCGGTTGTTATCAGCGCTTGTTTGGCCGGTCTAAAGACGCGTTACGATGGTACCGCCAGGACCCATCCTCTACTGAAGCAAATCATGGAACAAGCGATCCCGGTCCCCGTCTGTCCGGAGATTCTGGGAGGGCTGGGCATACCTCGTTCACCCAGCCGTTTTATAGGAGGCGACGGCGCTGCAGTGCTGCAAACCAAGGCCACTATTGTAGATGAAACCGGTGCGGACCGGACTTCATTTTTTGTTCGAGGCGCTGAACAAACTCTTCAGCTAGTGAAACTAATTTCTCCTGTTCTAATCATATTCAAGGAAGGGAGCCCGTCATGCGGCCTTCGCAGAGTGGACATTGAAGGCTCGTGGCGAGACGGCTGCGGAGTCGCCACGGCTATGCTGCGTAGCTTTGGATTTCCTATTCTATCCGAAGAGGATTCTTTGTCCGACTTTTTGACTCGCCTTTCCGGAAAAATGGTCCACAAGGCCGACCAACCTGGTGAGTTTTGATGGAAGTTGAGCTCCTACTCGCTTATATAAAAGCTCAGTGCCCTGCGTTGCTGACGTTTCTGTCGGACCTGTCGGCCACAGCGGCAGACGAGCTTATCGAGGAGCTGGGTGCCACGTGCAATCCCCGCATTGCAGCCGGCCGTATCGATGATCTACTTGCCGGCGAGACTGCCGCGGACATCAAAGAAATACTGGGGAACAATGAAATCAGGTCAATCTTCTTGGCTGCAATCACAGGCTCCAGATTCTTGTTCTCGATTCTCTTACGAAACCCGTCGCATGTAGAAACATTTTTTCTCAGTAAGAGATACCTTGAGCGCAAAACTCGCCCCGCGTTCGAACGTGACCTTGCAAATCGACTCGCTGGTCTTATTGATAGCCAGCAAGCTCACCATGCCTTGCGTGTCTACAAGGAGGAAGAATACCTCCGAATAGGGTGTAGAGATCTGGCAGGATTAGCCGATGTCCGCGAGGTGATGGGAGAACTGTCCGATCTTGCCGGCGCATGTATCCAAGCTGCAACTGTTTTTCACTGGAGCAACCTTGTTGCCAAACACGGTCGTCCGCCGGTTGCGGAAGGCCAAATGGGTTTTGTTGTAATCGGAATGGGAAAGATCTCTGGTCGAGAACTCAACTTTTCGTCCGACGTGGACCTGATTTTTCTCCGCTCACCTGAAGAAGGGCGCACCGAAGGACCTGAAAGCATAAGTATTGTAAGATTTTATGATGCCTTGGCCAGGGCTGTTACACGATCTCTTTCCGACATAACAGAGGATGGTTTCGTCTTCAGGATAGATCTCAGGCTCAGGCCAGAGGGTGAAAAGGGGGAGCTGGTCCCTTCGGCCACCAACGCGCTGGAATATTACTTGGGTTGGGGCAGAACTTGGGAAAGGGCTGCCCTGATGAAAGCTGTCCCTTTGGCCGGAGACCTTCAAGTTGGTGGAGTTTTCCTCAAGGAACTGGAACCATTCGTTTACAGAAAGTATTTGGATTACTCGACTCTTGACGATATGCGTTTGATGAAGTCGCGGATTGAGGCTCAAATCAGGAGCAGACCCGGAATCAACATAAAGTTGGGGCAAGGAGGCATTCGGGAGATCGAGTTTTTCGCTCAGACCTTGCAGCTAATAAACGGCGGGCGGACCCCGCGAGTTCGCACGCCGAGCACTCTGGAAGCACTAGATCGCCTTCACGGGGCTGACTTGCTTGACAAGAAGACCATGATGGATCTTCGTGAGGCCTATCTGTTCTTCCGCAGGCTTGAGCATCGCATCCAGATAAATCATCAGGTGCAGACGCACGAGCTGCCCCGCACCCCCGAGGAGCAAGAGGATCTGGCCCGGAAAATGGGCTACGGACAAGATGCATTGAAGTCTTTTCTCTCCGACCTGGAGGGCCACCGAAATACTGTTGAGGAGCTTTTCTCAAGCTTGCTATACCAGTCCGGCGAGGAGATGATCGAAAGGGTCTCGCCGGAAATAAGGACCATGTCCACAATAATCCATGACGAAGCCGCAACCTGCGCCATTCTGAAGGAACTTGGGTTCGAAGACCCCGAGGCTTCTTATCCCTTCGTAAAGAACCTTTTGATGCCGGTGGACAGGTCATTCACGTCCGAAAAGGGAAGACAGCTTCTGCAAAACCTTGCGCCTTTGTTCATAGAGGAACTCGCCAGAGTGCCGGAACCGGGCAAGGCGTTGATCGCGTTGGACAGTTACATTGATGCCCTGCAATCGACCTCGGGCTATTTTTCGACATTCTTGGAAAACCCGGCGACCGTGCGTTTCTTGATCAAGATTCTGGGGGAGAGCCGCTTTTTCACAGAGCTTTTGATTCGGCACCCACAGGCCATCGATTCGCTTATCGCTCGTGGGGCGTACGAGTGCCCCAGAGAAAAAGAGATGCTCGAAAACCATTTGGCTGAGCGGTTGGCGTACGCTGACGAGTTGGAAGCAGAACTTGATGTGCTAAGGATACTCAAGCACGAGGAGATGTTGAGCATCGGGGTGCATCAACTGTCAGGCGAAATTGATTCTCAAACAGCACGCAGGGCCCTGACAGAACTGGCCGAAGTTTGTCTTCAAGGGGCCGTCGAAATTGCGGTCAGAGAGATGAGTCGCAAGTTGGGGGAACTTGATTTCTTCGATCCGCTACCATTGGCGATAGTCGGAATGGGCAAGCTGGGTGGGATGGAGATGACTTATCTTTCCGACCTCGACGTGGTCTTTGTTTACGATCCGCCCGTGGAGGAAGTCGGCCGATTTTCAATCCACGAGATATTTACCCGGTTGGCGCATAGGGTCATATCTATACTGACCACTCCGACGTCCGAGGGCACCGTGTATGCCATGGACACTCGGTTGCGGCCGTCCGGCAACCAGGGGCCGCTTGTTTCTTCCATTTCGTCGTTTAGAGACTATCACCGAACCGCGTCGCAGCTCTGGGAGAAACAGGCCCTGATCAAAGCGCGTCCGGTTACCGGCCCTAAGGCGCTTTCAGACCAAATAACCGCAATAGTGCGCGATTGCATTCTTCGTACTGAGCTGTCCGACGACGACCTCCAGGAGATCGCCAGGCTGAGGGGTCGTATGGAGAGCGAGCTAGCCCTTGAAGACGAACTTCACGTAGACCTCAAGACCGGTCATGGAGGCCTCGTTGACGTAGAGTTTTTCGTACCGGCCAATATTCTTAAACACGCGTGGAGAAAGCCTGCGATTCTGTGCCACAACACCCTCGAAGCGCTCGCAACCATGCTGAACGAAGGATTGATTTCGCAGGAAACATTTCACTCTCTGGATTCGGGATACCGTTTTCTCAGCAATCTTGAGGATCGCCTTCGTCTGATGGAACATCGAAGCGTGGACCGGTTCCCTCTTGTCGGTGAAAAACTGAGGGGACTTGCACTAAGGCTTGGATACGACAAAGACGGAGATGAATTGCTGATAAGCGAATACCGCAGAATCACGCGTTCTATAAGAGAGATCTATAATTCTCTATTCCATGCAGGGACCAGTCATTTTCTCGGCAAAGCATAGCAAAAGCACCAAGTACTTCTTGAACAAAGGATGGCGCGAGGGGCCGTTAAGATTTAGAGGACTTGGATTCCCGAGAATGGTTGGACGAAGGCTTGAAGGATGCGGAAAGCTGCTCATGGATACGGTGAAACTTTTTCTCAACTTGCAGCAGAGCGTCTACGATCTCGGGATCAAATTGTGTGCCTCGACCGTTTACGATGGCTTGAATTGCTTCTTCATGCGTACAAGCCTCCCTGTAACGTCTTTGCGTGGTTAAGGCATCATACACATCAGCAAGTGACACAATACGGGCAGCAAGAGGAATCTCCTCTCCTCTTAACCCGAACGGATAACCATTGCCGTCCCAGTGCTCGTGA
This sequence comes from Desulfomonilaceae bacterium, assembly GCA_035506215.1. Classification (GTDB taxonomy): domain Bacteria; phylum Desulfobacterota; class Desulfomonilia; order Desulfomonilales; family Desulfomonilaceae; genus DATJPW01. The sequence continues at coordinate 17,283 of DATJPW010000269.1, forward strand.
TGATAATAGGCGACGTCCTTGCCCATTGACAGGTAATTTTCGTCGCCACCCACTTCAAACGCGGCTTCCTCAAGTGCTTTCCCGCCATACACAGAATGCTGCTTCATGATCTCAAATTCGTCCATCGCAAACTTGTCCGAACTGAAAAGGATATCATCCGGAATGGCCACCTTTCCGATGTCATGAAGCACCGAGGATCGGACGATGTTGTCGATGAAATCATCCGTCATCAGGTCACGATAAAGGCTTCGCGACTGAAGCTGCTGACAAAGTGCTTTGCAATAGGCTTGAAGTCTCTTCAGATGCAAACCGGTTTCGTCGTCACGAGACTCAGCCAATTTTGCCAGGGCGAAAATAGAGGCCTCCTGAATTCTCTGGATTGTCTCGTAAGATTGCATCAGGTCCTTTGTCCTCGCTTCAACCTGCTGTTCCAGGATGCGCCTGTAATCTTTTTCAAAGCGCTTGAGTCTGCAATGTTCAACTCCCGTCACGACCGTATTAAGAAGAATTTCCGGATTTATAGGCTTCAAAAGGAAATCATACGCTCCCCGACGCAGCGCTTTCAGGGCATTATTAAGGTCTCCGTGCCCGGTGACGAGGATGACCGGCACACATTCATCCATCTCTCTGACGCTGTGCAGCACTTGCAAGCCATCCATGTGAGGCATGCTTATGTCGGTAATCACCAGGTCCGGTCCGTTTTTCCGGAATGCTTCTATGCCTGCCCTGCCCTCAGAGGCCGTCAAGACCTCAAAACCGCGCAGTTCGAGGAGATCTGTGAGGACGTCTAAAATCACGTCGTCATCATCAATCAGCAGGATTGAGGCTTCAGCCACGTGATCCTCCCAAGAACCGCATTCAGACAGTCGTTTTACAGTATATCGCGGTCCATTCAGAGTTCCAGGATTGCGCTCCCTCCGTGAAACAAAGCAATTGGTCCGCACTGGAGGGTCTTCTGCACTTCTCTACTTTTCCATCAATTGTCCTGCGCGCTTTCATGAAATGATTCTGTTCTCAGATTTATCGATTGCGATGAAGAATCAATATTAGATATTGCAACGACAAAACTTATTTTACACCATTATCCATCATCGCTGCAATGCCCTCGGAACAAGGCACTGGATGGGGCTTGCCTGAAAAGCGGAGCGGCTTTGGCACGGTTGACATAAAAGGATACGTGATTTACCTGATAGGTAAAATATGTGACCGGACGGGTATGGGACGTGTTTTTTCCCATGCTTTGGATTTACCTCCCACCTCATCTGTAGTCGCCCGGCCGGGTTCTATGATTGTCAAATTCTCTTTACGCAGGAGTTAAAAATGCGCGCGGACAGATTCACTCTAAAATCCCAAGAAGCTCTGGAACTCGCACAGAACACCGCAGCCAAACATGGCAACCCGCAGGTGGAAACCGAACACCTACTGCTTGCGCTGTTGTCAGACGAAGAAGGGATCTGTCTTGAGATTCTAAAGAAGTTGGGAGTCGAAGTTGACAAAATCCGCCACGAGGCGCTTCAAGCTGTGGAACGGCTTCCTCAACAAACAGGGGCCCTGGCGGACAGGTATTTCTCGAACCAGCTCAGAGCGGTCCTAGAAGCGGCATTCAAAGAAATGGAGCAACTAAAAGACGAATACGTCTCAGTGGAGCACCTTTTCCTCTCAATATCACAGGCTACCGGGTCCGCGGCCGGTAAAATTCTCAACTCGCAGGGAGTAACCAAGGAGAAGATATACGCCGTCCTTACGGACATCCGAGGTACCCAAAGAGTAACCGACCAATCTCCGGAAGAAAAATACCAGGCCTTAAAAAAGTTTACACGTGATCTTACCGAGATGGCTCGCAAGGGGAAGCTCGACCCTGTTATTGGCCGTGATGACGAGATCAGGCGAATTATTCAGGTACTCTCCCGTAGGACCAAGAACAACCCGGTCCTGATCGGAGATCCCGGAGTCGGGAAAACGGCGATTGCAGAGGGACTTGCGGGCCGGATCGTCTCAGGAGACATTCCGGAGACGCTCAAGGGAAAACGTGTTTTGGCCTTGGATTTGGGCCAATTGATTGCAGGCACCAAGTATCGGGGCGAGTTTGAAGATCGACTCAAAGCCGTGCTCAAGGAAATTGAAACAGCGGCCGGGGAAATTATCCTTTTTATCGACGAACTGCACACCCTTGTCGGAGCCGGCGGGGCGGAAGGCGCGGTCGATGCTTCCAATATGTTGAAACCCGCGTTAGCCAGAGGCGAGCTTAGATGCGTGGGCGCCACAACTGTCAACGAATATCGCAAATATATTGAAAAGGACGCCGCTCTAGAGCGCAGGTTTCAGCCAATATACGTGGCGGAGCCGTCTGTCGAGGACTCAATAGCGATTTTGAGGGGACTTAAAGAACGCTATGAGATCCATCACGGCGTGAGAATCCAGGATGCGGCAATTATCGCGGCGGTGACTCTGTCCAATCGCTATATCACGGATCGTTTCCTCCCTGACAAGGCCATCGACCTCATAGACGAGGCCTCATCCCGGTTGAGGATAGAAATCGACTCGATGCCCACCGAAATCGATGAAATCCAGCGCCGGATAATTCAGCTTCAGATCGAGGAACAGGCCCTTACCAAGGAACCGGATGCTGCCAGCAAGGAGAGACTCGGAAAGGTGCGGACGGAAATCTCGAAACTCACAGCCGAATCCGAGGTCCTCAAGGAGAAATGGCACAAAGAAAAAAAAGTGATCACCGCGATCAGGGAACTAAAGGAAAGATACGAGCGCGCCAAGACTGAGGCCGCCAAAGCCGAACGGGAGGGTAACCTGAGCAAGGCCGCGGAGCTCAAGTACGGCATGCTCATCTCCCTGGAAAAAGATATTCAACAGAAGAACCAGGAGCTGGCGGAGATCCAAAAGGACGGTGGACTGTTACAAGAAGAGGTCGGTCCGGAAGATATCGCACAGGTGGTCTCTAAATGGACGGGAATCCCGGTCTCCAAAATGCTCGAAGGAGAAGTGCAAAAGCTCCTGACCATGGAAGACCGAATCGGGAAACGAGTAATCGGACAGCACGAAGCCATAGTCGCCGTATCAGACGCGGTGCGTCGAGCCAGGTCGGGCTTGCAAGACCCGAACCGGCCCATCGGTTCATTCATATTTCTAGGTCCTACCGGAGTGGGCAAGACTGAGACCGCCAGGGCCCTCGCAGAGTTTCTCTTTGACGACGAGCAGGCCATGGTGAGAATCGATATGTCGGAGTACCAGGAGAGACACTCTGTCGCGAGATTGATCGGGGCCCCGCCCGGATATGTGGGGTACGAGGAGGGAGGTTATCTCACAGAGGCAGTGCGACGGCGTCCCTATTCCGTTGTTCTCTTCGACGAGATCGAAAAGGCGCATCCTGAAGTCTTCAATACCCTTCTCCAGATATTGGACGATGGTCGGCTGACCGATGGGAAAGGCCGAACCGTCGATTTCAGAAACACGATCATCATCATGACTTCAAATATCGGCTCGTCCGAAATCGGCGAGTTTGCCGGCAGAGATGAAGAAAAGATGAAGTCGAAGGTGATGGAGGTCCTCAGATATCATTTCAAACCCGAGTTCCTCAATAGGCTGGACGACGTGATCATATTCCATGCACTGGATAGAGATCAGATCAAGCAGATCGTGGGTATTCAGATAGGCAGACTAAATAAGCGACTGGCAGAAATGAAACTTACATTGGTCCTGGACCCGGCAGCCGCACAAATGCTTGCGAATGAGGGATTCGACCCCGCCTTCGGCGCTAGACCTCTGAAGCGGGCTATTCAACGCCTTGTGGAGAACCCACTGGCGACTGAAATCCTGGCAGGCAAATTTAGTCCGGGGACGACCATTGAAGCGACAGCGGACCGTGACCATTTGAATTTCGCAACGAAATAGGATTACTTGTCATTGCTGTAGGTGTCGCGCGGTAGGGGCGCACCCGTGTGTGCGCCCAAATGCGGGCAGACACGCGGGTCTGCCCCTACAGAAGGCTGGGAAATTGCTTTCCCCACTGAAAAGCGGGGATTTCAATGACAGCCTGTCCCCGTCGTTAGTGAAGATAAGAGTCATTCCCCGATGATCTTGATAAGCGCCCGTTTCTTGCGACGGCCGTCAAATTCTCCATAAAAGATCTGTTCCCATGGTCCGAGGTCGAGTTTGCCGGCGGTAATGGCAACCACGACCTCGCGGCCCATGATCTGTCTCTTCAAGTGGGCGTCGGCGTTGTCTTCTCCAGTGCGGTTGTGGAGATACTTGCTAATCGGCTCATGTGGCGCCAGCGTTTCGAGCCATTTCTCGTAATCCTGATGAAGGCCCGATTCATCATCGTTAATGAAAACCGAAGCAGTAATATGCATGGCGTTCACCAGGACGAGCCCCTCTTTGATTCCGCTTTCGACAATCGCCTTATCCACTTGGGATGTTATGTTGACGAAGCCCCTCCGCTTGGGGATGTTGAACCATAGCTCCTTCCGATAACTTTTCATGATATCCTCCCGGATAAGCAAAAACCTTTATATTACAAACAGCGTCATTATGTTATGAACAACAACACCGAACAGACTCAAACCAAATTTCATCCGCCCCTCATGACCGGTCTTTCCGGCATGGCGCACGAATTGAGGAGGATCACATGGCTAAAGTAGCGGACGTAATGACCCGCAACGTGGTCACCGTGACACCAGAGACACCCCTTCGCAATTTGGCAGAAGTCCTTTCTCAAAAGAACATCAACGGGGTGCCGGTGGTTGACGACGAAGGGGACGTCATAGGCGTGGTATGCGAATCGGACCTGGTGGAGCATAACAAACCACTGCACATTCCCACGGTATTCGTAATACTTGATTCCATAATTCCATTGGAAAGTCCATGGCGGATGCAAAAGGAATTCAAACGTCTTACTGCCACCACCGTGGGTGACATTTTATCCAAGCCCGCTGTTTGTGTTGACCCGGAGACCGATATTTCGGAGGTAGCGCGCATTATGAGCGAGCAGAAGATCCATACTATTCCGGTGGTTGACCACGGCAAGCTGGTGGGAGTGGTGGGAAAAGGGGACGTCATTCGAAGCCTGATCTGAATTCCGCGAGGTTGACTGCCAAAATCGATCATAATCGAAAAGATGATTGTTAAATTGAAAGGTAGTATGTTATTTTTAGAATTCACTTTAAATTATGTTGACAAGTGTCAGGAATTATGGTCTAACCTCCACCCAGATAGCGGGAGGCGTAGCCCGCTACTCAACATACCTCTTCCCCTAGCGAAGCCCCGGTTCATATCCTCCTTTCCGGGGCTTTGGTTTATCTGATTCATGAAAGTCGTACAATTCGTTCCCACGAGACCACGTATTTTCAGGTAAAAGTCGGAATCTAGGATACCGCGCACGCACATGGGCGAAAGCGGGTATGACAGTTAATTGGGACACTCCCCGTTGCTTTACCACCAATTTTTATTTTATCTTGTAACGGAGGCGGCTGACGCGCTCCCCAAAGAGAGGAAATGATTTGGATCGACAAAAGCTGCTAACGCTCCTGCATGATATCAAAGATGGTCGGCTGTCTCCGGAGAAGGCGGGTGTCCTGTTTCAGGATTTACAGACTGAAGATCTGGGCTATGCGACGGTGGATCACCACCGCGCTGTGCGACTCGGGTTTCCGGAGGTGATTTACGGAGAAGGCAAGACCGTCGATCAGATCTTAGGCATTTTCAGGAGCTTACAGGCTCGACAAGATACGGTGCTAATAACTCGCGTTCAGGAGGACAAGGCGCGCCGGATACTGACTGAGGTCCCGGATCTTCAACATAACCGTGACGCGGGGACCCTGCTGTACACGGCCGGAGAAATTCAGATTCGAGGTCGAGGTACGGTGCTCGTCGTGTGCGCGGGCAGCTCCGATATCCCCGTTGCCGAAGAGGCCAAGGTAGCTGCCTATGCTCTAGGCAATCGAGTTGACAGCCTCTGTGATGTTGGGATCGCCGGTATCCACAGGATACTGAACAACAGCCAGAAACTCAGGGCGGCTTCGGTGATTATTGCGGTTGCCGGCATGGAGGGAGCGCTTCCCAGTGTGGTCGCGGGACTTGTTGACCGGCCCGTGATCGCTGTTCCCACATCAATAGGCTACGGCGCGTCGTTCGGAGGGATCGCCGCGCTGCTGGCCATGCTCAATTCCTGCGCTCCCGGTTTGGTTGTAGTCAACATCGATAACGGCTTCGGCGCAGCGTATGCGGCGACCTTGATGAACCGTCTGGGCTCGGAAAAGACTGAATGAGCGTGGAGATTCGGCTTGACAGCAGATTTGAGATAAACTCGAAATCGTAACCCGTGAAGAAAGGGGGGCTCCAATATGTGGTACATGACGACCCTAAACGTTGTTCTGCATCAATTGATTTTTATCCTCTTGCAGGTCTTTGCTTCCTGGGCGGGTTGGTACTATCTGGTACCGTGCTGGGTCCTCGTTCTTGGAGCGATATTGCTCGATGTCAAGACTCGGACCTGGCAGATACTCGCGGGCTCTTTGCAGACGGCATGCCTCCTGGTTTTATTAGGCATCCTCCAGTGGGGCAGATAGGGCCGCAATTACTGAGCCACTGCGGCATGAGGTCGGATGCTTTTCAGCTCATCCCCTTCGGTCTGTTGGGCCTGATACAAATCCCACCGTAGCTGTACATTCATCCAGAAATCGGGTGACATGCCGGAGAACTTTGCTAACCGCAAAGCGGTACTGGGTGTCCCTCCCCTACGACCGTTGATTATTTTGTTTATTCGTTGATAAGGAACACGAATAGCGTCGGCCAATTCACTTTGCGTGATACCCATACGTCTTAGGAATTCGTCTAAAAGCATTTCACCCGGATGAGTGGGACGCCTATGAGTTGGAACGCGTATCATGACTCATCAACTTTGCTCGAACTAATGACACGGCATTTTGGGGAGGTTCTGTCCGAATTAAATATCACACCTGGACGAGCCGGCAGTGGCACACAATCGAACTGTTTCCTCCTTGGTGGTCCTTTGCCGCTATCACTCACACGACAGTTCTCTTTCAGTCAACGGGTCAATTCCGCAGGATTCGACCCCCTGTTTCTTTTTTATTGCGGCCAGCACTCTCTCTGGCGTGATCGGCAGATCCTTTATCCGGACGCCTATAGCATCATATATGGCATTGGCAATGGCTGGCGCTGTGGGAACGCACCCAGGCTCGCCAATGCCTTTGGCGCCGTAAGGCCCTTCCTCGTCAAAAGTCTCAATCACCACCGGTTTCAATGAAATGGCGTCCTTGGCGGTCAGAATCTTGTAGTCCCGGAAATTGGGGTTCATGTTTCGCCCCTTTTCCACAAGCACCTGCTCGGTAAGTGCGTAACCGATTCCCATCAGCACTCCACCATAGACCTGGCCGTCCAGCAGCATGGGATTGATGGCTCGACCCACATCATGGGCAGCTACGTAGTCGAGAATTTCTACCTTACCGGTCTCTTCGTCCACTCTCACGCGCACCCCGTGGGCGCCAAAGGAATAGGTCGCCGACATATTACCGCGGAAGTCACGACCCATGTTTTCGTTGGCCGGATCATAAAAATAATCAGCCATCATCATCTGACCACCGTGTTTGAAGTGGGCATTGCGCAGCAGTTTGTCAATTGGCACTTGCGATGCTGGGCTGCCCTTGACAAAAACAGCGCGGTCCCTCATGACCAAGTCGTCCACATCGGCCTCAAGGGCCTCAGCGGCCAATTTCAGCAGACGTTGTCGTATTTTGTTTGCCGCGCCCAAAGCCGCGTTGCCCGCCACAAATGTGGTGCGGCTCGCGTGGGCGCCCACGTCCCATGGGCAGACATCCGTGTCCGAATGGATCACACGGACGTCATCCACGAGGATTCCCAGTTCTTCGGCAACGAATTGGGCCAGCACGGTATCGGAACCCTGACCCATGTCCGAAGCGCCGGTGAAAACGTCCGCCTTGCCGTAGTCATCCATTTTGATGATCGTCCCACACCCGTCTGACTTATATATTCGCGCTCCGCCGCCAACGTGAATTAGAGACGCTACACCGACCCCCACGCCTTTTTCCTTAGGGCGATCAAGTTCCAGTTTTTCTGAGACCGCTTCCATGCATTCGGGAAGCCCACAAGAGGTAATGCGGAACCCTTGGGGCGTTACATCGCCCGGACGGTTCGAGTTGATACGCCTGATTTCCATGCGATCAATGCCGGCGGCTTCGGCAAGCATGTCCATGACGCTCTCGATGGCAAATGTGGCCTGGGGATTGCCATAACCACGCATGGCCTGGGAGTAGGTGTTGTTAGTGTAAACGCATTTGGCCGAGTAGCGCACGTTCGGGACCCGGTAAAGCGATGTGATAGGCATCATCATCACCGATGGCGTGGTGACGCCCCACGAGGTGTAGGCGCCGTTGTCCAGAACCATCGACATATCGCGGTACAACAGTTTGCCGTCTTTGTCGCAACCCATTGAAATGTTGATAATTGTTGGCTGGCGGGTAGATGTGGCCACAAATTCTTCTTCACGGTCGAACATTATTTTCACCGGCCGCCGTGCGTGCCAAGCCAGAAGAATGGCCACATGTTCGTACGCGTAGGTGTCCAGCTTGCTACCGAATCCACCGCCGATGCAAGGTTTTATAACCCGTACCCGCGTGCCTTCGATCCCTAGGGCCTTTAGTGTTTCAAGGAAGTCTTTCTGAGCCAGAGAGGGAATTTGCGTGTTGCTGTAAACGGTCAAGTTGTTCGCGTGGTCAAAATCGGCGATGGCCCCACTGGTGCTCAGGCAGCAGTGAGTAACCCAAGTAGTGGTGAAGCGTTCCTCGACCGAAAATGCCGCTTCAAGCTTGGCGGCTTCCACATCTCCATAATGAAGCTTCCAAGGCATTTTCAGGATGTTGGTTTTGTGGTCTTCGTGGACCAGAGGCGCATCAGGCCTCATGGCTTCCTCAGGATCGAAGACTGCCGGAAGCGCCTCGTAGGTGACTTCGATTAGATCAATCGCTTCCTTGGCGGTCTTCGGATCAGTGGCGGCGACCGCGACCACTTCATCCCGATAGGATCGGACCTTTCCTGCCTTCAGAGGCGGGTTGTCTTTATAAACTCCCATGCGTATCGCCGGGATATCCTCGCCCGTCAAGACCACGCGTACCCCCGGCAAAGCTTTGGCTTTTTCGGTATTAATCTTTACGATACGAGCGTGGGGATATTTGCTGTAAAGAATCTTGCCGTAGAGCATGCCGGGCAGTTCAACATCCTGAATATATTGAGCCCTCCCCGTAGCCTTATCTACGGCATCCACCTTTGGAACCCGCCTTCCAATGGCTGTGAACTCTTGCGAAGTCTCCATTCTTATCCCGTCCTTTGCTGTTCGTGGGCCGAGTGAATATGTTGCCACGGCTTGTCACACGTTGCGAGGCATACGTAGTAGGCTCTGGGAGTCTTTACCAGAACCCGTCGAGACGCACCAGTCTCGTGAAAACCGACAACCGTTCTACGAGTCCGAAGGGGCCTCGGCTTTCCGTACCACTACGTCTATGTCCTCGAAACTCTTGTCCACAACCGCCTTCACGGATTCGAAAATCGGGATGTATCCTGTGCAGCGGCAGAGGTTTCCGGCCAACGCATGTTTAATATCGTCCTCAGTCGGACGCGGATTTTCATCCAGGAGCGCCTTGGCTGACATAATCATTCCCGGAGTGCAGAAGCCGCATTGAATACCCCCGTTCTCGACAAACGATTTCTGCAGCGGATGCAGGGTCCCATCTGCGGCCGCGAGTCCCTCGATGGTCAAAACCTCTGTGCCGTCAACCTCCACAGCGAAGTAAAGACATGAAGCAACAGCCTGGCCGTCGACAATAACCGTGCAGGCGCCGCATTCTCCACTGCCGCAGCCTTCCTTGGTACCCCTTAGGCCCAGTTCATTGCGTAAAAGGCGAAGCAGCGTCCAGTCGTCTTCTACTGCCATCTGAATTTGATTGCCGTTCAGTTTGAACTTCACTTCTCTAGACATATAAGAGCCTCCAACAGGGTTTGAAACTTGAGAGCCGACGGCCGACAAAGGGCCTGAATTGACAGCCTGCCATTGAGCCGGGAACCGGAAGCTTCGGCCAATTCATGTCCGATGTCATGCCAACATCCGGCGACGAGCATTGGCTGAAGGCATTGACAAGTCGTTTTCTCCGGCGTCAGACCTGCATGCCCTTGATTCGTTCCAAACATTTCATGCCCATGCGTCGCACGAACACGGCGACCATTTCGCGGCGATACCAAGCCACACCGCGAACGCTGTCCCTGACACGTGATTCCTCCGCGGCCAATTGACCGGCTTCGCCCAAGGTTTGTTCAGTGATTTCCTTCCCAACCAAATACTGCTCAGCGCCTAAAGTGCGAATCGGAGTGGGAGCGGCTACCCCCAAAGCCACGCGAACCTTAGTGCAACGGTTCGAGCCCTCTTCAAGACTCAGCAGAACGCCTACGCCAATGAGAGGGAGTTCCATAGCGGCCCGGCGGCCGTACTTTTGGTATGCGCTGCCTGTACGAATCGCCTGCTTGGGGACAATGATTTCAGTGAGGATTTCTCCTCGTTGTAATACCGTTTGTCCGGGGCCTTCGAAAAAGTGAATCAAGTCCACCTCGCGCTCGCCCGCGACGCCGTAGATCCTGACGCGCGCATCCAATGCGATCAGCGGAATCGCGCCGTCAGCCGAAGGAACAGCGTTGACCAGATTTCCGCCGATGGTGGCCACGTTACGGATCTGCACCGAGCCGATGTGCTGGACCGCATCATGGATGATGGGATATTGCAGCCTAATCAGCGGAGAGGTTTCCAGGACTCGGTGGGTAACGAAGGCGCCGATATGCAACTCACCCGTGTCCTTATTCACTGCCAATTGAGAATGCCCTTCGACGTGCTTTAGAGAGATCAGACAGTCGGGGGCAATTTGCCCGGATTTGACCTTGACCATTACATCCGTGCCCCCGGCTACATATTTGGCCCCATCACCGTGGGCTTGGTGCAATGAGACGGCCTCGTCAAGTGTTTGGGGAACTAAGTACGAGAATTTCTTCATCGTAGCCTCGGTCTGATTGATTTTGTGGTTCTGCGGGTGGTTGCACTGCCGATCCGCAGGTCGTTGTTCAGCATGATAAAATCCATCTCGGCTATGTTGCGCACGGAAATCAGGCACTCCGGTGAAACAAGGCGCTTTTTCCACTGGATCATCAGGTCGGTCCTTCCCGCGATCACCTTGGCCCTGTCTCCAAATTGGCCCAGTGTATCCACGGCTTCGCGGACTGAGGTCGGTTTCAGGTATTCGAAGGTTCTCACTGACGCCTCCTCGTAGGTGGAATTCTTGTTGATGATAGTAAGAGGTGGGGATTCCTTGTAATGTTTCTATATCATGCGGCATCCGATTTTTCAAAAACTACCGCAAAGGAATACGGTTATGCAAACGTTATAAGAGCAATGTTCACACACAAAAAAACCTTATCTCATGGGTTACGGAAGACTGACGCTCTCAACTCTCGGGCTTTGACTTTTTCCTCTTGCGGTTCGGACGAAACGGGCTGAATCTCATCGCTTGGGCGCCACTCCCGGACTAGCCACAGGGCCACCCTCCTTACTCGACGATGCCTTTTGGTGCTTGCTACCTGCTTAGGGGACCGGACACTACAAGGAGAACACTGCCGTCTCTTCATGGACCTCATATGCGTTGGAAGCGCCCATCCCAAGGCATCAGCCACGAGAAAAAACGTGAATCTTTGGTTGCGCGTGCAAGAGATTATTGGACTAAAATTATTCAAGTATTTTCTAGTTTGACAAGCTGTACTACGGTGTGTATTGTGCGTGTATTGTTTTGTTAATGTATTTCCCGGGAGCTTTTTCCCGGCTGGAGTCCGGCTGAGGGTATAGGGGTTAGGGTCGGACTCTTTGTTTGTACAGACACCTTCCAACTACTCGGTCCTCACAAACTCCACGTTAAAACAGTTCCAGTCTCCATGTCCAACTATCGCATCGGCTGTCAGGCGATGTAAGCCGTTTCTCATGGCGTGGGTCTTTCAAGAGTGCCGGAGATCGTGAATTCGGCGTCGGCGGCATGAGAGCTTCTTCTCCTTGACAGCGGAATGTTCATGGGGCATTTTGAGAAAAGACTGGACAGAATGCTCTGGAACAGGACCTTCAACCAAGACGGGACGCGGAGGGCAGAGTCTCAGAGGCAGGAGAATCAATTGTGTTTCTCCATATTTTCCGAGCCGCCGATGTTGGGGCTTGACGATTGCGGGCAGACGGCACATTTCTTGGGAAATGCTATTTGAGAGCAATTCCGCCCCCTTCCGGATTTGAGGAGATACGATGTCACCGAATCTTGAAAAGATCTACGAGGAAGCCTTGGGGCTTCCGGATGAATCCAAGGCCGTATTGGCCGAACTCATTGTTGAATACCTGGAAACACATGTGTCCTCTGATTTGGAACGTCTTCATCTTGACATTGTGAGAGGACGTAAAAACGAAATGAAAAGAGGCAAAGTGGCGCCCATCGACGGTCATGAAGCTTCTGTGCTGGCGCACAGGATCATCAATAAGTGAAGCACTCCTTCCATCCTGAGGCGCTTGAAGAGTATTTGGGCGCCGTCTCATATTATGCCGACATCAGCCCTCAACTGGCAGAGTCTTTTATCAAATCGTTCGAGTCCGGAATCGAAGAAATCGGTATCTATCCCGAAGCTTGGCGGATCGTCGAAGAAGATGTGAGGCGCTATCTTATCAAGCGTTTTCCATTCGGCATCTACTACTGCATTGAAGGTGATCGCGTAATGATCTACGCGGTGATGCACATGAGCCGCGATCCAAAGTACTGGACGAGTCGAATTAAGCCTGGGTAGCCACTGAGAAATTACTCCTAATGACTCACTGTTGAGAAAGATTTTTGCGATACCAGTCAATGCTTTGCTCCAGGCCGCTTCGCAAGTCGTGTTGAGCCGTAAAATCGAGAGTTGTTAGCGCAAGCTCGACGTCAGCAGATGAGTGCATGACATCACCCGACCTTGGCGGCTCGAATTTTGGACTGATGTTGGTATTTAGGATCTCCTGGAGCGTTTGAAGCAGTTTCAACAGCGTTACCTTGTCGCCCCGTCCGATATTGTACGACTTGCCGCATGCACTCGATGGAGCTTCCAAAGCAATCAGGTTTGCTCGAACCACGTCTTTCACGTACGTGAAGTCGCGGCTCTGTTCACCCGTTCCGTACACCACTGGCGCATGGCCGGATAGTAGGGCACCGATAAATCTGGGAATCACCGCTGCGTATTCAGACTCCGGATCCTGTCTTGGTCCGTAAACATTAAAGTATCTGAGTCCTATAGTTTCTAAGCCGTACAGGTCCCCAAATAGGCGACCATATTGTTCATTGACTTGCTTGGTGAGCGCATACGGGGACAGAGGCAACCCTTCTTCACCTTCTCGCTTGGGCAAGCGTAAACTATCCCCGTACACGGAAGACGACGACGCGTACACTACACGAAGCACATGATGGTCCCGAGCAGAAAGAAATACATTCAACGTCCCATCAGCGTTAACCTGTTGTGAAGTGGCAGGATCCGCCACAGATCGCGGAACGCTCCCCAGCGCGGCCTGATGCAGGATTGCGTGCACCCCGGAAACTGCTTGGCTTACGCGTCCCAGGTCACGGACATCGCCCTCAATGACATCAAAGTCTTTTTCCGGCTGCCACTGTCCGTCCCCAAGGCCAATCAGATTTGACATTTTTCCGGTGCTGAAGTTGTCGAGCACCGAGACTTTGACTCCACGTTGCAAGAGACCTTCTACGAGATGACTTCCAATGAACCCGGCCCCGCCGGTCACCAATATCCTTTTCGCATCTTTTCCAAGAACCACGTGTTGCTCCGTACAGTTGCTGTTTTACTCGTCTCTGGTGATCAATGATATTTGTCCGTTTTCTGTCGAAAATCAAACGCTATTTTTCTGAATTGTGCAGCCCACGACAATCTGCCATCTTGATTCCCGCGGCCCATGCCGATATAATCGCCTCCCATGTCAAAGGGATTGCTGTTTAATACCCTTGTCCGTAGAGATGCGTTGATCTCTCGGTTTATTCTTATTTCTCTCTTCCTTTTCGGCGGTGCAGTCGCAGCGACTGCCGCCCCAACAGAATTTGACCCGAATGGATGGAAAGTCTTCAGAGAAATCCATGTCCCCGGACAGGTCCAAGAAGGCGCTGTGGGGATTGCCCTACAATCCGAAATCCTGGAAAGATGCCGGCCTGACCTCGCTGATGTCCGTGTAGTGTCTTCTTCCGGCACAGTCGTCCCAATTCTTTTGACAGAAACGCCCAAGGGAGAAGAAACCTCGCCATTTCCGGCGCGCATTTTCAGAGCAGCCAAACGCCCCGGTAAATTTACCGAAATTTGGATAGACAAGGGTTCGAAGCTCTTGACTCGCGCCATTGAGGTCCAGACCAGCTCCACGGATTTCATGCGAAAGGTTGAAATCAGGGGTTCCGACAATGCTCGCGACACCTATGTAATTCTCATGGACGGCCTCATAGCGGATGTGCTGAAGCCAGCTTCCCTTCACAGTTTGGATATTGAGCACCCACTAAACAACTTTCAGTACTTGCAGCTCCGAATACTGGATGAGGATCAGCCGCCACTCAAAATCGAGGGTGTTCTGTGTTGCCCTGGCGGCTCGAACCTGAATTTGACCAGACCGCAGGAAATGAGAGTGACCGAGAAGCGTATCATCCGGTCCAATAATTCCACGGTCATTGGAATGGACCTTGGAGAGAAGCGCTTCCCCGTCAATAGTGTTAGGATTTCCACTGCGACCAAGCAGTTTGTCAAGGAAGTTCGAGTGCTGGCTAGAACGTCAGAGGGCAACGAGCCCTGGCAAGAAGTCTATGATGGGTCATTCTTTAGAATACGCAAAGATGACGCGGTGAAGCAGCGGCTTCAGGCGCGCTTCAAGCCTCAGTCCTCTCGTTATCTCAAGTTGGAGATTAGCGGTCCGGGGCCGGCTGTCAGCGTAGACGAAATCAAGGCCGCTGCGTCAGTACGTATGGCAGTTTTTGAATATCGTAAGAATATGGCTTATCGATTTTATTATGATAATCCACAGGCCAAACCATCGGAGCCCGGACAATTTTCAGCGAGCATGAATCTTGGCCAAGTTTCGGCTTCATCGTCTGAAATCAGTTTCGGCGCAGAACAACAGGTCCCGGAATTGCCCATCGCTAGGCAGGCGCCTCATTCTGAAGCAGCCAAACCGTCTATGATGAGGAAGATAGTGGGTGTGGCTATGTTGCTAGTGGGCCTACTGATACTGTTCGCAATAATGTTAAGGGCTAGATCTCAGCGAAAAGTGGGGACTCGTCGTAATTCTCGCGTATTCGGAACACGGCTATGATTTGTCTGCTAACAAGACAGCGGAAATGGACATTAGAAAAGTAATTCCTTTCAGGAAGCATTACCGCGAGTTATCTCTTCGTGAACGTTAAAAGTCATGTGAGTGTTCCCAATCACAATCTCATCGCCGTCCTGAAGCTGGATCTGTGTAGAGACCGATTGACCGTTCACTTCAGGTTTCTTGAGTCCCTCAGCGTATGCCAGGAAAAACCCGTTCGGCCTTTTATTGATAAGAGCGGCTGTTTTTCCTACCAGGAGCCCCGAACATTTTACTTCGCAGTCCGCGCTTTTTCCAAGTCTGATAAGTCGTTTGTTCAAATCAATTATTTGGGGTGTACCGCCGGATATTATCGTAAGCGAGCCGGCAAAATCTATTTTCTTCGGTTTCTCAGCCAGTTGTGCCTCAGAGATTCCTTTTGCGGCCGCTTGTTTCGCCAACAGTTCTTGTTGCGCCTTGGTGTCCAGGACCACAGTGTCTCGGTAAGCGCCAGTGTCCTTGAGGCCTCGGCCAGACTCCTCCGGCGCCGGCCTTTCGGATTCCGGCCGGAGATCGACAAAGCTCAGGGCATGTTTTCCTACTATTATGGTGTCACCATCGAAGATTTTTTCGCGGCTGACTTTAGCTTCATTTAGAAACGTACCGTTCAACGATTCCAGATCTACGAGAACATAAAAATTTGGTTCTTCCTCCTCTATGGCAGCGTGATGCCCCGATACCGCCATATTGTCGATGACCACATCATTGTCGAACCGTCTACCGATCGTAACGGGCGTTTTTTCGAATGTGAGTTCTTCCAGGACCGAATCTTGAAATTTCAGGACCAGCTTAAACATTGAAATCCTCCGCTGCTGAGACCTTCTCCGTGCGCGTCCTTCCAGCCCTTAGACTTTTCAAGAACCACTCTAAAATTTCATACGCGCGGCTGAATTGTCGGAAACGACCACCAAAGCCACGGTCACATTGTCAGGCCCCCCCCTCCTGTTGGCCTCGTCGATAAGGCGATCAAGGGTTTCGGGGCCCACCTCGGTCTTCCTAATTTCGGTTAGGATCTCATCGTCTTTCATGACAGCCGTCAGGCCGTCGGTACACAGAAGGAAAATGTCAGCCGGCAACAGAGACAGCTCATCTACATGCACCTGAACCTCTGTATCTACCCCGATAACAGAGGACAGCACATGTCTCAAGTCCGAATCGTACGCCTCTTCAGGCGTCATGACGCCACGTTCTACTTGGTCATTTGCCAAAGTATGGTCAATCGAGATCTGCTCGATCATGTTGTTGCGGATCAGGTAGATCCTGCTGTCACCAACATTAATTGTGGAAACTGTAAACTCACGGATGGCCATTCCGGCCACGGTGCTTCCCATACCGGACAACTGTTGAGTCTGGAGAGATTTTTCCAGGACGACTCTATTGGCTTCGAAAACCGCATGCCGCAATACATTGCAATGATACGAAAAAGCCGGGTCGTAATTGTCCAGCCTGGGAACGACCTCAGTCCTATTACCGGCATATCGTTTGTAAAACTCTGCCATCGTCTCCATCGCAAGACGAGAAGCCACTTCGCCGGCCAAGTGACCGCCCATGCCGTCAAATACCAAAATAAGACCATTGTCAGCATCGACCAGATGGCAGTCTTCATTCAGGGTTCGGTATTTTCCGACATCCGTTCTGGCCCAGGCTTGAAAGATCACGTGGCCCCACACTCCCTTGGAAAACGCCGTTCCCTTTTGTTTATACCCCTTGAAGGAGTCTCCTGTTCGGATTATGTGATACGACAAATTACTTTAGAGCCAAAATCTAACCGATTTCAGCATGTAAATCAACGATTATCGTGAGAATTCCACATAATGCGCAGTTGATTTATCAGTCCAACAGTAATATGCTTATCCGCCGGGAGGGCACAGGAGAATATGCAAATGCGCTTCGTTGTGAAGGACAACCGGTTCGATGGCTCTCTCGTCGTTATTGTATTGTTGGCAATGTTATGCTTTTTTGCCGGCGGCTGCCAAGAGGTGGAAACAGTTAAAAAAGAGCTGTTGAAGAAGGCTCAAAGCAAGATCCTGAAAAAGAAAAATCCTTTTACGCCAAGAGACGGAATAACCATAAGGACTTGTTCTCTATTTCAGACAGCGAATCTGAATTCCGAAGCGATAAAGAAACTGCCCGCAGAAACACCAGTGCACGTGCTGGACAAAGTAGGTGAATGGTATCGAGTTCGGACCCGAGATGGCCGTGAAGGGTATCTCGAACAAAAGATGATCGGGGGCGAGGACATAATTGCCAGGACCCATGAGTTGAGACGGTCTATTGAGGGAGTTCCGCCCCAGGCTGAGGGAGAAACAAAAACTAAAGCCAACTTTCGCCTTTACCCCGGACGCAACTATGAAATCATCGAGGTGCTGCCTCCAGGGAAAAAATTCGAGGTCTATGACCGCGTGGTCACGATAAGGGAAACCGAAGGAAGTGGCGACAAGCCCGTTACAAGAGGCAAGATCGCGGGCCGGGTTGCAGCGGCTGAGAGTGTCTCAACGAGTGACGATTCCACGGATTTCGGCGTGAAAAAAGATGTTTGGTACAAAGTGAAGATTGAGGACGGCAGAGTTGGCTTTATCTATACGCATAACATGAAACTTTCCCCGCCTGAAGACATAGCCAGGACAGTCCCTTTTATGCGTATTGTGGCCTGGAGAACGGTGAACACAACTGACGATCCGGTTCGTGGGCCGAAGAGTAACTATATTGCGGCTTATGCGCCGATCGACAAGGACCCCGGATGTGACTACTCGAGGCTTTACTTCATGCATTGGACCCCAAGGCTCGGGAAACGTGTTATAAGCTGGCAGTCGCGAATCCACGGGGTCCTGCCCATCACTAATTACCACTCCGACGGTAAACCAGGCTTCTGTGTACGCTATCTCCATCCGTCAAAAAAGGATAAACTCATATTAGCGAGTTTTGTATTCACCGGAGGGAACATACAAAAAGTCGGGGAAGAGGAAATCGCTAATTCGTCCGAAATTCACTAAATTGCAATTCTGAGTTTTCTTGTGCCGGAGATTGTTTCGGGCTTTACGCCTCGGGAATAACAATTTTCAGTCACTGCCCGCCTTCATAAGTCGATTCATGACCAAAGATTCCCGCCCATGTGCTTATGATGCGATTCGCTGGAGTGATCGGCGCTTTAACACTAGCAAGACAATTAGAAGCTATCGCTTGCGTTCCCGTTTACAGGATAAACGTTAAGCGGGACGAATCCGAATGCAACCGCGAGCAGGTTCTGGGGAAATACGTTCAGGAACCTGTTGTAAGAGCCGGCAATGGCATTATATTGGGCCCTCTGGCGAGACATGCGATGATTGATCTTCTCCACCTTTTTCCATTGCGTTGCAAACGGCGGATACTGCGCCAAGCCGGGCTTCGATTGCGCAAGCTTCCCGATTTCTTCGAGTAGGCCGTTGATTTCATCGACAGATGCCACAATGCGGTCAGGATCAGTGGAGCGGATCGAGATGGATCGAGCCTGCATCAACCTCTCTAGGAATCTGCTGTGTCCTGATTCAAAGCCCTTGTAAGATTCGATAAGGCCTGGGATCAAGGAGTTGCGTTCAGCGACCGACCGAATAAATCCGGCCCACTCTGACCTAGCCTCCGCTCTGATCTCTTTCAAAGTGGGACGCAGCATCAGAAAAGAAATCGTCACCACTAAGAGAAACGCCACCAAGGCCGCGCAGACTAGCTCAATGATTCTGAGAGGGTTTCTGGAAGCAGCCCGGTCATCCGTAACTGAAACAGGCAACTGATCATCCAGATACGGTTGTGTATTCGTCACAGCCGCGAGTTTCAGGAACTCGGGTGAACTCACGTTCGGGTACAAAAGAAAGTTTGGTCTTGTTTTTAACAACGCTTACCCATGCAATGAATAGAGAGCTTCAGCTTGGTGACTTCGCCAATATACTTTAACGGATTTGATGTCAATTCTTTTTCAAGCGAAGAACGCTATCGTTCACTCTGTTGACTTTTTTACCGGCAATGGTTTTACTTGATGTTGTATTCTTTTGATCCGTCAGCGAGGGTGACCCGACATGCCACTTCAACCAGACCGACGTGACTTCCTGAAAAAGGGATTAGCCGCTACAGCGACCGTGCTGACTGTGTGGCCTAGAGCTTTCTTTGATACACCGGAAGCGCACGCGCAATCTTTTCCTGACGTGGTCGTAGTTCAGGGCAGTGACCCAACCCTGATGACCCGGTCCGCTGTCGATGCCTTGGGAGGAATGCAGCAGTTTGTGAAGCCCGGCAACAAAGTGGTCATCAAACCAAATATGAGCTTTGCGAGCGGTCCCGGAGCGGGCGCCAACACACATCCGGCTGTCGTGAGTGAAGTAGCTAGGATGTGCGCGCAGTGCGGCGCCTCTAGAATCTCTGTTCTTGACAATGTCTTGCACACTCCGAGCGAATGTCTTGCCCTTTCGAAGATTCCCGCGTCTTGCGCGGCCATTCCGCAGACTACGGTGGATGTGGTTAAGTCCAAAAGGATGTTCCGCGAGGCAAAAGTCCCCCTAGGCCGTCAGTTTAAGTCCTTGCAAGTAGTCGCCGAAGTCCTGGATGCGGATGTTCTTATCGCTGTTCCAGTCGGCAAATCCCACTCTGCATCGGGTGTCAGCCTTTCCATGAAAGGTATGATGGGGTTGATCCATGATCGGGTCGCGTTCCACGGACGGTACGAACTCCACGACGCCATTGTGGACATGGTCTCAGTGCTGAAACCTCATTTAGTGGTGATCGACGGGACTCGGATTCTCAGCACGGGCGGTCCGGGGGGGCCAGGTAAGGTGCTTCCGTTGAATCTGATCATCGCTTCCACGGATATGGTTGCGGCGGATGCCCAGATGGTCGCACTGGGCACATGGTACGGTCGGAAATTTGAACCCGGCCAGGTGAAACACATTCGCCTTGCGGCTGAACGCGGTCTAGGCCGCATGGATCTACAGAAATTGGATGTGAGGAATATAGAAGTCTAATGAAGTTCCACAAGATGACCCAGACCGTCACCCTGGCGGTTTTCCTGGGTCTGTTGCTGTTCGCCGCGTATCCATTGCCTGATGGGCTTGCTGTAGACTTCTTGCTCCGAGTGGACCCCCTTATTGCCGTCGGAACGCTCATTGCTTCCAGAGAATTCCTGGTCTATCTGCTTCCCGGACTGTTTGTCCTTGTGGCAGCATTGTTTATCGGGCGCTTCTTCTGTGGGCATGTCTGTCCGATGGGAACCACTTTGGACATCCTGCAAGATCCACTGATTTCTCGGAAGAAACCCTCTAATAAAAACAACAGTTATGAAGCCACTCAGCGGTATCGAGTCTGGAAGTATATAGGTCTCCTTGCTGTTCTGGCCTCCGCTCTGAGCAGTGTCTCTTTGGTCTATTGGGGTTCACCCCTTTCGCTGATAACCCGTTTCTATGGGTTGGTGGTCTATCCTCTGGTTCTCATGGCAGCGGATTCGATTCTTCAGTTGGTAACGCCTTTGCTCGCCTG